>NZ_CP133838.1:2762908-3069898 GCF_031432975.1 Buttiauxella selenatireducens | reverse complement strand
GTTGGATTATGGGTTTGTGTTGAAACCAACGTGAGAATGTCAGCTGGGTTAAAACCCGTCTGGATCATGCTTTCGTCATCCCATAGTGGCCTTTCGGATTCAATGGCGACGACCTGACCTTCGCTATTGGATTTAACGGAAACCGAAGTGTAGATATTGCGAATGATATAACTGGTGATTTGTGAATTGGTAGCAGCCTGCTTAAACCACTGCTCGTGAGAAATGCGATTCACTTCAAAAAAACCGGCACCGGAACCGACGCCATAGGCAATCAACACCCCCAGCATCAAGTAAACTGCCACTTTTCCGGTAATCGAATGATACCAGTGATGTTTCCCTTGTATATTGAACCCCTTATTTGAAGGCGGCACAACGTCATGATGAATGAGCTCTTTATCAACCATTGTTCTATTCGTACTCTTTTAAAGTGATTAAAGAAGGCTCAAGAGGGAAGCTAAAATATATAAACTGTTATTTATTGTTGCTTATATGAATACATCAATGGCACATTGTTTTTTTAATGTTAGTGCATTGTAATTGCATGACGAAGACGGCTTTCGCAGTGAGCTCTGGATTATAGGGTTGGCTAATTATTGCGTCAATGATAACGACGCCTTAATAAAATCATTTAAATGGCGTGATTTTTTATTTCTCGTTGTGTCTCGCAGATTTTAAATGTTGAACTTAATAGTTTTTTTATATTTTAGATCTGTCCATAAATGGCCATTCTGTTCCAACGGTAGTGATTTTATAAAGTATGTGTGGTGCTGTTGTGGGGGCGCTTGAGAGAATATAAAAAAATCCACGCTTTTGCGTGGATTTTGAATTATTTAATCTGTCAGCACACCGTATCAAATACCATGGGCATGAAAGGGATTTAGACGTTGAACCATGCTTTATGTTTTAACGTGTTGAAAATAATGCGTTTTATAATGGGTGCTGTATTTTTGTACTCATTCTTGTACTCATTCTTGTACTCATGTGCGAAAAAAGCGAGTCCGCAATGTATACATTTTGCCAAAGATTCACTTGCCAATCGTACAGGCAAGCATTGAAATTGTGCAGAATGATAAACCCGATGAACGCGATATTGCCCTGAATTGACAAGCAGTTAAGCCGCGAGTTGCATATTAACATCCACCAGACACCTCAGTAGTGATGTGATGGACGTCTCTTCCTAAAGTACCAGCGACTTTAATTGCAATGGAAATCTGCACTACCGCCCATTTCAGGGGCACGGGCAGTGATGCGTTGCGTACACAAACGTGATGACAGCCTGGGGCGGTGGCTTGGCCCGTAAAACCCCGCAGGGATATTACGGGTTTTGCATTAGGTAACTTATGTCTTTATCCCCACATTCAGCATCGCAGTAACAATTTCATCGGCACTCAGTTCTCTTTCAAAATTGCGCAGGTGTGGTGCTGCCAGCGCGCTTTCGGCGGCTGTGCGCAGCACGGTTGGGTCATCCGGGATTTGCACGCTTAGCTCTTCCAGCGTGCGGGGTAAGCCCAGTTTGGGCAGCCAGTTCCAGAGCTGGCGGAAATCCTCTTTCCCGTCGGCTTCCAGATAAAGTTGTACCATCAGGCAATACGCCACCTGATAACCATGCGGAACTTTTTCAGCCCCAGGGAAATACGGTAGTGCACGCGTCAGGCCGTGCGCCAGCGACAATCCACCGCTTTCAAATCCTAAACCTGCCAACAGAATATTGGCTTCAACCACCGCTTCAAAGCTGGCATCCGGCTCCCCGGTGCCTGCGACGTGTAAAGCATTTTCCGCATGTTCCCACAATACGGAAAAACAGGTTTCTGCAAGGGCGGAGGCGGCAAGTGTAGGACGGCCACCAAACATATTATTACCCTGAGCCTTGCGGCACTGGCGGGCTTCAAACTTTTTCGCCAGGGCATCACCCAGCCCAAAACGCAACAAGTCGGCAGGGGCGCGGGAGAGGATTTCGGTATCAACCAGCACAAACGCCGGGCTTTCTGTCAGGTGTTCAACGGCTGATATGGCGTGCTCATCGTTATAAAGCACGTAAACTTTAGATGTCGGGGAATCGGTAGAAGCCACGGTGGGTACGGTTATCACGGGTAACTCGAGCCGCCCGGCCACCGCTTTACCTGCATCCAGCGCGCGGCCGCCGCCTGTCGCAATAATCATATCCGGCTGGAATTTACTGACCTTGCTAGCCAGTTGGTTTGCCGTCTTTAGGGTCAAATCCCCGTTCAGGGTATAAATCTTGTGACTCATACCGTTCTGGCTCAACTGTTCAGTCAACTCGGTAGCTAACATATTTGCGACCAGGGGATCGGTGATAACCGCCGCTTTTTCACCGAAGGCTTGGGCAAGTTGCCCAAGGGTCTGAATGATACCAGGTCCCTGGTAATAACGGCCTGGTGCGCCAAAAATGATCTTTGTATTCATCTCTTTATCTCCTTCATCACACGCAGGCACTCAGGCCACCATCGACATATAAAATTTGCCCGTTGACGAAATTCGCCGCAGATGAGGCCAGAAACACTGCCGCGCCAGTCAGTTCATCAGCTTCACCCCAGCGCCCGGCGGGGGTGCGTTTGCACAGCCAGTCCGAGAACGCCGGATCGCCACTGAGCGCAATATTCATCTCGGTGCGGAAATAACCCGGCCCGATGCCGTTAACCTGAATGTTGTATTGCGCCCAGTCGGTACACATTCCACGGGTCAGCATTTTGACAGCCCCTTTTGAGGCGGCATAGGGAGCTATGCCTGGACGTCCCAGCTCACTCATCAGGGAACAGATGTTGATAATTTTCCCCTGACGGCGGGCAATCATCCCGCGGGCAACCGCCTGCCCGACCAGAAAGGCGCTGGTGCAGTTGGTGTTCATCACGCGCTGCCACTGGTCAACCGGAAAGGTCTCCAGCGCTTCGCGATACTGCATACCGGCGTTGTTAAGAAGGATGTCGACAGGCTGTGTATTTTCGATTTCTGCTATGGCACGGTTGACTGCGTCTGGATTTGTGACATCAAAAGGACTGATTTGCACCTCAATTCCGTCATTGCACAAAGCGCTGGCGCTACGGTGTAGGGCGTCAACATTGCGCCCGTTAAGAATGATCCGTGCACCCGCGAGCCCCAACCCGCGCGCCATGGCAAGACCCAGTCCCCGGGAGCCGCCTGTCACTAATGCCGTTTTGCCTGTCAGATCAAAGAGGTTAATTTTCATTTATCACCTTCAGTTTTGGGAGGTTAACGCAGGAGTGCGGAGGCTGTCCGCGCAGTACGCGCACGGCTTCCTGTGCCGCTTTGGTACGCAGGTCGTTCATCGAGGATTCGGCGTACCAGCCGCAATGGTCGCTGACTATCAGGTTCTCGCGCGCCAGTAATGGCGAGTTGGGGTTGATCGGTTCTTGCTCGAACACATCCAGCCCCGCGCCAAAAATGCGTTTTTCAAGCAGCGCCTGGTTGAGCGCCTTTTCGTCTATCAGCCCGCCACGACTGGTATTGAGCAAAATGCAGTCGGCGCGCATGTTTTGCAGTTCCTGTGCGCCAATCAGGTGATGGGTGTCCGGGGTGTAAGGCACATGCAGTGAAATCATCGACGCACGGGAGCAAATTTCGGCAACGGTCGCGCTCCTGACCCCGAAGCATGACAGGGTGTGTAGATCGACATAAGGGTCGTAAACCAGCACTTCGGCGGGCCTGAACCCCTGCATTTTTTCAAGCAGGCGGCGGGCAATGCGCCCAAAGCCGATTAACCCCAGCACACTGTGTTGCGGGCTGTACATCGGTTCGCGGTCATCCACTGCCCAGATGCCCTGGCGTACATCGCGGTCACGGCTTTTAAGTCGTCTTAGCAGCGTCAGATACATCGCCATCGCATGGGTACTGACTTCGTCGGTGTCGTAATCCGGTACGTTGCACAACATAATGTTACGCTGGGTCAGCGTGTCCACATCAACGGTGTTGTAACCCACGCCATAGCGAACCACGGCTTTACATTTTGTGAGGTGGTTAATCACTTCAGCGCCAAGCAGCGTGTCGCGAATCAAAATCACTTCCGCGTTAATCAAGGCTTCAGGCAAGGGATTGCCAGCGGTAATGTGTGCGGTCGTGAGTGAGAAACCTGCCGCAGCAAGCACTTGTTCTTCAGCCTGAAAATTTGAATAGGCTGGTTGCAGAATACAGGCATTCATAGTTACACCGCCCAGAGTACAATTTGTGGGAAGGCAATCAGCAAGCTTAGTGCCAGCACTTGCAAACAGATAAATGGCCAGACGCTGGCGAACATATCCCCAAGCGTGATGCCTTCGGGAGCGACGCTTTTGAGGTAGAAAATCGCCGGGCCAAACGGTGGGGAAAGGTAGGAAATCTGCATGTTCAGGCAGAACAGCACGCCGAACCACACCGGATCGTAACCGAGGGAAATGATGATCGGGACAAATATTGGCATCGTCAGCAGCGCAATACCCACCCAGTCCAGGAACATGCCCAGTAGAACCAGAATCAACATCATGATGATAATGATTAAGATGGGGGAGAGGTCGAGACCAAGTATCAGGTTTTTGACGAAATGGACGCCGCCCATCAGGTTATAGACGCCAATCAACAACGTTGCACCGACGCCAATCCAGATGATCATCCCGCAGGTGGAAAGCGTTTGCTGTAATGCGCCTTTGAGCAGAGTCAGATTTAACTCTTTGCGGAAAAAAGTAGCCAACAACATGCCTGCGACACCCACGCAGGCGCTCTCCGTGACAGAAGCAATACCTGCATAAATTGACCCCAACACGCCCGCCGCCACGATTAAGGGCAGGGCGATAGAGCGCCAGATTGCTCGCTGTTCTGCTTTAGGTATTTCATTCGGCGCGGGAGTGGGCGCAGCCCCTGGCGAGAAATACGCCCGGCATAATATGTAACTGGCGTACAGGGCAACCAGTAAAATAGTGGGGGTAATCGCACCAACAAACAGGTCGGAAATCGGCACATTGGACGTCATGCCATAGACTATCAGCACAATTGAGGGTGGCATCATGGTACCCAGCGAGCCACCTGCCAGCACTGTACCAATCGCCAGCTTTTTGTCGTAGCCCATATTGAGCATTTGCGGTAATGCCAGGATCCCCAGCAGGACAATTTCCCCGCCGATAATGCCCGACATTGCCGCCAGCACCAGTGCGACGATCAGCGTTTGCACCGCCACGCCGCCACGCAAATCACCCGATAACACACGCATCGCACGGAACAGGTCACGGGCTATTCCCGAACGATCAAGGATGGCCGCCATAAAGACAAACATCGGGACGGCGATAAAGACATATTGTGTCAGGAACGAATAAGTACGCGAGGTTAATAAGGTGATACCCGGAATACCAAAATTAAAATACGCAAAGCCCAGAGCAATTAATCCGGTCAGAAATGCCAGCGGTAAACGGGTAGGGAGCAAACCTATCAATAACAGCAAAATAAGTAGCGTCGACATCATAATAGACATTGTCTAGCCTCCTTCAAATACAGTTGGGCCACGGCGAACTAATCGCACCAGGCGCAGATAAGCCACGGATAACATTAATAATGCACAGCAGAAAATCACCGCTTTAAGTAATGCCGGGGTGGGCAGATCAAAGGCTGATCCATTATTTTCCAGATGCCATGCTCCTGTCGGTGAACGCCAGGATTTTTCTACCATAATGAAACTGGCAAAACTTAATGCGGCAAAGAAAATGATTTGTGCGGTTTCGACAAACAAATCAAGGATATATTGTCCCTTAGGTTTGAGCAGTCTGTAGACCACATCAATGCTGATATGGCTTTTTTTCGCCACGCAATACAACCCGCCGTAGGTCAGGCAAATGCCGCAAAAAAAGACGGTTAATTCATGAACCCAAATGGTGGGGGCATCAAAAATAAAGCGGCAAATCACTTCATAAACAGCAATGATCACTGAGACTAAAAATAGTCCTGAAAGCAGGTTGCCAAAGCGAATAATGCCGCGTTCCAGCTTTGAAAATACGGCGGTTTGAGGAAGGTGTTCCATATTAATTCTCCAGAAATCAGGCAAACTCCCGCCATGCCTGCGCATAAAAGCGCAGCCAGGTTTTATCGGAGATTGGAGTGACCCGTTTAATCGTGGGCCAATATTGATTTAATTATTTTGCTAGAGCTTGCCCTGGCTTTTCAGCCATGTGGTGGTCTGGTCATATACTTTTTGAGAGAAAGCGGAGCGTTTTGCATATTCTTTCCATGTTATGCGCGCCTGCTGACGGAATTTAATACGTTCCTCTTCCGGCCAGTTAACGATTCTTACGCTGGGGTCGGTGCTTAATTTCGCCGCCACTTTAATATTGGCACTTTCCAGGCGGTTAACATATTCCCAGCTTAACCAGCGCACGGAGGTAAGCAGAATGGCGCGTAAATCTTCAGGCAAACCATCATAAATGGCTTTATTCATCGCAACTTCAATCGTTGGCATAGAATGGAAACCGGGATAGACCGGCGCTTTGGCAATTTTGTTGTAGCCATTCTCATCGTTGGTCGCCAGCGCTGACGCGTCGGCTGCGTCAATCACGCCTTTATCCAGCGAGGTGTATACCTCTGAGTGCGGTAAATTAACCGGCGCTGCGCCTACGTGGGCAAAGACATCCTGAATCATCCCTTCGGGCGATCGTAATTTCAGCCCTTTAAGATCGGCAACTCCACGGATCACTTTCTTTGAAACCAGCGCTTCCTGGCCCGGTGTTGCCGCGCCGAGGAACTGTACGCCATAAGGATTTTCCAGCTCGTTATATAATTTGTCACCGCCGCCGTACTCCAGGAAGCGATACAAATCGTAAGGTGTAGACCACGCCCCTACCATATTCCCGAGCAATGAGAAGGCAGGATCTTTACCGGCGAAATAGGTGGAATCGGTAATGTGGCCGGTCAGCAACCCGCTGCCCACCGCTTCGAGTGTTTCATTGTGAGCAACCACCGCGCCAACTGGCAGTATTTCGATATGAATACGCCCACCGGACATGGTTTCCACCTGTTTTGCCCAGTCCTGTTTAGTTTTGAACACGGTATTGCCGGGCTGATCACTGGACTGGAAAGTCCAGTTATACTCTGCGGCGTTGGCCGCAAAACCAACGAAGGTAGAGCAGGCGAGAACCGCGATAGCAAAGGCTTTTTTCATTATTTTATCCTTTAGTGTAGGGTAATTTAAAAGATGAAAATCATAGGGTTTGCCTTCATCTTGTGGCACACTGTATGCCAGTTGTGATGAAAATAAAACCTTTTTACTCACGGAAATTAACAATAATGAAACAGATAACTTCGTTAGAACGACCTAAGTCATTGACGACATTGACCTGTGATGTATTACGTAAAGAGATCCTCAATGGGGCACTGGAGATGGGGGAAGCACTTTCGGAAGTGACGACAGCTAAGCGTCTGGGTGTCAGTCGTACCCCAGTGCGTGAAGCTTTTTTCCAGTTGGGGATTGAAGGATTAGTGAAAACCGAGCCCCAGCGGGGAACGTTTGTGTTTCGTCTGGACCGCGAGGAGATGGCCGATCTGTGTAATGTGCGTTGTCTGCTGGAGTGCGAAGCTTTACGTCTGGTTTTTGCTAAAAAACCGCAGGCGCTGGCAAAGAAATGGAAAACAATCGTGCAGAAAATGACGTCTGCGCTGGAGGCGGGTGAGGTGGTGAACTATCTCAACCTCGATACGGAATTTCATCAGGTATTACTGACGCTCAGCACCAGTGAATATTTGCAGCAGGCTTACACGCCGCTGAATTTTAAAATTACCGCATTGCGTAATCGGCTGCACAAACACAGCGAGCATCTGGATAAAGGATTCAAAGAACATATCCATCTGGCGCAATTGGCGGCAGAAGGAAAACTTGAAGAAGCCATTAGCGTGATGCGTTCACATACGCTGCTTTTTGATGGCTCTTATTGGGAGTACAATGCCGGGCAAATCCTGCCCGAGTAATCAATCCACTCCTTTTTGTTGCTATTGATCAGAGACTGGCTTCTGTCAGTCTCTTGAGACGGATGACAAAGCTAATCCGTTGCCGAGTTATTATATTCAAATTTAATATAATCCAAAATACAAGATATGTTGTAAGGTGATATACGTTTAAAATGTTCAAAGAAACGATGATTTCTGAGAAATTCTTCAAAATTTAATACAGGATTCAACGTCGCGCTGTGGAGTTGTTTTATCCGTTTGTACGCTGTAAGGTCGCATATCGCCATCGAATAGTTATTGTTCGAGAAATATCGCCAAGCGTTATTACGAATTCCTCCAGCATGGATATATCGGTAAGGGTGGTATCATTGATTTGACCGGTTTCTTTTTCGCTAACGAAAAATATGTGACAACGACATTTATTAACGTCTTCTATATTAGTAGTAAGGTATCCACCATAAATAAATACCTCATGTTCGAGGTGATGTTTTATATTAATGGAATTCCTGCCACTTAATGCCTTTACCAGTTCAAAATGGCAGTAGGTTGTCAATACGGGTTTTATGATTGCATTTCCTCTGATATTTTAATAAATAGCAGCTCCGTAATCTATATTGAAAACCACGTCTCGCCGGGATGTTTGTAATTCTTTACGACGAATTGCATTTAATATTGAGTTGTTGTTATCACGCTCCATATATTGTGAACGGTAAAAATAAGTCGACCCTACGTCACCAGTGTTGTAATTAGTTGTAATAGCGACAATTTTTCCACTTCTGACCGCTGCGGTGACTAAAACATACAACACGTGCATTGTTAATAAACGCACGGAGATTGAATATCGCTTGCAGTCGAACGATATGACGATGTGGGTACGGCCAATGGACACAGTACCGCCATTTTAGCCATGCATGGGGTAGGGGGCGATCGATCCACTGCCGGGCTTGATGGTCGATATCGCCTATGCGGGTTCGCAGTTACGGGGGAAGATAAAGATCGCTCAGATGGTAGGTTTAAAATCGGTACTGGCTATATGTTTTGAACAAAATTTCGAGGAGAATATCCTCGAAATTAAATCAATATATCGGATATTATATAACGACAATCGTTACTTCAGAATAAGATCATTCTCAACCACCTGCACACCTTTAACAGACTTTGTCACTGCAACGGCTTTATTTGCTATGTCCTCAGAAGAAACGAAACCACTAAGCTGTACTCGCCCTTTAAAGGTTTCAACACTGATATCAGTGGAACTGATGTTTTTTTCACCCAACAGTGCACTTTTGACTCTGGTAGTAATAATCGTATCGTCAATATAATTCCCGGTGCTTTCTTTTTTTTCCGAACCGGCACAACCCGTTAATATAATCGTTGCAATTATGGCTGCGCTAAATAGAGAAATGACCTTCCCGGTTTTCATCGTGGATATCCTATATAATCTGATCTGATGACAGGAAAAAATACCAGATACACACAAGCTCTCAAGGGAATGTGTATCTGGTTAACGGACAACATCGTCATAAATGAAGACAACACGTATTAATGCCCCGCTATCTTACGTTTTCTACCGTGCTACGCAATGAACAACACTTTTTCATTTTTTGGAGGATCGGGTTGTTCGCTACGCACCAGATGTCGCTATCTTGTTCCGTTGATTGCAGATCGGGCATCTCGTTCAAGTCACTATTGCTAATCTCCCGCTATTTTGTGAAAAGTTATCAAGCAACAAATTAATTCACCGAATATATTTAAAGACAGGGAAAACCTTTCCAAACGGATGCTAACCATTTATCTGACTGAGTAATGCGCCATGTTCAGATGCAGAAATAGCCTTCCTCGCCGCCCATGCCATCACCGTTTCGCGCTGGAGGCCCGCCAACTCTTTGATGGTGCCGCAGTCGCGGAAGCCACACAGCACGCTGATAATCCTCAGGATGCTGTGCATCACGAGAATACGGTGCAGCCAACAAAAACGGTTTCTGTTGCGCAAACTTCAGCCGATGCCCCTCCTGCCCATCAGGTTTATGTCGTTGATAGCCGTGTACAAAACTGGCAGTCGCTGGTGAGTCAGTTGCCGCCGTCGAGCCGTGTGATTGTGCTCAATGATCAACAATCGGGTCTTGAGCAAATCAATAACGCACTAAAAAATGACAGTAATATCACAGCCCTACACATTATTAGTCACGGTGCGAGCGACTCACTCACATTAGGCAGCGACAAACTCACTGATAAGACGATTGCCAATTACCAGCAACAACTCGAACGCCTTGGCGAAAAGCTCACGCAAAACGGCGATATTTTGTTGTACGGCTGTGACATCACTTTCCATGACACTGTGCTAATTACTCGTATGGCAGATTACAGCCATGCGGATATTGCCGCTTCGAGCGATGCAACCGGCAGCACTGCGCTTGGTGGCGACTGGACTCTCGAATCGCACGCTGGAATTATCGAAACTCACGGGTTGACGCTGGCTTACGACGGCCTGTTGGAAGCCCCTGTGATTGCGACAAGCGCCCAGGATATCGTCGTTTCTGAACCTACCTCTTTACATCCTGGTACAGAAACCGCTCAATTCAGTGGCTGGACGATTACCGCCACCGATCCGGAAGTGGCCGTTTCTGTCACGTTGAGCAACCCTGCTGCGGGCAACCTGATCAGCAGCACCGCATCAGGCAGCACCCTTAGCTTTACGGGTACAGCCCTTGATGCTCAGGCCTGGGTTAATACACTCAAGTTTACCGCCAGCGATATTGAACTGGGGAACCAGTCGGTGAGCACCGGGGTAGATTTTACTGTCACCAGTGAGTCCGGCACTGACACTGCAACGACACATATCACCGTGACGCCGGCAAACGATCCGGTGGTGGTGAACGACAGCACGCTTTCTGTGCCGGAAACAGTGGGAGCAAACACGACCATTACCGAAGCAACACTGGCGGCACTCGATCCTGAATTGCAGGCGGGGGCGCAAAGCGCTTCACAAATCGTCTATAGCCTGACGGTGATGCCGCAATATGGCTACTTGACACTCAATGGTACGCGCATCGGTGTCGGATCGGTCTTTTCCCAGCAGGATGTACGCAACGGGGCGCTGGTTTATATCCACACGGCAACCGGGAATTCGCAAAACACCAATGACAGTTTTTCTGTGCTGGTCAATGATGGCGCAACCCCAATAGCCAGTTCTGACAGCGCCACCGTGACACTGCAAATCACTTCTGAAAACCAGCCGCCGGTACTCACCGGTAGCGGCGGTCGGGTTTATGAAGGACAACCGCAAAATGCGGTCACCACGGGCAATGTTGGGCTATATATCACCGCCGACGGCGGTGGTGATCCGCAAGACACCCAACTCACCTTAATGATCACTACGCTACCTGCTCATGGCACTTTGTTCTTTAACGGTATCCCCGTCATCCTGGGCCAGCAAATTGCCTATGCAGATAGAAATTTGCTGACTTACGCGAATGACGGTGAGGACGGCATCACTCAGGATACATTTGGTGTGCGTATCAGCGACCAGGGCGGCGGTACCGGAACGCCTGCCAGTACCGATGGCGTCATCACGCTGAATATTTTGCCTGTTGATGACGACCCAGTGCTTAACATCGATTCAACCTTACATGCCGATGTCGTCGCAGGGCCTGCGGATGTGACGTTGACGCCTGATATGCTAACCAGCGTTGATGTGGATTCACCGGCTGAACGTGTCAGCTTTATTGTTGATACTGCCGGTCTGACACACGGTTATCTGACCCTCAACGGGCTGCTATTGAAATCCGGTGATACCTTCACCATGGAAGAGCTGATCGAAGGGCGGGTGATTTATGTCCAGTATGTGAATGCTGATTTTATCGGGCAACAGGACACCTTTAATTTCCGTGTTATTGACCACTCCACCGCGCTGCGCTGGAACCCGGATGGCAGTACGTTTTCCCGTGAAGGAGGGATCTGGGACAGTGAGTCGGCAAGCAGCAGCCTGACCAGTTTCCCGTTCACCATCACGCTTATCCGCTTCACTAACGGACAAAACCCATCGCCCGATCAGGTGCCGCCGTGGAATGTCCCTGCCACTACCGAAAGCTCTGACTACATCGGTACGGATGTCACCAACCCTGCCAATCCGCCGCATGGCGTATTGGTAGAAGGGGGTTCGATAACGATTTCTGGCACTGGAAATATTACCGATGCCACACCGGGCATGAGTTATGTGGTGCAGGGTATCGACCCCAGCCAGGTGGTGTATACCTTTCTTGGCACGGGCAGTGGATCGGGGCAAAGCGGCCTGACGTTACTTAAAAGTGATGGGCAGGGCGGGAGTTCGGTCATCGTGCCTTTTGGTACTTTTACCCAGGCTGACCTGAATGCTGGGTTAATCCGTATCGTGCATGACGGTGGGGAAACATTTTTCTTTGACGGTTTATTCTCGGTTTCCGCCGGGCAGGTGACGCTGGATGCCCAAGGGAATCCCGTTGCTGTGACCTGGAATCCGGAGATGAAGGTCTTTGTCACTCCCATCAACGATATACCGCAAATTATAGGCTCCTCCACCACCGTGTTAGCTGAAGGCGAAACGGTGTATATCACCACGGCACAACTGCAAATCGGTGATGCGGATGATGCTAACAGCGGCTCACCCTGGGAAAGCGGAGTCCTGCTCAATGGGAGCAACAACTACGCTTTTAATAACGATGCGACAGGCGCAAATGCGCTGAAGTTTGTCATTCAGTCACTGCCGACGGGGGGCGTGCTGCAATATTTCAATGGCACCACGTGGGTAACAATAACCAGTGCTGATATTGGTACCCTGAGACTCGATGCCAGTCTGCTGAAAAGCGATAATAGCAGCGGTCTGCGGTTCGTCAGTAACAGTTCGGAAATACGTAGCACCAGTTTTATCGTTTCCGCTATTGACCGTTGGGGAGCACCTTCAGCCACTAATGCGACAGTGGGGATTATCATCACCAACGTCAATGATGGCCCGACGCTGCCCGCCACGCCTGACAGCCCGGATATTGTTGTGCCACCAGAAGCACCAAACCAGGTGGGCGGGCCACCCGTTAATGACCCAGTTACCGTCGTTGAAGGGGGCTTCCAGAAAATAACCAGCCTCAGTTTGCAAGCCTACGATCCGGACAGCACAGCCGAACAGGTGCACTACATCTTAACCGCCGCTCCGGCACACGGGCTTTTGGCGCGATCAACCGATGGCGTCACTTTCAGCACCATCGGCAACGGTTCAAACTTCACCCAGGACGACCTGAACAAAGGCTATATCTATTACCTGCATAATGGTGATGACGTGACTGGCAACGGCCTTAACGCCGATGGCTTTACCTTCACGATTTCTGATGGTGACAAAGAGCAGACCAATAACCATTTTGCCATTAACATCACACCCGCAGACGACGCCCCCGTTGTGAACGCTCCAGCCGGACCGATTAACGTCGGCGGAACCGTTCATAGTGTGGGGGGATTTACTGTCTCTGACCCGGACCTCTCCGGTTCTGCGACTAACGTGACGAATATTCTCCAGACCACCATTCGCCTGCTGCACAGCGATGGCTCTGTTTTCAGCCAGGGTGATTACAGCGGCATTATTATCAGCGTCACGGGAGTGAGTGGTTTAGTGGTGTCTGGTGGCAATCAGGCTTATCTGGTGCTGACGGGCACCGTCGCGCAAATTAACAGCGCCCTTAGCGGCCTGACGGTGACGTTCCCCAATGACCGTAACCTGACTTACCAGGTCCAGGTGATGAGCGACGATCGATTACGTAATGGCACCGGGCAACTCACTGGCGAAGCCAACGGTGGCCCGGTTAATCAGCCTGTTCCACCCACGTTTAGTACCCCACCGGGGCCAGTCGATGCAGTGACCTACAACTGGTATCAGGACGCAGTGCCAAACAATGGCAACGTGGTGGCGAATCAGGTGGTGATTAACGCTTCTGAAACCAACGACCCCGGTCATCTGGCGATTGGTAGTACCGATAAAACCACCTTTGAGGATCAGCCAACGTTTATTGGCGGGGATATCACGGTCAGCGATATCGAATCTAACGCCTTCAATTTGCCCGTCACATTGACCTTAACCGTTGCACAAGGCCAGCTCGGTATTGGCGGTGCAGGCACTCAGACCGAACTGAACGGTGTCACCATCAGCGGTGATAACAGTGGCACGCTGGTCTTAACGGGCACGGCGAATGCGATTCAAACGCTGCTTAATGATGCAAGCCTTGGACTGACCTACCTCAGTACTGCTAATGCCAACCAGGATCAAAACGGTGTGGCGGCAGGGGATGTCACGCTCACGATGCACCTTGATACCACAGGTTCGACCATCGGCACGGCGCTTGGCACTCCACCTGCGGATGTTATCGTTGCATTAACCATCATCCCAGTGAATGACAAGCCAACGGTCACGGCACCTACTAATACAATATTGTTGGATAACAACGCGCCCAATGGTAACCAGGTTCCCGGTTTTGTGATTGGTGATCCTGATATCAGTGACAGCGGCGGCATTGCCGCAGGTGAAACCGACATTGTGCAGGTGACGATACGCATCACCCATGAAGACGGTACACCTTTCGCCGTTGGGCAGTATCGTGACCAACAAAACTCAGCGATTAACATTACGTCCGGCAACACCACTTCCGGCGTAACGATTCAGTCCACCAGCCCGGATGGCGTGAATCCCCCCTCTAACGGGGAGGATGCGCCGTTGGTGATCACCGGGACTGTCGCGCAAATCAACGCTTATCTGGCGCAATTGCAGGTCAGAATGAGTGGCATCCAGCTTGATGATGCAGACCAGTATTTCCACGTTGAAGTGATTGTTGATGACCGTCTGCGAGATGCCAGCGGCAACCTGCTGCAGGGCGCAAACGGGGGCGATAATCCTGCCGCCAGCGGCAGTGGAACCACGCCGCCTGCGCAAACGGCTATCGATCCCTACGCGCTCATTCCGACCGGGCTTGAGCAGAACGTCACCGTGAATTACCGCACCGTCTTCCAGAGCAGTATTAACGATCCGGCGCAGATAAAACTAGGTGCCACGCCGGTGTTGAACGCCAATGAAGGTAGCGCCACCGTGACGTTACCAGCAATTGTGCTTAGTGATGTGGATGCCGGTAGCCAGGTGTTGAGCGCCACGGTAACTCTGCCTGCGGGATTTGTGTTTGTTGCCCCTGGCGGCAGTGGCGGCACGGTTACCGGCGTAGGCAGCGGAACATTAACGCTCACCGGCTCGCTTGCCGAGATCAATAGCCGCCTGGCAGCACTGGTCGTCACACTGCCGGACACACCCGGCAGCGCAACGGCGGCAGACTGGAACGGTAATTTTGGCGTTGTCGTCACGGTGAATGATGCCGGGCACTCTGGCTCACGTCCGGTCACCTTGCCCAATCTTACAGACCCAACGCAAGATCCCGGTGCGGTGAGTTACGCAGATGGAACATCCGCACAGATTATCACCACCCGCACATTTACCTTTACCGTCAATCCGGTCAATGACGTGCCGCCGGTGGCAGGGACACCGACGCAAACACTCGCCAGCGTGACAGAGGATTCGCTCAGTACTTCTGTTACGGGCAACACGGTGGCAAACCTGTTTGGCAGCTTCTTTGACGACAGCCATGACACGGTCAATAACAGCGGCAACGGGGGAAATGGTGGCACCAGTACCGACACTTTCTACGGTATTGCCATTAACCAGTTGACGGTTAACCCGGCGCAGGGCGAATGGCAATATACGTTTGATGGCACAACCTGGCTTGCGGTCGGCAATCGTAGCGACAGCAATGCGCTGGTCCTGACGGCGGGGAGTGCGCTGCGTTTTGTCCCCGCGGCAAACTATTTTGGCACTCCGGCAACGCTCGGTGTGCGGCTGGTGGAAACTAACACCAACAACGACAGTTCGACATCGCCCGTGGTGCCACCCAATGGCAGCGTGGTGGATATTAGCGCCGCGAACGCAAAAGGTGGTTCGGCGGTGTTCAGTGCCGAAATCATTACGTTGAGTACCAGCGTCAGCAATGTGAACGACCGTCCGACGCTAAGTGATATTGCGGTTTCTGTGGCAGAAGATTCGCGCACCACCGCCACCATTGCGGAAATCTTCCAGCCACTGTATAGCGATGCCATCGACAACCAGACGGCGATTGCGGGTGGGGGTAATGCCAGCGGCCCGCTCAGTTATATCGCCGTTTTTGGCGATACTACCGATCTGACGAAAGGCCATTGGGAATACAGTACTGACGGTGTGAACTGGACGGTTCTTCCAACCGATCTCAGCGCCAGCCACGCACTGGTACTTTCCAGTGCGACCTTTGGGCGTTTCGTGCCGCTGGCTGATTACAATGGCCCGATCCCCGGTGGCTTGCAAATACGTGCAACAGATACCAGCGACCCGGCGCTGAACGGGGTTTCTGGCTCGTTTGTCGATCTCACGGTTCACGCCCTCGATTCTGACCCTACTTCACACTGGTCGAATGCCATTACGCTCACCATCGTCGTGACCCCCGTGGTGGATATCGCCAACGATACTTTTAGTACTCATGCCGATGTCCCTCTGGTGATTAACGCCACTGATTTGCTGGCAAACGACAGTTTCACCAACGCCGATAAGACCGTTACCGTAGTGACTCAACCGTCGCACGGTACGCTGGACTACACCAATGGCGTGCTGACCTACACGCCGGAGCAAGGGTATGTTGGCCAGGATTCTTACACCTACACCGTCGTCAGCGGTGGAGTGAGCGAAACAGCCACGGTGGCGATTAATGTCACCAACCAACCTCCGGTTGCGGTGAATGACAACCGTACTCTTAACGAAGATACCTCTGCCACGGGCAACATCTTAACTAGCGATAGCGATGCGGATACGGATGCGATAACCCTGACGACTTTCACGGTGGAGGGGCAGACTTACGCGGCGGGTACGCTGGTGACCCTTGCCGCAAGCCACGGTACGTTGCAAATCAACGCCGATGGCAGTTATGTCTACACACCCGGTGGTGACTGGCATGGCGATATTGCCGTCAGCTATAACATTACCGACGGAAATCAGGGCGGGACGGCGAGTGCTACCTTCGGCTTGCACATTAACGCGATAGCCGATGCGAAAAATAACATCGCCATCGCCCACGCCAACACGGTCATCACCACAGATGTGCTGGCGAATGACACCTTTGTTAACCCGGATCGCGCCATCACCAGCTTCACTCAGCCGCTGCACGGTACGGTCACGCAAGGACCGGGCACCAGTCTCATCTACACGCCTGATAGTGGTTTCGTGGGCAGTGATTCCTACACCTACACTGTAGCCAGTGGTGGCGTGACCGAAACCGCGACCGTGTTTATCGTGTTAACCAATAATTCGCCTACCGCGACGAATCAGATTGCCGCGACGGATGAGGACACGCCGATAACGGGTAACGTGCTACGGGGCATTATCGACCCGGATGGCGATCCATTACACGTTGCGGATTACCAGATTGCTGGCGTCACGGGCACATTCCTGGCAGGGGAAACCGCGGTCATTCCGGGCGTCGGAACCTTTATCGTTCTGGCTGACGGCAGTGCCACTTTTACCCCGATAGCCGACTGGAATGGCGTGGTGCCAACGATCACCTTTAACGTCGCGGATAACACCAGCGATCCACCGATTGCCTGTACTCTGGATATCACCGTGCGCGCCGTTGCCGATATTGTGTCAGATGTGGCGAGCACCCATGCAGGGCAGGCCGTCACCATTGATGCGCTGGCCAATGATCATTTCAGCAATAGCGATGCCACGATTACCGCCGTCGGTACGCCGCTTCACGGTAGTGTGAGCATTGTTAATAACCAACTGGTGTACACACCGACTCAGGGTTATGTCGGTGACGATACGTTTAGTTATTCCGTCACCAGCGGGGGGATTGTCGAAACCGCCTCTGTCACCGTCACGATGACGAATACCGTGCCGGAAGTCAGTCCGACTTTGATCAGCACACCGGAAGATACGCCAATTGTGAACGGCAACTTGCTGGCTGATGCCAGTGATGCAGATAGCGATACGTTAACGGTGACCGATTTTACGGTGGAGGGGGTGACTTACGCTGCCGGGCAAACCGTAACCATAGCGGGGCAAGGCACGCTCACCGTCACCAGTGCAGGGTTATATACCTTTACACCCGTAGCTGACTGGTTTGGACTGGTTCACCCCATCACGTTTACTACCAGTGACGGCAACGACGGCGGCGAAGTGAATAGCATACTGTTAATTCTGGTGCTGCCTGTCACCGATATTCAGCCAGACAACGCCACCACCCACGCGGATAACGCTGTGGTGATTAATGTGCTGGGTAACGACACCTTTAGCAATGCGTCGCCAGTTGTGACGGTTGCGCCTGACAGCAGTACCGTCGGCAGCATCACCGTGCTTGCAGATAATACCGTGCGTTATACCCCGCCACTGGGTTTTGTGGGCACGGATACGTTTACCTACACCGTCGTGAGCGGGGGAATTAGCGAAACCAGCACGGTCACGGTTGTCGTCACCAACACCCCGCCACAAACCACGGACACGCCAGCCAGCATCAACGAAGACGGTGGAGCGCTGAGCGGTGGGCTGAATGTCTCCGATCCTGACAGCGATGTTTTGCGTGTGCTCTCATTCCAGGTGGCGGGTATGGACGGGACATTTGCCGTTGAGAATCGTGGCAGTACGACCATCACTATTCCTGGTGTGGGCGATTTGACGATGAGTTACGACCACCAGTACAGCTTCACGCCGGTGGCTGACTGGAATGGCACCGTGCCGACCATCACCTACATTGTGACCGACGATAACGGCGATGCTCAGGCGAGCGGCACGCTGAATATTGTGGTGGTTCCGGTGGTGGATATCGCCGATGACAGCATCACGCTACAGGCTGGAACCGCTTCCGCCAATAACGTATTGGCTAACGATACTTTTGAGAACAGCGACCGGATGGTGACTGCGGTGACACAAGGGCTGCACGGCACGGTCACTATTGGCAGTAATGGTGTGGTGACGTACACGCCAGCACCGGATTACGTTGGTACCGATTTATACACCTACACCGTCACCAGCGGCGGCGTGACGGAAACCGCGACCGTTTCTGTCACCGTAACGAACACCGTTCCGGTCGCACAGCCCGATAGCCAAACGGCGGACGAAGACATCACAATTTCTGGCAATGTGCTGAGCAATGACAGCGACAGTGATACGACCGATACCCTGAGCGTCATTTCGTTTACGGTATCAGGTGATGCCGTGACGCATCTGGCTGGGGAAACGGTCACGCTCGCGGGATTTGGTGCGCTGACTTTACGCGCTGACGGCAGCTACAGTTTTGTGCCTGTCGCCGACTGGAACGGTGCGGTTCCGGTTATCTCTTACACCCTAAGTGACGGGCACACTGGCGGTACCGCCAGCAGCACATTAACCCTGAACGTTACGCCAGTGGTCGATATTCAGCCTGATGTGGGGGCCACCCATGCAGGCGTTGCTGAAACCATTGATGTGCTGGCAAACGACAGCTTTGAAAATGCCGGTCGTGTCATTACCGCCACCACAAACGGTGAACATGGCAGCGTCACCATCGTCGACGGGAAAATTGTTTATACCCCGCAACCGGGCTACGTTGGGCTGGATAACTTCACGTATACGGTCACAAGCGGCGGCGTGACTGAAACCAGCAATGTCACCGTTAATGTCACGAATACGGCCCCGCAGGCGGTTGCCGATATCAGTACTTCACCGGAAGACACCCTTGTGACGGGGAATGTCTTGCAAAACGATCGCGACCAGAACGGTGACCCGATTTTCGTTAACGGATTTGCAACCACTGATGACAGCTCGGCCCATGCTCCAGGTACATCATTGACGTTTGCCGGAATGGGCGTTTTCACACTCAACCGCGATGGAAGCTGGAGCTTCCAGCCTGTTGCCGACTGGAACGGAACGCTGCCCACCATTCTCTACACGATTACCGACGGGAATATTGGCGGCAACTCAGGGGCTTCTCTGGACATCACTATTTCCCCTGTACAAGACGCCATTAATGACAATGTGACGACTCACGGCAACGTGGCGGTCACGACAGATGTTCTGGCTAATGACACATTCTCTAATCCCGATAAAACCATTGAAAGCGTGACGCAAGGTGCTCACGGCAGCGTGGCGATTGTCAATGGTCAGATACTCTATACGCCGAACACGGGTTATGTTGGCCCGGATAGTTACACCTACACCGTACTCAGCGGGGGGATTCTGGAAACCGCCACGGTAACGGTGGCGGTCCAGGACGAGCGCCCCGTTACGCGCCCGGATCTGAACTTCACGCCGGAAGATAATGTTGTCACGGGCAATGTCCTGGCAAATGACAACGATCCCGACGGCGACCCATTGGTCGTCACACACTACCTTGTTGCGGGGCAAATCGTGCTGGCGGGCGATTCAGTCACCCTTGCAGGTGTTGGAGAGTTGGTGCTGCGTGCTGACGGCAGTTACACACTGACGCCGGTTGCTGACTGGAATGGCACGGCACCCGTGGTTATCTATACCGTCAGCGATACATTGTTCGGGGGTATCAGCTCCGGACTGTTAGTGATTAACATGACTGCGGTTCAGGATGCGATAGCGGATAGCACCACCACCCATGCCGGTCAGCCTGTTACCACGGACGTATTAACCAACGACACGTTCAGTAATCCGGATGCGACAATAACCGCCGTGACCAACGGAGCAAACGGCACCGCTGTGTTAGTCGATGGGCAGATTGTCTACACTCCGCGCAGCGGTTTTGTGGGCAACGACACTTACACTTACACCGTCACCAGCGGTGGCGTCAGTGAGACGACTACCGTCAACGTGCAGGTCACCAACAGCGCGCCTGTGGTTGAAGATGAAAAAGTGATTACTCCGCAAGGAACGGAAATCTCCGGCAACCTGCTCGTCAACGACAGCGATCCCGATGGGGATCCTATTCATCTTTCCCTGTACCAGGTTGACGGCGCAAAATACCTCGCCGGTGAGACGGCGACCCTTGCTGGCGTGGGGCGTCTGACCATTCAGGCCGATGGCAGCTATCTTTTCGTGCCAGAAAGCAGCTACCGGGGATTTGTGCCACTCGTCATCTATACCGTAAGCGACGGTAACGAAGGTGGGGAGACGAGTAGTACGTTGCGTATTTTGGTCGCCCCTTCGCTTGAAATTGTTGTTGATGAAGCAGGGCTTACCCCTCTAGCTCCCGGAACAGATGAGGTCAGTGGAAGATTGAATATTCTTGCGCTCAATCCAATACGCTCAGTCACTTTGCTGGGCCAGACCATCCCGGTCGAACAACTTACGCGGATATCCCCTCTGGCGCCGATTGTCATTGAAACCATCAATGGCACCATGACGTTGCAAGCTTTTTACAGCTTTGCGGAAGGCGAGGCGTATATCGACTACCAGTTTGTCCTGCGGGGGGCGGTATCTCAACCCGGTCAGTCTGCAACCTTTAATGACTATGATATTGATGTGAACGGCATCACGATTGGGAATCTTCGCATTACTGTCGTGAATGATCACCCTATCTCTACCGATAACAGTGCGGAAATTGTGCAGGACAGCGGCCAGACCTCTGCCAGCGGAAACGTACTCAACGATGACCGTATCGGTGCAGACAGGGCACCAGCAAATGGGGCTGTGATGGGTGTTGTTTCACAGAACACAGGTGCCGTGGGTACCGTGGGCGGCACCAGTTCAGGGCAATATGGCTCACTCTTCCTTGACGCTTTCGGCAACTGGCAATACCAGATAAACGCAGGTGATCCACGGCTGGCGGCACTGGATGCGAGCGCCTTCCTCACCGATGTTTTTGTCTACACGATTGTCGACAGCGACGGCGGTATCAGCCAGGCACGGCTGACGATTGTCATTTATGGCGTGACCGCGGTGCAAAACGTCACCTCTGGCGGCGAAGACTTCTTCTATCAAAATGGCAGCGCCTTGTTTAATCACGGTGGTGCAGATTTTGCCTCAGTTGCACAAAAAAGTTACCAACCGGGCTTGTTTATTCTGCCGTTAATCTATGATTTACAAAGTGACAGTCTGAGTCCTGAGCGGTTGTGGGATAAACAGCTCGCGACTTATGGTTACGGTGTTATGCAGGCAGACACGCCGATTCTAGAAAGTATTCTTTTGACCCGCTGGTATTACGATAGCCGTGAGCAGCGGGGTGTGCCGTCACTCGAAGGTAATGGCCTGGGGAGAAACCTTTTGTGGGATGCGTTTAGTCCCTTTGGTATTCGCCAGGCATCGCTTCGTGAACCTTTTGAAATACCTGTTCCACAAGGGGAACAACAGGCGGTAACACACGGTTCAGTCACCCTTACGGCGCAACTCGCCGCACTGGGCAGACAAACAGCAGTAAGCACTAAACAGATTGCGATCCCGACAATAACTCGCCAGTAGAGGCTGAGGTCACCTGCAAACAAGGAGAATGCGATGATGAGTGCATCTGTCCTGGTATCAGGCTCAAAATGTGAAGTGCAGTGGGTTAAACCGATGACCGGGCTGATTGCTGTACTGCTTCTGGCGGGCTGTGGAACCATCAAACCCGAACCCTTCACACAGAGTGAAATCACCGCGCGGGCGAATCGCGACCGGGCTGAAATGTACAAGGGCCAAGAATCGCTAAACGGCCCGCTAACGCTTTCCGATGCGATGGCCCGGGCGTTGAAATACAACCTCGATTATCGTCTGAAGATGATGGAAACCGCGTTGTCTCGCAGTCTTCTTGACGTTTCACAGCAGGACATGCTGCCGAAACTGATGGCTGACGCGGGGTACCGTTGGCGTGATAACGATTCTGGAGGGACCAGCGTCGGCATCGAGGATGGCCTTGTCAGTTTGCGTCCGTCCACTTCAGAAGAGCGCCAACACTATCTTGCCAGCGCGACCTTCTCATGGGATGTGCTCGACTTCGGTATGAGCTATTTCCGCGCCAAACAACAGGCGGATGAAGTGAATATCGCCGAAGAGCGCCGCCGCAAAGTGCTGCAAAATATTGTTCAGGAAGTCCGTGATTCCTACTGGCGAGCGCTGGGTGCACAGCGTCTGCTGAATGAAACTCAGCCGCTGGCGGCACAGATAACCGAAGCGCTGGATAAAACGCGCGTGGCGGAACAAGCTGGCGTGTTACCACCGGTTGAAGGGCTGGAATACCAACGAGCGTTGCTGGATGCCATCACATTGCTCAACGAAAAACGTCAGCAAATGGACCTGGCGAAAAGTGAGCTGACGGCATTGATTAATCTGCCGCCAGGCACGCCGTTAATTTTACAGGATACGCCTGTACCACTTGCTCCTACGCCAACCCATATCGACAAGCTTGAACAAATGGCGCTGGAACGCCGCCCGGAACTGCGTGAAGAAGATTACAAAACGCGCATTAACAGCTATGAAACTAAACGGCAAATCGCCTCGCTGTTCCCTAATCTGAATTTGTTTGCCGGGATTAATTACGACTCGAACGACTACCTTTACAATAACAACTGGATTGAAAGCGGCGTCGGCGTCTCCATGAATCTGTTTAAACTGCTGAGTATTCCGGCCATCAGCGATGCCAATGATGCCCGTAGCAAAACCGACGATGCGCGGCGTATGGCTCTGAGTATGGCGGTATTAACTCAGGTGCGCGTTTCGGTCGAACGTTACAAACTTGCCAGCTATGATTTCCAGATAGCCGAACAATCCGCCCAGGTTGACCAGCGTCTTGCCAGTATCTCCCGGGCCGGCTCGGAAAACTCACTCACCAGCGATCTGGAAACCTTGCGCACACAGGCTCGATCCATTGTTTCTCGTTTCGAAGCGGCAACCTCTTATGCAGAAGCGCAGGCGGCGTATGGGCGAGTACTCAATTCAGTCGGCATAGATTTGCTGCCAGACCAGGTGACAAAAACCGATGTTGCCAGTCTCTCACGCCAGATCCAGACCAGCTTACGCCAGCAAGAAAGCAGCGTATTTGCCCACAATGCAGGCATGGCGGTGGGTGAACAACATTCCGTCAATGTACAGATCCTTCGCATGCCTGCTGGCGCATCGCGTTCCAGCGTCAAAGAGGCGGTAAGTCGCGTCATGGTCGCAAACCATCTCTCTCTTGAGCCTTCGCCAAAAAGTATCACGCTGCAAATGCGCTTTAACGTTGTCAACAGCAACGGTATGCGCAAAGGGGTGTGGACCATGAGCGTGATCGATGCCAATGACGCTGAAGTCTTGACTCGTCAGTATTTGAGTTATTTGCCAAATGAAATCACGACTCGTTCAGTGAGTGCGTTGGCAGAAGCCGCAGCGCTCGCTGTGACTGGCGATTTGCAAAGAATTGCGGGCGTCACCCCGGTGTTGACGACAGCGCCATAAGGAAAACTAACGATGAACCGATCAATAATCACAGGTGACCGGCGAGTCAGCCACCTGGTAAAAGTGTGCCTGGTTTTAATGCTGCTGATAGCACCTCCGCTGAAAGCCGCGGAGTCGACTGCCGGGCAAGGTAAGCAAAATGTCCGTTTTTTGGTTCTGGCCAATCGGGAAAGTCCACTTTCCAGCGTCGTCCCCGGACGCATAGCCAAAGTGAATGTGGCGCTCGGCGACAGTGTTGCTCAGGGCAAAGTCCTGGCCACCATGGACTGCAGCGATCTGGTTGCGCGCCGTAACGCCGCTGAAGCGGAGTATCGTGCCGCGCAATTACGCTATGAAGCGAAAGCAAAACTTCAGGGGCTACAATCAGCCGCAGCGCTGGAAGTCGGGCTGGCGGCGGCGGATGTCAATCGTACCAAAGGGCAAATGGGTATCTTTGATGCTCAATTGGCGCAATGCCGTTTTATTGCTCCTTTTGCCGGGCGTATCGCTAAAATTTATGTCAAAGAAGGGCAGGGAATTGGAGCGGGAGCACCGGTAATCGATCTGGTGGGCAGCGGAACCCTGCGGGCGCGTTTAAATGCCCCCTCAAGTTGGGTGGCATGGCTGAAAGTGGGCTCGCAACTTAACGCAACGGTGGGAGAAACGGGGAAGCAGTTCCTGCTCACGGTGACAAATATTAGCGGCAAAGTGGATGCCGTAAGCCAGACTATTGAGATTGAAACCCGTTTTCCGGATAAAACAGACGACGTTTTACCGGGAATGAGTGGGTTAGCCGTCGCCATGTGCCCTGCAGGGGAGGGCGACTGCATGACCAAGGGAGCGTCAGAACAGTGACCTCCAGTGCTGCTTTTTATCAGTTGGCGGCGCGGGTCGAAACCATAAACAACGCCGCCGAGCTGGGCTTTGTTATCTGCAATGAGACACGCCTGCTGGTGGAATATCGTCAGGCGGCTTTGCTCTCCCTCACGCCTTCCAACCGTGCCCGTCTGATTGCGCATTCTGGGTTAAGTGATACCGACAACAACACGCCTTATGCACTTTGGCTTGCCGAGGTTGCGCGAGATATTTCTTCGCATTGCCGCACGTTACCCGCGACAGCTCGCGTGCTGGCGCTGACCCCTGAATTGTTAAAGGAAACGCTTGCCAGCCAGTGGAATGAGTGGTTTCCCCCTCACGTCTGGGTATTGCCACTGACAGGTGCTGACGGTGAAATTCGCGCGCTGTGGTTTATAGGCCGCGACACGCCGTGGCCCAGCACGCTTGCCCCGACATCGGCCGAATTTTCCCTGTTGCAACTCGCGGGTTTGTACGGTTATGCGTGGTGGGCGCTGAATGCTCGCCCCTCGCGCTTCATGCGCTTATGGCAGCAAAATACAGGTCGTCGTTTGGGTATTATCACGCTGTGTTGCCTGTTAATACTCTGTATCCCTGTGCGCGAATATACGCTGGTGCCCGTTGAGATTATTTCGCTGAAAAGTGAGGTTATTGCCGCTCCCGATACCGGTGTTATCAAGCGTATCAATGTGTTGCCGAACAGTGATGTCGTTAAAGGACAAGTACTGGCGATACTGGATGACATCACGTTACGCAATCGTCTGGCGGTGGCCGAGGCGGAGCTACAAACCGCCGACACCACCTTGCACCAGGCGTCGCAACAGGCGATTGAAGATCAGCAGGCAAAGGTCGATCTCGCGATGGCCGAGGGAAAATGGCGAGAAAAACAGGTCGAAGTGGAGTCACTCAAACGCGACCTCGACAAGCTCACGATTCGCGCGCCAGGCAACGGTGTGTTTGTCTATTCTGACCCGGATGACTGGGCGGGGCGTCCGGTGCAAACCGGTGAACGCATTGGCTTGTTAGCTGATCCTACGGAGCTGGGGGTTCGTGCGTGGGCGCCGGTGAGTGAATCCACCAACCTGAGTCGCGGCGCGCCAATGACGATTTTTTTAAAAGTCGCACCACTGGAATCACTCTCTGCACGGCTGGATTATGCCGGTTATCAGACCGTTGAAGCGCCAAACGGCGTAGCCAGTTATTTGTTACGTGGCACGCTGCAAGGCAAGCCAGAAGTGGCTCGCATCGGCTTGCAAGGTACGGCGCGCGTGACGGGTAACTGGAGCATTTTGGGTTATCTGTTATTAAGGCGTCCTGTCGCGACATTGCGCGCCTGGGGGGGCTGGTGATACCAGGAGCTGCCTCTGCTCCGCCGTGGCCTGCGCTGCGTGATGAACTGCGCCTGAATCCCGCAGGAACCAACCGCGACGGCTCTCCCGCCTGGCACCTGATTGATCCTGTACGCAATCAGTTTTTTCGTATTGGTTGGCTGGAAATAGAAATCCTCAAACGCTGGCAACTGGCAGACGCGGCAAAAATTGCGCAACTCATCAACCAGCAAACCACACTGGTTGTTGAGGATGAGGACATCAAAGAATTTGTGCTGTTTTTACAACAGCAGCAGCTTTTGCGCAGCGCTCAATACCGTCCAGCCACGTCGGTCTGGAAATGGTTATTACACAGCTACCTTTTTATTCGCATTCCACTTATCCATCCAGAAAAAGCATTGCGCAAAGTGTTGCCTGTTCTGCAACCGCTGTTCAGCAAAACCTTTCTGATGCTGACCATGTTAGTTGCTGTACTTGGCATTGTTCTTGCCGCCCGCCAGTGGGATACGGTGGTAGCCACCTTGCATCATTCAATCAGTTGGCACGGCGCGCTGGTGTTTGCTGCCGCACTGGTGTTTTCCAAATGCTGGCATGAATTGGGTCATGCGCTGACTGCCATGCGCTATGGCGTGCGCGTCGGGCATATGGGCGTGGCGTTGCTGGTGATGTTGCCTATGGCCTATACCGATACCGGCGAAAGCTGGAAACTGAACCGTTCACGTGACCGCTTGAAAATCGCCTCCGCCGGGATAATTGCAGAACTGGTACTTGCCGCGTGGGCCACACTGCTGTGGTCATTCGCACCGGAAGGCAGTGTAAAAAATGCACTGTTTTTTCTTGCCAGCACGGCCTGGGTGATGACTATTGCGGTCAATGCCAGCCCGTTTATGCGTTTTGATGGCTACTATATCCTTACCGATCTGCTTGATTTTCCAGGTCTTCACGAACGGGCTGGAAACTGGGCTAAGCGGGCGATGCGCTGGCATCTGTTCGGTATTAACGACCCTGTGCCGGATAATATCAGCCCCGCATTTGCGCGTTTTTTGACCCTGTTTGCTTTTTGCACCTGGATTTATCGTCTGCTGTTGTTTATCGGCATCGCTGTGCTGGTGTATCACGCTTTTTTTAAAGCGCTGGGTGTGGTGCTCTTTTTAGTCGAGATCGTTATTTTTGTGGTGCAACCTATGATCCGGGAAATCAAAATTTGTTGGGGGCGGCGCAAGGAAAGTCGACCATTTTATCTTGCCAGAGTGCTGATTTTACTGGCCCTGGCGTCGCTGGTTATTTTTGTTCCCTGGTCAAACAAAGTGACGCTACCCGGTGTCATCGAAGCCGGTTTTTTACAGCCGATTTACACGCCTTATGGCGCAAGGCTTGTGAAAGTATGGGTAACTGACGGGCAGCAGGTTGCCGCCGGCCAACCTCTGTTTGAACTGGAGGCCACTCTTCCTGAAACATCTCAACATAAAGCTGAAGAACTCCGCCGGGCGTGGGAATTGAATGCCCGTGGCGCACTTGGTCTCGACAAAGACGGCCCGGCAAAACAGGTGTTAGCAGAACAGATGGCACGCCAGTTTTCGCTGGAACAAAGTGCAGGCAGCAATGAGTTACGTCGCCTGAAACTGGTAGCGGCTTCCACGGGAGTGATTGAAGACCGCGACATGACGTTGCAAACCGGTAGCTGGGTTTCACCTTCGACACGAATCGCCACGCTGGTCGATACTCGCCGTTGGCGCGTCAGGGCGTTAATCACTGAAGATGATCTGGAACGTATACACTTGGGTGCTGAAGCAAAAGTTTATCAACAAGGTGAATGGCAACCGTTGACGGGTCGTGTGGTCTCAATCGACCACAGTGCCGTTGTACGTCTGCCTTCGTTATTGTTGGCTAAAGATCACGGTGGGCCTGTGACGCTCAATCCCACTGCACCCGCTAAAGATCTACGCCCGCAGGCGGTCTGGTATCGCGTGTCGATTGAAGGTGAGGGGAGCGATACGACACTCAAACGTGAAAATTTGGTGGATATCACCGTCACAAGTCAGCGTCAAAGCCTCGCTCATCGGTGGCTTAACAGCATTTCTTTGATGCTGATTCAGCAGACGGGGTTAGGAAAAGAGGGATAACAGATTTTTATCTACTCCAAGCTATAGTGACGACACTCTACGTTTTTAATTTTTCGCATATTCTATTTAATTTACACGCTCACCACGTTTCACTTATTCTCAGCGCCCGTTGTGGCACTCGCCCCAATGGATTAGCACCAGCCGCCATTAGCTCATCAGGAAGAGCAAGCGACCATTTATGTTGTAGGGAGCGGGGTTCGAGACCTCGATGGCGGTCCATATTAAAGCTTTTCAGTCTACGAAGATGGGATAACCCGGAGTGACTGAAAAGCGCATTCGCATGAGCGCTGGTAAATTTCACAGAATCGCACTATCGAACCTGTCGGCCGCACCCGCCAGCGCTCAGCCGAATGCAACAAACTATGCGTATTTTCGGGGTAATGAGATGTTACGACCTCCCCGTATAAGCTGTATGCTGTGAAGATGCCCTGCAATAATCATCGCGATTGAAGCCTGTGCTGGTACCCACTTTATGGCCCGCGAATTAATAAAAGGGACATACATCCAACTGATCTCTCCACAATTCATCCGCTCATTTGTTACAACAAATAAAAATGACTTCGCTGATGCCGAAGCTATCATTGTGGCGTGCATAACGCCCGTCAATGCGCTTCGTTCAACCAAAAACAGAATCTTAGCAGGCCATGAGTGCTTTACATCTGGGACAAGAATCTATGGTGCAGGATGAGGTTAAATACGACAGCGCTCTTAATCGCGCATTGTGAATAGCGTTAATAATATTGAGCAAGCGAAAAATAACATTGAGCAAACTGCCGAAATGACCATCTGATTTGATGAAGAACCTTGCATATCAAGGATTGATGGTAAAACAAAGTCCGCAACGCAGATTATTACCGCGGTACCAACGGCACCACCAAGATAATGTGTCGCATTGACAACACCTGAGGCGGCTCCCACTTCGCTTGAGGTAATATCGCTAGTACCAAGAATCGCCAGCGGGACAAGTGCTGCGCCAGACCCCATACCCAGTAATATCACGGCTGGCAGTAAATCGATTATCTGCAGGCTATCAGTAGCAACCAGACACAACCAAAGCATGCCTGCAATAGCAAGAGAAAAACCACATAGCAGTAGTTTGCGTGGACCTAACGCGCGTAACAGCCTGGGGCATCCATAAACCACCATGATCAGTTGGCTCAAAGAGAGAGGGAGAAACAGAAGCGCGGTTTCAAGCGCACTATAACCTAGCTGTGTCTGGCAATACTGTGTAAGAAAGAAGAATGTTCCCAACATGCCGCCAATCATCATAAACTTACTTAGATAGGCTCCAGTGCGAAGAGAATTGCTGAACAGGCTAAGAGGCAGAACAGGATCCTGAGATCGTTTTTCTATTATCACGAATAAAGCCAAAATCAACAGCGCTGCGATTACAGAATTTCCAGCGTAGCCAGGATTTTTTTCCGCTGCCTGTATCAGCCCATAGACCAACAAAAACATTCCAGTTGTGCAGGTCAATGCACCTGCAATATCCAGCCGTTTTCCTGATTTTTGCTTGTCGGTTGGCAGGTAGTGAATTCCCCCCATGAGGAGCAATACTCCAATCGGCAGGTTGATGAAGAATACATAACGCCATGAAAAATAGCTGGTCAGTATTCCTCCTAAAACCAGGCCAGCAGCACTGCCTACACCAGAAACAGCAGTGTACAACCTTAAGGCCCTCTCTCTGCTATGCTTCTGTGCAAACAGAATCATCAGTAATGCAAATGCTGAGGGGGCTGCAAAAGCGGCAGCTATGCCCTGTAGCCCCCGGGTGATAATAAGCCATAGCGGTGTGCCGGCAATGCCGGCAGCACAGGATGCCGCAATGAATAGCATATTAGCGGTGATAAAAATACGCTTATGCCCCAGATGACTGCCAGCACATCCACCGAGTAGCATAAGTCCGCCGAAAGTCAGCATGTATGCGTTCAGAACCCATGACAACGTTGTTGTCGGGAAATCAAGCTCCATAGCAATACTGGGTAGCGCCATATAGACAACGGTGCCATCAACGACGAGGATCAATTGGGCGAGTAAAATAACTATCAGTGCACCATGGCTGACGGAGCGACTTCCAGTAACAATAACGGTATGTTCTGTCGCCATCAGGTTGTCCTGGTATCAAGACCGTTAATTTCTAACAATGTCATTCCCAACTGTTCGTGTAGATACCTTACCATGGTCCAGTGTGGGGCAGATTGTGCGTCAAAACCTCCGAATGTATTGCGATATATTGGGATCCAGCGTAAAGCTTCCTCAATCATTTTCTCCCTGTCAGCTTTTTGACCATAATTCTCATAGGGCATACTACGGTGCTCGATAAAGAATTGCCCGGGGAGTTTTTTTTCACAAAGTGTGCGGTATTCACGGGTCTGCAAAATAAGGTAGTGCCATACATCATCTATAGCTTGCTCGACAGGAAGAAAGAGTCCACTTAACTGTTCTGGAAATGATGATGTCAGATAAAGAAACTTGAGACACTCAATAACCTGTTGTTCAGCTTCCTGCTGTACGACACTTTTTTGCATTACAGTGTAATGTGTAACTTCGGAAAAAATATTATCACCTAGCAAAGAGGGGAATTGATCAAAGTAGATTTTCGGTGTATTCATTGCGATATCCATGCGTATTTCCCCGATTTCCCAATGCCCATAAATGTGCACCAGGTAATTGATACGGACATTCCTGTTGTCGTGCTTATGGCTTGTTTCAATTTATTGATATTATCCGCAGCAACAGGTTCAGCGTTAAATGTTGTATAGGAGAGTTCTAGTGTGTTCGAGTTTTTTTTATGCAGATGGTAAATGAAAATATTGCTCGCGAAAATTGCTATCAAATCGTCAAAATCTGCCTGTGACATAAGCCTCTTATTTGTAACCAGCATCTCTTTTTCCCGGCCGCAAACTCGCCTGACTTTGTTTGGATCTGCTGTGTTATCTGTTGTTTGAACACAATCACCAGAACGATAACGAATAAGAGGCATCCAGGGATTTCGAATGCTGGAAACGATAAGGCTGTAAATTGTGCTTCCTTCTTCCAGTGGAATAAGTTCAAGATGCATTTTATTCGTATGGGGGTAATATTGTCCCTGACGGTCATTATAAAATAGATATCCTAATTCAGTACTACCGAAAAGATCAATAACCGGGCAATTGAATCTATCTATTAAAAAAGCTCTGACGTTGGCTGGAGTGAATTCGTAAGCATGAATAATACTCGCCGGCTCGGGAAACTCTTTTTCCAGACCAAACTCTACAAGCTTGAGCAGAAAATGCACCAAATGATAACTAGAACAATCAAGGTGGTATAGGCCACAGGGATGTTGTTGCTGAACGAATTTAATGTCATCCAGTATACGAATTATCGAAGCACGGCTCCATTTGGCAGGCTCAAGTTGTTTATTCAAGTACAAGGTGCGTGCATCCAGCCTGCGCGACTCTCTGTCCGCCAACACGCCTGATTTTTTATTATTTATTCTCTGTACATGCTCAGTGGCAAGCACTGTCGTGAGGGAAACCCTCTGACAACCCTTTTCCCAGCTATCACCAATATCGGGATGCTGGCTCCAGAGTTCATAGTATGAGTGGAGTAAGAATAAAGGGGGGCGGATAATCTGCATTCTGGCGTGATTGGTTCCTGTTGAAAGCACCATTTCAGCTTCCCCAGTTACCAGTGCTTCTGCCAGGGCGGGTGTCATCCAGTTTGCAGGAAAATTTTCAGCTAAGGTAGGCTTATCCAGTACAGGAAAGTAGCCATTGGTGATAGATGATTGATAAATTGGTATATCCTGGATATACCGAACTATTTCCATCGGGAGTTGATGCTTTGTCTGCATAATGCAACCTCGCCTGAATTTTATTGATGACAGGTACTCCCGCAGCGAGTGCAGAAGTACCTGATTCAACTAATTAACTGATGCAACCCGATTTTCCCGAGGAATTATTGTGGTTAATCGAGATACAGCCACGCTTAGACGAAATACATCCATCTTTACTGCCTGAGATGCATCCTGCATTTGAGTTGAGTGCAACCCATTTTTCCCAGTTGTTATTTTCAGCAATTCTCTTGATTAAGTTAGTCATAATAATCTCCATCTTATTAAGATGCCTGCCAGCAAGGAGTGCTGGGACAGGTCGGCTTTAAAAGGGATACCCCTTCTAAATATTGTTAAAAGCAAATTATTTAAAATATCAATTTTTAATAATTCAAAATTCATTTATTGAGGCATTAGGTGTTACAAAGTTTTCATTATAATCATGGTGCGAGTTGCTTTTAATTTACATGAATATTATGAAGGGGTTTTATTTACAGAAATAGGAATGTTCCTAATTGCATTTTTAGAGTGGTGGTGAAAATTTAAATATTGTTTTTTTAACTTATTTTAGTGAGCTTGCTCACTGTTTTTTGCTGGAAATGTTTTGAAAAAGATGTCAGTAATGGAACCTCGGTTAACAATACAAATTCATGGGTGACTATTTATTGCTAGTAGATTTGAAAGTTTTCAATTTTGGAGGGGATTATATGGATACTGAACCAGTACCATGTGGGATCAACGATTCAATTGAGTGTGAAGAGTATCTCAATGAATTTGAGCAGAGATCAATAGGGAATATTTCACCTGATGATGCTGACACTGCTGATATTTTTGGAACTGGAAATGAAATCACTGATTGTGAACAAATTGACTACAATTAGCTTTGCTGTAGGCCTGATGGTCAAGTATTCATTAATAGCAGCGAGTCGCCAGATGTTACGCTGCACGTGTTTTCAGGCATCCAATAGATACAATTATCTCACAGGCATTAGACGATCTCCGGTCAAAATTGTCTGTGTACATGATATGAATCACTGCATTGGTTGTGTTCGTCGTTTGATGTTCCGGTGATATTGCCCCACTCAATTGTTCAGATATTTACTGAGTCTGAAAGAGAGTGTTTTTTGTTCGGATTACCGTGTGTGTATAGCTTTCCGAAAGAAATTCGGGGCTGCCAGCTCACCACGCTTAGCTGTCGGCAAAAATCTACCGTTTGGCCTATGGTATTGACTGTGCAATATAGATAATTCTACTGGCCTTTGATTTTTATATACGTTTGTCCACATTACGTGGGTAAGCATATCGCAAAATACAGGCAGGCGGTAAGTAGTTCTGTCGGGTAAACACGGCAGCATCGGCACATCGCAGGTCTGTTTAAGCAAATTGACAGTGGATATACAGAATGTTTGCAGTAATTTTTGAAGCAGAAACCCCACTTCAAGCGCAGGAACGATATCTTCAGCTAGCTTCTGAACTGAAGCCTTTACTGTCAGATATCCCAGGATTTATTTCAATTGAACGATTCCAGAGCATTAGTACGCCAGGGAAAATTCTTTCTCTTTCATGGTGGGAAGACGAGGATGCCGTGCTCAGCTGGAAAAACAATGCTATGCATCAGGCTGCTCAACTGGAAGGGCAGCAGTCAATTTTTTCTTTCTACAGAATACGCATTGCCAGTGTATTGCGGGACTACTCCTCTGATTAGGGGGAAGCCTAATTTAATGGAAATGTATATTAAGAACGTAAAAACAAAGGACAACGTTAATGCAAAAGCAGAACTCAGCGTGGCGCTGGAGCCAGCCAGGTGAACCTACTGGTTTAATTCAAACTGTTACCCGTATTTCTCAACCGGATGCTCATCAGGTGTTGGTGGCTAACAGAGTGGCTGGCCTGAATCCTGTTGACTGGAAGTTTATTGAACAGCCTTCTAACTTGTGGGAATCGGGTCATATCCCTGGTGTTGATGGAATGGGGGTGATTGTTGCAGTTGGCTCCAGAGTGAACCATCTACGGGTCGGCTCCCGTGTGTGCTATCACACCAGCTTGCGGGAGCATGGGAGTTTTAGCCACCATACCCTTGTTTCTGCCAAGGCGGTGATCCCTGTTCCTGACAGTATAAGCGATCTGGCCGCCGCCGCGCTGCCTTGTCCTGGGCTGACTGCGTGGCAGGCGATGAAAAAGTTACCTGAACTGAAAGGTAAGCGAGTACTGGTCAGCGGTGCTGGCGGTTCTGTGGGATCTATTCTGACTCAATTGCTCATTGCACAGGGCGCACAGGTGTATGTCACTGCCAGCAGAGTGAATCATGACCGCTTAAAACTATGGGGCGTCATTCATGCATTTGACTATAAAGACCACCACTGGCATCAGCAACTGAGACAACAATTAGGCGGGCAGTCGCTGTATGCTGCTCTGGATATGGTCAGTGGTGAACATACAGCAACCCTGGCACCACTGTTGGGCTATTATGGGCATCTTGTGTGTGTTCAGGACAGGGTTAGCAGAACTCCGTTAGCAGCGTTCAGTACTTGTATCTCTGTACATGAAATTGCCCTTGGCGCGATGCATCAGTACGGGGACGATCTCCAGTGGGCTGAATTAGTCCGTGCCGGGCAGTTTTTGCTGGCGGAAATAGGGCGCGGCGCGATCGTGTTACCTGAATTTGACGTCACAGGGTTTGGGCAACTTCCTGAGAGTCTGGCTAAACTCAAACGTAATAATAAAGCGGTGAAGTATTTAGTGCACACTGAAGATTAGGTTCGGATGATTCTTTGTGGTGGCCGCGTGGAAAGCGAATATTTTGTTACGTTACGTATGTTCAGCATAACGAGCGATTTCGCTTCACCGGACGTAAGAAATGTACGAATCGTTCAGGCTGTCCGCGAATGACAATCAACGTGGGGTCCGTAATCGATTGGTTTCGGACGCGGATGACAGCATTTTTCTATCGAGAGGTTTTATGGCACGAATGACATCATTAACACCGGAGGAGAAAAAATTCCTCGATGATGCAGTAGCTGAAGCTGAGCGGGCGACAGGAAAGAAACTCAATCTGCCGACCAGGCACATTGTGCTTAACCGGGCGAGGGTGCAGATACAAGCCGCCAGGTATGCGGCTAAAAAACAGCTTGAGCGGGATGACGAGCGTCAGGAATCCGAGTATTCCTGGTCAAAACCGCAACCTTTTCGCCGTTGATGGGTTGGCCGAAAAAGACGAAAAGAACTTTCGCGAAGTCTCATCCCTGGCTCTTCCTTTTACAATGACAGGGGATACTGTGCAGGGGGCTGTTGCATTATTGCCAGCCGCTCGCACACTGATATTGTCCTTTATGCATCATGCGGAGCAACTTTTTGCAGCAAACGGTAGGGTTCGTCGGGGCTTGCGACGAAGTATACTGCTTGCTAAAATCGTCGGAATCAAGGCTTAGCCCACGCCTCCTCCCTCCTGAAGGGGAAGTATTTAACATGCAGGGTTACACCATAATCATCGAACCATTCGTTCGAGCGTCGCATAAGGAGGGGTTGCGTCTTTGGCTCGGAGTGGAGGTCCTTTGATGAAACTTTCTGCCCCCTTATTCCTGTTGAAACGTCGGGCTAAATTGATTGCCCGGAATAATAATGTCCCCCTGCACAAAGCTCTGGATCAGATTGCGCGCGAAGAAGGATTTGCGCAATGGAGTTTGCTCTCATCACACGTTGCAGCGCTTTCGCTGTCAGAAATGTTATTGTCCCGGCTGGATTATGGGGACCTGCTGCTGGTCGCTGGTCGTCCGGGGCATGGCAAGACCACTCTTGGGCTTCAGCTTTTAATTGATGCAGCCCGATATGGCCGGAAAGCGATATTCTTCACCCTGGAACTTACGGAACGCCAGGCCAGGACACACATCAGGTCTTTAGAAAAAGACACACCCGGTATTGGCGACTCACTTGATATTGTCACCTCAGACGAAATCTGCGCAAATTTCATCATCCGCCATTTGTCAGGTTCCCCACGAGGAAGCATCGTTGTAGTTGATTATCTTCAGCTACTCGACCAGCAGCGTAACAAGCCTGAGCTATCGGAGCAAATTACCGCGCTGGGTGATTTCGCCAGCAAAACGGGTGTTATAGTTGCATTCATTTCACAGGTTGACAGGTCATTTGATCCTGAAAGAAAAAGACTGCCGGATATTCAGGACATTCGGCTGCCCAACTTTGTCGATTTGACTCTCTTCACCAAAACCTGCTTCCTGCATAACGGTAAGGCTCAGATCCATGGCGTAGCCTGACAGGCGACGTCGCATTAACAGGCACTGTTGCAACGTTTCACCACAGAATATTTCCCCGGCGCGTTGTGTTAACCCATCTGGGAAATTTTCTGAAAAATAGACCTTCGCGACAGTGCCGGATGTTTTACCTTTTATCGGTTGTCCGCTTAAGCTGGGCTGAACTGTGACAAATGTCGTCAAATCTCAGCTTTTTCCCACCATGCCATGTGATGATGCTGTAAGACTCTGAGCGGCTGTTTCTAAAAAAGGCTTTTTCAGTGCTATTTATGCCGATAGCGGTAACATATTTTCAGGGATGAGCATATTAAGGACCAAACGATGGCAACGATTAAGAGAATCCGCTATTTCATCACAATGGCTCTGCTTACTCTTGTTTGTCAGGTTCAGGCCAGCAGTCTCACCCAGGCGGAAATTGATCAGACGCTGAGAGAGTTACGCAATACAGACTCTTTTACCTGTACTCATGAACAAATCACTCCCACTAGTAAAGAAGTTGAATCAATCTTTCGCTATGGACAGTACCTGGAATATCAGGCCCCAGAATCATTTTCCAAAGAGGAAGGTGATTTCACCGCAATAGCTCGTTACTACCGTATTGCCGTGGCTGAAGGCTATTATCCTGCTTATACAGCACTCATTAATCTTTTATATAAATATCGACCAGATAGCGGTTATTACAGCAATATGTCAACAGACAGAAGACGCCAGCGCGACGATGAGATAGCGCAACTTAAAGATCAACTCCTGCAACAAAAAACGGCTAACGGTTATTTAGAAAAAGCGGGAGAACTAGCGCAACAATGGAGGTCTGCCGAAGCTGCAGCTTATTACTATCTGGCGGCAAAGGCGGGGAGTGCGGAAGGACAATATAAGCTCGCAGAGTATCTTGATGATAGCCAGATTATCAGCAAAATTGCGATCCCCAGCCCACCTAAAAACGCCTGGTTGCGTGCAAAAGAACTCTACCTGTGTGCTGCGAGTCAAGGACATCAAAGCGCGTGGGGTGATGCCGCTGCAATTGAGTTACGATATGGAACAGATGATAGCATCATACCGTTATTACAACGCGGCGTTGCTGCCGGTTCAACCCGATCCGCTATTTTATTAGAAGGTATATTCCAGGGACAGCCAATAAGCCATATAGTGGGTAATGAAAATAAAACACGCAAAAAATTAAATATCAAACCGGACCTGGAACGAGCAAAACGTTATGAATTCTATTTTCAGTTTTTAATCTCCAATCAAGATAATTTCGTTGTCTCCGGGGTAATCATTCCGGACGTAAACAAGTATGTACCACTACCGCCCGCACCACTTCCCGAATGGGATGGTATATTACCGCAGCAAAAAAACACGATCATTGCGGTAGCAAAGCCGCCGGAAGCGCTGATTAAAAAATTAAGCCGCAAAGAAAATCTCGACCCTGCCAGTGGTAGGCCGATGAACTAAAGTTGCGAGCTGGATATGGTCATTTTTTTCATTGCTTTCCATAGCCCATAATCGCATATGGGAAACAGGATTAAATAACACTAATTCCTGATGACCGTAATTTCGGAGGTTTCGGCGTAGTGTCTCAATATCAGCATCCTGTTAGCTGTTACTAATGCGATGGAACTGAAAAACCAATAAACAGTAATACACATGCTGGGACGACAACTGTAACTTCAACATCATTGAGTCTGTTTTTTCTTTTTTTCATCTAAAACGGCTCTGGTATATAATCATTCCCCTCACATATTTCTAAAATTTATCCTGTGTTCACTAAAAAACACCTGATTGGATTTTGCTACTGGTTGGTTGTGGAGGCAGTTGCTGAGGATTGGTTTGGACCGTGAAGCTGCTGAGAGGTAAATGTAAGCTCTGAAAATTTACGTTGTTCTGTTCAGATGAATAATACAGAAAATTCGGGGCTCGATTTTTGCTAAACTATTCTGGCGTCGCTGATCGGCGCTCCGGTGTCTGCGTTCTGGCTTGATCCAGGCACCGGAAACTCTTCTCTCGTGATTTACGCTCCTGATTTGAGATTCTGCCCAGGTTCATTCTTCATTTTTATCAATGTATTAGCATAATGTATTCATTCTGTAAAAGAAATTGTTCATTCATTGAATTTAAATAAAATAGATAGATTGCCACCGTATACTCAGTAAGTTTTTTACAATGACTAATGTTAAAAAGGATGCAGCATTAATTTTCTATGTATTATTCATACTGAAGCGCATTACATTTTGTAATGCGTGTGAATATTGAAATGAAAGCTATTTCCATCATTTTCTGCATGGGATTACATATTCAGGGGCCTGGCGGATCAGGTAATTATATAATCCCGCTTAACCTCAAATACTAAAATAGATTGATGGAATGTACGGAGATGTAAAATGAAATGAATTGCCTGGCTTTTGTTACTGCTTTTTTATTCGGCATGCCATTGTCAGTATGACATAGTTAAGATCCCTGTGTCCCATCAATGTCTGTGGGCACCCCATATCGCCTGGTGGCATTCAGAACACAGCCTGGTTTGGGAGTAATTTTAACGAATCGTTATGCAACGGAATGATGATTCCGATAATACATACATCACAATACAGGCAACTGGTCTCTTATTAAAAGCTCTATGATGGCTATTTTCTCATTTCAGGTTAACAGCATTTTTTATCGGGAGGTGTTATGGCACGAATGACATCATTAACACCGGAGGAGAAAAAATTCCTCGATGATTTCCGATAGCCAAACTGCCCTAATACGACGGAGCCGGAAAGCCAATAAACAGGATGAACAGGAAAACAGATATTGCCGCGATAACAGCAAATTTAACTTCGACATCATCGAGTCTGTTTCTTCTTTTTTTCATCTTAAATGGCTCTGGTATCATCACCCTTTACTGATTTTCACCCAAGTTTAGTGCGTATTCACTAATATATAAGAATGATATTACAAATATTACTCGTGCATTGGCAGATTGAATATTAAAAGATTTCAACCCTTTACAAACTGGGTGTCCTGACGGTAAGCATATCGTGTGCCACCATTAAAAGAAGTGGCTGTCTGTTTAACGGGGAGGAATAAATAACGGACTGAATATATCTGTAAACCAGCAACATCCCCCGAAAAAATCCAATCTTACCTCTCGCATCTGTTTCGGATAAATAAAAAACAGATAACACATTGATAATATGAAATTTAATAGCTTGTCGTAGTATAATTTTCACGCATGATTATAGAAGCGAGAGGTTCCTGTGCCCAGTAAACCCGTACCAAAAATCGAATTTGTCTCAGATGAGATAGCCGAAACCCTAGAAAAAGCGGGGTTATGGCGACGAGCTGCAGCGCGCTGGCTAGTTGTTTTTGACGAACACCTGTCCCCTGGTGAGCGAGTGTGGATCAGCGAGCGACGTAATAAGTGCCTGCGACAGGCGGCACGGCCGCCGATGCTGCTCGATAATTTTGGTGATGTCCGCCGGGCAGTTGATGCGACTCAGAGGAAAATGGGTATTGATAAGCCCGGTGGTAAAGCATTTCGACTGGTGTAAGGAGGTGAACCCCAACCGTATGATTTTAATTCCATACCATTGGGCTTCAAACACCGCATTCTGATACATGGATTATCTCCGCATCACAAGGTATAAGATGGACATAACCTGGGTTGATATTTTTCTGGTAATAACTATCTGGGCATCAATGTGGGGGGCTGGGTTTACACTGATAGCTACGGTCATATGTGCATTATTACGTAAAATGAAGTGGCAATATACTGGATGTGCTTTCTTGGTAGGTTTTTTCATTTCCTGGGCAGTTATTTTCATCATGCTTATGACCACATGAATAATTGTTCATTGCTTAATAACCGCGATACCCGGATGTTCTTTGTATTCAGCCCTGCGCTAGCAAAGAAGTAATCAATGAAGGGGAGAACTTCCCATTCTAACCCAATACGACAACGCGTTAACAAAAAGGATATTAAATGAAATTACCTTACTGTTTTATAGCTTTTACTATTTTTAGCCATCCTGTATTTGCCACAATGCTGTCAGATGATAGCGATTATAAGCAGGGGGTGAAGTATTTAAAGGGTAATGGTGTCGATGTTAACAACTTTAAGGCACTTGACTATTTTAAAAATTCTGGAAATGGTCTTTCGTTATTTGAAATGGGTTTAATGTACGAAAATGCGGATGAAGATCTTACTAACTACACGGTAGCCCCCGATAATGAATTAGCTAAAAAACTATTCGCACAAGCATTTGCGGCACTACAAACATCCTCTGATGCAGGTGACCCCTCCGCCCAGCTTTATCTTGCTGTTATGTATTATAACGGTTTAGGTACAAAAACTGATTTCAAGAAAGCTCGTCAATTAATTGATGCATCTACGCAGAAAGGATACCCTGAAAGTTGGTCAATGCTTGCTGGATTGGTTCTAAAATCAGATCCGGATTTGGCATACAAGTATTACGAAAAAGCCATAGAACTTGGTTTTCCAGAGGCGCAAAAAGGTCTGGTCAGTGTGCTTGAATATAAAATGAAAAACGGAAATTATGACAACAAGTACAGAGTGGAAATTAACAAACTTGCCGACAAAGGTAATGGATACGCAATGCTTTCACAAGCGTACGATTTATCTAACAACGCAACTCCTGATTATTCAAAAGCAATGAAACTATTTAATGATGCAGCAAAAATACCCTATGGAGATCTTCAGGCAAGTGCTTTTAGTGGTATATCATTAATGTATAACAGAGGTGAGGGGGTTATAAAAAATAGACAAACAGCATTGCATTATCTTGATAAAGCCTGCCAGAAGAGTATTTTTGAGTGCTATAATCGAGATGTTTTCAAGCGCGGGGAAGAAACCTGGCCAGAATGAATTTGGAAGATCGACCAAATCCCAATATGGGGATTTGGGGGCCGATGGAATGGTAAGATATCAACAGGAAGCTGATTTTCAACTAAAAGGATATTGATTTATGAGCAGACGAGTGGTGATGGTTCTGATTGCGGCGCTTTTTCTGGCACTCTCATTAATCAGCAGATTTTTAAGTCTGATGATTGCCGGGCTAAGTGTCAGTGGAAGCGGTTGTGGCGCTCAGTGCTCTGCCAACATGGAGTTCTTCCAGAATGCCGGTCTTGTTTTTTTGGTGCTTGCATTAGTGATGGCTGTAATAGCAATCATATCTCCTGGCAAAAATAAAAAAGTGAATCACAATGACTGATCACTGCAATACAAAACACGCTGGGTAACCCTCTATTTCCGACTCCTGGACAGGGTGGCAACTTCTGTCCAGGTTTGATGGTGGTGCAGGATCTGGTCTGGTAAAATAAATGATATTCACTCAGAAATATTTTTTAATGAGTAGAAATGTCAGTTTCAAATTCCGCAGAAGCTCTTATTTTGAGGGGAGGCTAATAGCTCTATTTCCTTCCCAGTTCTGCTGGCGGTCATGGATCTGGCTTGGTATATTGACACCACTACATATAGGCGGTCAAAAGTAAAAGTTTGACTGAAATCAAGGTTTAACTATGAAAAAACGTACAAAGATAGCACTGACAATTCTTTTCGTTATACTTGCATTATTAACCTTATTTATTAGTTTCATGGCTGTTGGAATGGGTGTTAGTGGCAGTGGATGTGGCGTAGAATGTTCTGAAACCGTGGCTAATTTTCAGTTATCGAGTTGCATATTCTGGTTCCTGGGGTTATTGACAGCTATATGGTCTTGCATAAATCCAAATGCCAAAAAGACTGATGCAGCATTCAGAGAGATAAAATGAAAAGAATTATCGGTTTTTTGTTACTGCTGTTTGGCATTTTGTATTCGGCATACTATTATCAGCGTGACATAGTTAAAATCCCGGCATCCACGAAATATGATCTTGATATTTTTAATGAAGAGCGCTACGTAGTTCAAGTTGAAGGGGGGGTTATTGTTAATGCTGGAGGAAATGGCACATTAATTAATGAATATACGGTTTTAGCTAATTTCACTGATGGTGATCAAACGACTGAATTATTAATCAAACCTGACAGCCGAAATAGTAAAGTGACATGGGTGTTTTTAAAACCTGTTGGTAAAGGTAAATATTATAATTTTTTCAGAATCCAGGATGAGGAGTCAAAACCGATGCCTCATGTGCTTTATACTATAAATGCATGCAATGAGACGTTAAATTATTCAGGACGCGCTGATTCACAGGGAAATTCCGTTGCGTATTTTACTGAAAAAGAATGTGACATTAAAATCATATTGGATGATTAGGTATAACCGGAAGATTTTGTTAACCAGGATCGCATTCGCGGCCTTTCTTCTGCCCGTTCTACGTAAAATCTCGCCTCCAGACCTTTCCGCAGCCTTTCAGATTTCACACAGCGCACCGCAGTTACTGATACCATCACATATAATCACCGATACTTCCCGTCACAAAAAACCGCTAACTCACTGTAAAACAACAAAACAAACAAACGCCGGCTGTGCATTAAGCACGATGGCCAATCCGTTCTGCCACTTCGACCGTTACAAATTATCTGAACAAGTTTTTCCCGCACTGTGGACGGCGACCTGGTAAACTGGAGGAGCGCCGCACTTTGGCGCTCCGGTGTCTGCGTTCGGGCTTGATCCTGGCACCGGAACCTCTTTCCTGTTAATTCCCGCGCCACATTGGACGTTCAGGTGATTCTGTCCACAGTAAGGAAAAATTGATGTCTGATACCGTCGCCTATTGTTTTTTGATCATCTCTGGTTGTGGGTGCCTGAGCTGGGGAGGAAGTTCATTGTTGAACGGTGAATTTCACGGACGCTACCGTTTTACGAATAAAAAATATATCTACAGGAAGGTGGATCAGCCTTGGCACTACTGGTCTGAGACTCTGACAGTTTTATTGGGTGGTTTATTTTGCATTTGCATCGGCATGTGGGCAATTCTTCACTGATTGGACATTCCGGTTGTTCTGTCCAACCACGGAATACCTAGTGCAAAATGACAATCTTACATTTGGTAATGGAGTAAATTCTAAAAATGAAAAAATGATGGTCTATTTTATTTTTTTTCATTCCTCGGGTGTCTGCGTTCGGGCTTGATCCTGGCCCCGGAATCCTTCCATATTACGTGGAATAAGATAACAAATGAATATTGAGATGGAATTTTTAGTGAATTTTAATGAACTACTAGAGCTGAATTTAATCCTGTTTTCTAGGAATAATCTCAGGAAGAACGTAGTAGTTAACTTTGTTGAATTTACTGTTGGAATAAATGTTTCTATAACAGAGATAGACTTTGATGAATTCGGCAATAGAGATGATCTTATTGCATCAGGGACATTGGAAATCAACGAAACTGCCGGGTGGGACCATAATATCAAATGGTGCTGCCGTATCGATCACATGGGGATAAGGCATAAATCGGAAACTTAAGTGATGCTATTCGCTGTCGCAGGGGAGCCGCATGGAAAACGGAGTCCTAACATTCGGCTAATTCCAGCTGATCGCTGGCGCTACCTGATTGTGCGCATGTAGAATACCAATACAGGGATTCTTCGGTGTCTGGCTTTCCAAGTTCACCTCTGGCATAAACTGCAGCTAGTGCTTTCTGGGCTGGTCGATATCCCTGTTTGGCTGCACGCTGATACCAGTCAATAGATTTGGGCTTATTACGGCGCGGATAAATGTTTTCATAACTAGAATCTGCTGCCAGTATTGTAGCAAAATCGTACTGTGCTTTTAAATTGCCTGATTTGGCTTGTGCTTCTATTTCGCTATAACGGCTACGAAGGGCATCAAATAGCTTACGGGCTTCTTCTGATTTCCCAAAATGAATGGCTCGACTGTAATAAAAGTATTCCTGACCAAGATTCTTCTCTATGCCATCACCACTTTCAAAACGCTTAGCCAGTTCGAGATTTGCCGCTGCATCTCCACGGCCTGCTTTTAATCCTAAGTCTTGAATTTCATCTGAATTTGCAAATGCAGTTGATGCCGTAATTAATGACATAATCAGCGTAATGGATGGTAAGGCTTTTATTTTTTTCATAACTACTTCTCCTGGGGTTCCGTTTGAGAAACGGAATTCAGCGCCATGCAGGAAGTCGTTCAAAATACCCGGCATCCTTATTGAGACGGGCATTATTTGAATCAAGACGCTATGAGCTACTTTTATTTCGTACGACTTTGAAAATAAAAAGCACTACAAGTGCTCCCGCTATAGCAATAAAAAAACTGTATAAATTAAATCCAGTTACGCTTCCCCCAATACCAGATAGGGTCGCCAACCAGCCGCCAAGTACGGCACCTGCAATTCCCAATATGCTTGTGAGAATAAATCCACCACCATCACGTCCCGGCATAATAAATTTCGCAACCACACCCGCAATAAGACCAAACACAATCCACGTAAAAATACCCATAGTCTTCATCCTTTGAGATACACCAAAAACGAAAGGTTAATACTTGTAATCCACGCGGGTAACCTACTCATAAAACGGGTTTTGTGCAGCCTTCCGTTTCAATAATCAGATAACTCTTGGAAATATGGTTGTGCTGCATTAATTCGGATCCAGATTACATACTGCCTTTTTGTGACGTTTTCTGACCCTGACTCTGATCGGAAAGCCCTCCGTCGACTGCATCATCCGCCGATATCATGGCCCTGTGCGTCCGCTGATATCTGGCTTACGCTGAGCCTTCGCAGCCAGGAAGAAATGATGGCTGCAGCGGGTGTTCTGATTGACTATTCCATGCTTCATCGCTGGGTTATTCGCCGGGCTCCTTTGCTGGATAAAGCTTTTCGCGGCCACAGGCGTCCTTTGGGGCGCCTGTGTCGAATCGACGAAACCGGCATCAAAATCACCGGCCATGGAGATACCTGTACCGGGCAGACGATACTGCCGGCCAAACCATTGATTTTCTGCTGACTATAAGTGGTATGCTGCTGCGCTTTATTGGGGGGCTTGTTAGCTGGACTCCTATTGCAAACCATGAAGGCATCCAGGAGCTGACATTTCAGGCGTGATATTATTCTGTGGGCTGTACGCTGGCACCGTAAATACGGTATCTGATCTCGTGAGTTGCAGGAGATGCTGGCCAATTCCACTACCGGTTAATACCGATAAAGCCCCGACAACGGACGGGCGCCGGGGCAACTTAAGCGCGAAGGAAAGTGTCGGTGGGATGTGTATCACCGACAGATAGAATACCGCTACAGAGATTTTCTCAGCCGTTCGCGGGCTTTTTTCACTGATAATCGCGAACGGTTCGGGAAGATTTTCATCAGTTCCGACAGCGTCAAATTGTTGTGCCGCTTCAGTAACTGCAGTTCTTCCACACTCCATACCAGTTGACGGGCACCATTTTCGATTCCACCTTGATATTTTAGCTTCAGTATATTGGCTTTCAGCTTCACTGAGTCCACCGTCCGACCAGGTAATAAACTGCTTACTTTCACGCCTATCCCTGCATAGTATTGCTTCAGAATTGCTATTTCTTCGTCACTCCATAGGCGAGCACTTCTGACTCCCATCTCACGAGCTTTGACAAAGATGGACTTGCGTTTTCTGTCCGGCAGAAGCTTACTCACCTGAGTAACGCCTTCACCCCGGGCGTAGCGAGTGCGGATTACGTGTTTTTCATCCTCGGTCCAGAACTTCATTGTTTTTGAGATTCCCAGACTTTTCGCGGTCAGTCTGATGGCCACAACCGTGCGACCCAACCTGTCGGCAATCGCCTTTGTGGGGATCTGACCATAGTGACGCTCGACATAGCTGAGTTCATCAAGTGTCCAGCGTGTGCGGTGGTTTGGGGTGCCTAGAGTGGTATCTCTCATAAAGAATATCTGCAATATGGGAATGGAAACGAAACGCCATGACCTGCATGTGGTGCATCATATATCGTGTTTTCAGTTTCCAGCGGCAAATATTTCCGCCGTTAACTTTTTAATAACTAATCCGCCTCCGTGTCAAAAACATCCCCGTTTTTCCTGTGGTAAAGCTTTTTGACAGCGGTGTTACGCCGGATATTATCGGTTTTAGCGGTGTTGAGTATTTAAGATGCATCTGAATATGAGATGGGTAAATGCAGTTTTTAATGTATGAAATTTCCATTTTTGATTTTGTGAGCTTTGGTGATGTCAGAGAGTTAGTTCTTATAGATAATGAATATAAATCTACGTAAAATATTTTCGTGATGAATGTATTGCTGTTTATTGAAATTTTTCAATGAGATTGGTGTTGTTAGGTTTTACAAATAATCTCGAGAGTGAAAATATAAAATTATTTTTATATCAACCTGTTGCAATAAGACACGCTCTGCGGATTTACGTTTTTATTTATGTTTTCGTGAGTGAATGAAAATTCTTAAAATACACATTTTTAAAATGAGACTATTACATTTTCTATTTTTCAATGATACTTTCTCTGAAACTTCCCGTCTGTTTTAGTACTTAACATTTTTTGATGTGAGCGAATGACGCTCACCGTATTCTATCGCCCTTCATAAGGTCCAATAAAATGTCAAATTCCTTCCAGAATGAAATTCCCAAGGCGCGTGTAAATATTAAGCTCGATGTGCATACCGGTGGCGCACAAAAGAAAGTGGAATTACCCCTGAAGCTGGTGGTGATGGGCGACTACAGTAACGGCAAGGAAAATCGTCCGTTATCTGAACGCGAAAAAATTAACATTAACAAAAATAACTTCAACAGCGTGCTCGCCGAATTTTCCCCTTCCGTAAACCTGACCGTTGAAAATACCCTGGCCGGTGACGGTTCTGAAGAAAACATCAAACTGGCTTTCAGTGAAATGAAAGATTTTGAACCAGAACAGGTGGCCCGCCAAATCCCCCAACTGCGTGCCATGCTCGCGATGCGCAACCTGCTGCGCGACCTCAAATCCAACCTGCTTGATAACGTCACTTTCCGCAAAGAGCTCGAAAGTATCCTGAAAGACCCGTCTCTCAGCGATGAGTTGCGTGACGAACTGAATGCCCTGGCGCCGAAGGCGTAACTCCTCTTTTAACGGATTAATGCGAGATAATGCTTATGTCAGTCAATAACGAAAACGCCTCTTCTGTCACCGGCCAGACCACCGTGCTTGAGCATGCCCAACCCGGCGGTGTGTATGCTTCTCTGTTCAGTAAAATCAACCTGACCCCAGTTTCTGCCCTTAACGATCTGAACGATTATCAGGACACCGCAGCCCTGGCCGATGTGACCGCCGATCAGCGCGTGAGTGCGGCAATCCAGGTCTTTATGGCTCGCCTGAAAGAGTCCGGACAGACCGTTGAACGTCTGGACAAAACTCTGCTCGATCACCACATCGCCCAGCTTGACCATCAGATTTCCCGCCAGCTTGACGCCGTTATGCATCACGAAGCCTTCCAGCAAGTGGAATCCGCGTGGCGCGGCCTGAAGCACCTGGTGGACCGCACCGATTTCCGCCAGAACGTGAAAATTGAAGTGCTGGATGTCTCCAAAGATGACCTGCGCCAGGACTTCGAAGACTCCCCTGAAATCATCCAAAGCGGCCTGTATGCGCACACCTACATTGCCGAATATGACACGCCGGGTGGTGAGCCGATTGGTTCGGTTATTTCCAACTACGAGTTTGATTCTTCCGCTCAGGACGTGGCATTGCTGCGTAACATCTCCAAAGTTTCTGCGGCGGCACACATGCCGTTTATCGGTTCAGTCGGCCCGAAATTCTTCCTGAAAGAGTCCATGGAAGAGGTGGCGGCGATCAAAGACATCGGTAACTACTTTGACCGCGCCGAGTACATCAAGTGGAAATCCTTCCGCGATACCGATGACTCCCGCTATATCGGCCTGACCATGCCACGCGTACTGGGTCGCCTGCCATATGGCCCGGACACCGTACCGGTGCGCAGCTTCAACTATGTGGAAGAAGTCAAAGGCCCGGACCACGAAAAATACCTGTGGACCAATGCGTCATTCGCCTTTGCCGCCAACATAGTACGCAGCTTCATCAATAACGGCTGGTGTGTGCAAATCCGTGGCCCACAGGCCGGTGGTGCGGTGCAGGACCTGCCTATCCATCTGTATGACCTCGGCACCGGCAACCAGGTGAAAATCCCGAGTGAGGTGATGATCCCGGAAACCCGCGAGTTTGAATTCGCCAATCTCGGTTTCATTCCGTTGTCGTACTACAAAAACCGCGATTACTCCTGTTTCTTCTCCGCCAACTCCGCGCAGAAACCCGCGCTGTACGACACCGCCGATGCCACCGCCAACAGCCGTATCAACGCGCGTCTGCCGTACATCTTCCTGCTGTCGCGCATCGCCCATTACCTGAAACTCATTCAGCGTGAAAACATCGGCACCACCAAAGATCGCCGTCTGCTGGAGCTGGAGCTGAACACCTGGGTACGCACGCTGGTCACCGAAATGACCGATCCGGGCGACGACCTGCAGGCGTCTCACCCGTTGCGCGATGCGAAAGTGATCGTGGAAGACATTGAAGACAACCCGGGCTTCTTCCGCGTGAAACTGTATGCCGTTCCGCACTTCCAGGTGGAAGGCATGGACGTCAACCTGTCGCTGGTTTCGCAGATGCCGAAGGCGAAGGCGAAGGCGTAACCGGGAGACGGAATGAAAATCTATCGTCCGTTATGGACTGACGGGGCCTTTCTGGCCCCGCAACAGTTTCAGCAACAGGCCCGCTGGGATGCCTATATGGCAGACGGCGTGGCCCATATGGTGCTGGCGAATCCGTGGGGTGTTATTGATGCCGCTTTTGACAACGGGTCGTTGGCGCTTTCACGTCTCAATGCCCTGCGTCTGATTGTCCGCTTCCAGGACGGTACACAGATTGATACTGAACTGGCGGATAACCTGCCGCCCGCCTGCGACCTGTCCACAGTCACCGACCGTGAAAGCGTGGATATCGTGCTGGCACTGCCACTGTTATCCGCCAACGGCGGCAATCTCGACGATGGGCAGGACAGTGAACGTCCGCGCCGCTGGCAGCAGCAATGGCACACGGTGCAGGAGCTGGCCGGGCATGAACGTACAGAACTGGCGGTGATGCACCACGCCATCACTCTGCGGTTTGCCCATCAGGAAAACGCGGCATATCTGACCTGTCCGGTGGTGCGTCTGACACGCAGCGCCCAGGGCCAGTGGATGCAGGATGCGAACTTCATTCCGCCCATGCTTTCACTTGCCGCCAGCCCGTTGGTGCTCAGTGAACTCGGCGATCTGCTGCACCGCCTGCAGGCGCGCCGTCGTCGCCTGATGGCGATGCGCCGGGAAAGCAACGAGCGCATGGCGGATTTTGCCGTCGCCGATGTGTCGCTGTTCTGGCTGCTCAATGCCCTGAACAGCATCGAGCCGGTACTGACCGAACTGATCCAGGCCCCGTCGCGCCATCCGGAACTGTTCTACCGGGAGCTGGTCCGTCTGGCGGGCAGCCTGCTGACCTTCTCACTGGAGCATAAAGCGGAAGATATCCCGCTGTATCAACATGACGCGCCGGAACAGGTCTTCCCGCCGCTGTTTACCTTGCTGGACAAACTGCTCGAAGCGAGCCTGCCGTCACGCATGGTGGCGATTGACCTCAAACGGGATGGTCAGTTCTGGACCGGCTCACTGCACGATGCTCGCCTGCGTGAAGGGGCGGACTTCTATCTCTCGGTCCGTTCGTCATTGCCAAATCACTTGCTGCAGACCCAGTTCCCGGTGCTGTGCAAGGCGGGCAGCTTCGAGGCGGTATCCGATGTGGTGAACGTCGCGCTCAGTGGTGTGGCGATGAAACCACTGTCTCACGTGCCTGCGGCGATCCCACTGCGACTTGAGAACCAGTACTTCTCCCTTGACCTCAACAGCCCGGATGCGAAGGCGATGCTGGAGGCGGGTAACTGTGCCTTCTATACGCCGGGCACGCTCGGTGAGGTGAAACTCGAACTGTTTGCGGTGCTGCGCTCATGAGCAAAATAAATCCTTCACTGATTGATGAAATCTTTTATCCCTGCTGGCTGATGGTCAGCCAGTTGCGTAATGGTCAGGAAATTACCGACGGGGAGGCGCTGTATCGCCAGGCCTGTGGCTGGATGGACCGCGCGCGTGAAGCATTAACGCGGGCCGGATTCAGCGAGGCGAGCTGCGACCACATGCTTTACACCCAGTGTGCGCTGCTGGATGAAAGCGTGATGAACCGCCAGAAGCCTGATAGCGGCTACAGTAAATGGCTCAAAGACCCACTGCAGGCGCGTTACTTCAACACGCTAAACGCTGGCGAGGAGTTGTGGGAGCGTATTCGTACCGTGTTGCAGGAGCCTGCACCGGATACTGCGGTGCTGACCTGTTTTTACCGGGCGCTGACGCTGGGCTTTGTCGGTCGTTATCGTGAACAGGGGGATGAGCGTCGCGAAGATGTGGTTCGCAAGCTCAGTCAACTGGTTACTCCGTTCACCCAGACCCTGGAGACACCGGTGGTTTCGCGTTCTTCACGGCTGCGCGCCGGGCGTAAAACGTACTGGTTTTCCTGGGTGCTGGGTGCTGCCATCCTGGTTGCGCTGTGGTTTTTGCTATCGACCATGCTTGCAAATATGGTGTCACACCTGACAGGGACGCACTGACGGATGCGCGGAATTACACAGTTAATACTGCTGCTCCTTGGGGCTTTCCTGGCGCTGTGGCTGATTATCGGCTTCTGGCCGTTGGGCATTGCCAGCCGTGTGACGCTCAGCATCATGGTGCTGCTGGTTTGCGGAGCGGTGGGGTATTTTCACTGGCGTCGTGACAGTCGCAACAAAATCGCCCATGCGCACATTGAGGATGCGAACCTGCCGCCGGAGGACTTTCAGGGTGCTGTGGTGCTGGTCTGTGGCGACAGTGCACCGTTGTTTTCCGGTGGCACGCTGTTCCGTGAAACCCGTCAGGGCTGGTATCTGCCCGTTGCGTTGCCGGAGCAGCTTCCACTGCTGGCGCAGCATCTGGCCGCTGAACGCCCGGCACTGGTGGCACAGATTTCCGTGCTGCTGGCGGTCATCCCGGAACAGCATCAGGACAAGGACGATTTCACCCAGAAACTGCGCGCCTGGCATCGCGCCATCGTGCAGTGTAAAAGCGGGCTGTCGGGTATTCCTCCGGTCTGGATAAGCACCTGGATTTCACCGCCGCGGCAATCCGATGCGCAGGTTGAGCGCTGGTATACGGTCACGCCAGGCCTTACGGGCATCCAGGTGCGTGAAACCGGCGCGGGCGTGATGCCGCTGACGGAATGGGGTCGCGAACTGAATGCCGGCAACGATCTCGAGCGGCTGAGCAGTGTGTTCTGGATGGAGAGCCTGCTGACCTGGTGTGATACCCATATTCGCGACGTCATCAGCAAGCGGCAGGGCGATTTACCTGCTCTGACGCCGTGCGTCTGGGGGAGTTGTTTTACTCCCGTCACGGGCAGTCGCGATAACCTCTGGCAGGCCCATGTCGCGGGTATCACTACGCTGCAACCAACCCTTATTCGTACCCAGGAATGTCTGCCATTACCGGATGTGTTGCTGCCGTATCTGCCCCGTCGTCGTGGTGTATCGCGTCTGATGCAAACCTGGCAATTGGCAGGACTGATATGTGGTCTGTTCTTGCTGTTTGCCATGCTGGCGTCGTTCATCAATAACCAACGCCTGATTCAAAGCGTGGGTGACCACCTCGCACTCTATAACCGTCTGACGGGCACACCTCCGGCGCCTAAAGTCCAGGCGCAACAACAACTGCGCAGTGATGCAGATTTACTGGACGGCTGGCTACGTAGCGGCGCGCCGATGCGCCTGTCGCTCGGCTTGTATCAGGGGATGCGTCTGATTGCACCGCTGCAAAGTGCCATCAACAGCTGGTCGCCACCCCCTCCGCCACCACCGGTCATCAAAAAAATTATCCAGGGACCGAAAACCATCCGCCTGGACAGCCTGTCGCTGTTCGATACCGGCAAATATCTGCTGAAAAACGGCTCCACCAAGGTGTTGATTAATGCGCTGGTCGGCATTAAGGCCAAACCAGGCTGGTTGATTGTAGTGGCAGGGCATACCGACGATACGGGTGACGATAAATCCAATCAGATTCTGTCGCTCAAACGTGCGGAATCGGTGCGGGACTGGATGCGCGATACGGGTGATGTGCCGGAAAGCTGCTTTGCCGTACAGGGCTATGGCGAAAGCCGCCCATTGAAATCCAATGACACGGAAGTGGGCCGCGCGGCCAACCGTCGTGTCGAAATCAGTCTGGTACCGCAGGCAAATGCTTGCCGGCTACCGGGCGCAAAAATGGCCTCACCGGATCCAACGGAAGATGGTGATGCCCCAACTGAAGAAATGGAGAACTAACCATGGCAATTCCTGTTTATCTGTGGCTGAAAGACGACGGCGGTGCGGACATTAAAGGTTCTGTAGACGTTAAAGACCGCGAAGGCAGCATCGAAGTGGTGGCGCAGGAGCACAACCTTTATATCCCTACCGACAACAACACCGGCAAGCTGACAGGCACCCGTATCCACACCCCGTTCCTGTTCACCAAGGAAATCGACTCCTCCAGCCCGTATCTGTACAAAGCGGTGACCACCGGTCAGACCCTGAAATCCGCTGAATTCAAGTGGTACAAAATCAACGACGCGGGCCAGGAAGTTGAATATTTCAACACCAAACTGGAAAACGTGAAGCTGGTGAAAGTGGCACCAGAAATGTACGACATCAAAGATCCGGCAAAAGAGAAACACAACCACCTCGAGCGCATTGAACTGCGCTACGAAAAAATCACCTGGACTTACAAAGACGGCAACATCATTCATTCCGATTCATGGAACGAACGTACCACTGCCTAAGTTACTCGTCATATTCCGCGCTGTAGCGGCGTTGGCTGCAGCACGGACTATTTAGGGTAAAGGTTTGATGCGGACAGGACTGTCTGTCCGCAGTTTTTGTTTTCTGAGTCGTTTAAAAAATCAGACGGCTGAGCAAACAAAACCCCTTACAGCCTTCCGACCTTATGCGCTTTGGTATACAGCGATGGGCGGTAGCGTGTCTGAAACTCTGAATTCGAGGGCTCTAAATAATTCGGTCTGCAGGAAGGCGGCAAGTTTGTAAATCCCCGGGAGCTTACTTTAGTAAGTGACTGGGGTGAGCAAATGCAGCCAACGCACCTGCAGGCCGAAGTATGACGAGCTTTAAAAAGGAACAACGTCTATGGAACACCAGTCCGCTGTACTACTACGTCGTCTTAACCCGTACTGCGCAAAAGCGCTGGAAGCCGCTGCCACGCTGTGTCAGACCCGTGCGCATGCTGAAATCACCATCGAGCACTGGCTGTTAAAACTCCTTGAACTGGGTGAGGGCGACATCACCGTACTGGCCCGCCGCTACGAATGGGACATGGACAGCCTGTGGCAAAGCCTGCTGGAGCACCTCGATGCGCTCCCACGTTCCGTGTCGACTCGTCCGCAACTGGCGACTGACCTTGAAGCGCTGATGAAAGGCGCGTGGCTGGCGGCGTCATTGCAGGATGACAACCAGACCATCCGTAGCGTGCACCTGCTCGAAGCGCTGATTGCCAAACCGAAACTGCTGCGTTGCGAAGGGTTATGGCCACTGTTCTCTTTAAGCGAAACGCAGATTAACCGCCTGAAACCGCTACTGGATGCGCAGTCGGATGAGCGCCCGGAACTGCAACAGCAGGAAAGCCTGAGCCAGTCGCCGTCGACACTGACTGATGCGCCACGTGAAGCCAGCGTTTCCGGCAACACCCTGAGCGAAGCCTTACAGGCGGCACTCGACAAATTCACCCTCGACGTCACCGCCAAAGCGAAAGCGGGCAGCATTGACCCGGTATTTGGTCGCGACAATGAAATCCGCCAGATGGTGGATATTCTTTCAAGACGTCGCAAGAACAACCCGATTCTGGTGGGCGAACCGGGTGTGGGGAAAACCGCACTGGTGGAAGGTTTAGCGCTACGTATTGCCGAAGGTAACGTGCCGGACAGCCTGAAAGCCGTCAGTCTGCGCACACTCGACCTCGGCCTGTTACAGGCAGGCGCGGGCGTCAAAGGCGAGTTTGAACAGCGCCTGAAAAACGTCATCGACGCGGTACAGAACTCCCCGACGCCCGTATTACTGTTTATCGACGAAGCGCATACCATCATCGGTGCAGGCAACCAGGCGGGTGGCGCGGATGCTGCCAACCTGCTGAAACCCGCGCTGGCCCGTGGCGAACTGCGCACCATCGCCGCGACAACGTGGTCGGAATATAAACAGTACTTCGAACGCGATGCTGCGCTTGAACGTCGCTTCCAGATTGTGAAAGTCGACGAACCGGACGACGAAATGGCCTGCCTGATGCTGCGCGGCCTGAAATCCCGCTACGCCCGGCACCACGGCGTACACATCACCGATGAAGCGGTGAAAGCGGCGGTCAGCCTGTCACGCCGCTACATCACCGGCCGCCAGTTGCCGGACAAAGCAGTCGATCTGCTCGACACGGCCTCTGCTCGCGTGCGCATGAGCCTCGACACCCTGCCGGAAGCGCTGACACAGCTGAAAGCGCAAATCAGTGCGCTGGAAATGGAAGAACAGGCGTTGCTGGAAGATATTGCACTCGGCAGCCTTACCCACGGCGAACGTATTGAGCAGATTGAACAGCAGTGCGCCACGCTGGAAGAACAGCTCGCCGCCCTGGAAACCCAGTACCACGCCGAGAAAACGCTGACGCAACAACTGCTGGACGTGCGTCAGGACATCAGCCGTCAGGAAGAAATCAACAGCCTGCAACAACAACTCAGCGACCTGCAACACAACAATCCGCTGCTCTCACTCGATGTGGACGTGCGCACCGTCGCCAACGTGATTGCAGACTGGACCGGCGTGCCGCTGACCAGTCTGCTGAAGGATGAACAGACTGACCTGCTGATGCTGGAAAACCATCTTGCCACCCGCGTCGTGGGCCAGGACCACGCGCTGGTCGGCATGGCCCAGCGCCTGCGTGCCGCCAAAACGGGTCTTACATCAGAAAATGGCCCGCTGGGTGTGTTCCTGTTGGTTGGCCCGAGCGGCGTGGGTAAAACAGAAACCGCGCTGGCACTGGCCGACAGCCTGTTCGGCGGCGAAAAATCCCTCATCACCATTAACCTGTCCGAATACCAGGAAGCGCACACCGTTTCCCAGCTCAAGGGGTCCCCTCCGGGCTACGTCGGTTACGGCCAGGGCGGGATTCTGACCGAAGCGGTACGTAAACGCCCGTACAGCGTGGTGCTGCTCGATGAAGTGGAAAAAGCCCACCGCGACGTGATTAACCTGTTCTACCAGGTGTTCGACCGTGGCTTTATGCGCGACGGCGAAGGACGTGAAATCGACTTCCGTAACACCGTCATTCTGATGACCGCTAACCTCGGCTCCGACCACATTATGCAGATGCTGGATGAGCAACCGGAAGCCACCGACGGGGATTTGCAGGAACTGCTGCGCCCGATTTTGCGTGACCACTTCCAGCCCGCGCTGCTGGCCCGCTTCCAGACGCTGATTTATCGTCCGCTGAACGCCACCGCGCTGCGCACCATCGTGGAGATGAAACTGGCGCAGGTGGCAAAACGCCTGAACCGCCACTACGGCCTGCAGACCACCATCGAAGAGAGTCTCTACGACACGCTGGTTGCCGCCTGCCTGCTGCCGGACACCGGCGCGCGCAACATCGACAGCCTGCTTAACCAGCAGATTTTACCGGTGCTGAGCCAGCAGTTATTGCAGCGTAAAGCCGGGCAGCAAAAGACGACCTCACTGGCGCTGGGCTGGGATGAAGAGGACGGGATTGTGCTGGAGTTTGGCGATCACTGATTGTCAATATTAAAGGAACTTATATGGATGATAGTAAAGAAGGCGGCCTGAGGCGACTGACATCGGGTGAGATTGAGCTCGCAAAAACGGTATTTGGAACCACCATTGAGTACGGCTCAGTCTGGATCCATAAAGAAAGCTACCTGCCATTTAACTTACAGGGTGAGCTGTTTGCCATGACACCCAATGGTGAAATTTATCTCCGTACCACACTGTACCGTGATGACTTTTCTCAAACGGTGGATGATATGCAACATCTCTTTATTCACGAAATGGTTCATGTCTGGCAACGAACGAAAGGGATGAACGTTATTATGAGAGGGCTGGCCAGCTTGTTGGTCAGTTATCGGTATATACTTGATGGCCGCTTGCTAAGTGAATATCCCATGGAACAGCAGGCACAAGTTATTGCGGATAATTTTATTTTGCAGAAATTTGGTTACAAGACATGGACTTTACTACGAGAAAAAAAGAACCCCGATGTCACTCTTGACGGCGATACTTCAGAATCAGTAATCCGTGAACAATACAAAAATTCACTCAGAGGATTTCCGTGGTGATAAAAAAAATACAACATATGGGGTTGTTATTCCCTCTTGTTATTGTTTGTTCATTTATGTTAACGGGTTGCCCAGGGCCAGGCGACAGAATAACTTTTGACGAAACAACCCAGGTGGCGACTATTGGGAGCCATCTTTGTTTTCTTGTCCCTGAATCACAAGATTACCAGCCGACTGTCATCGCTATTAATCCCAGAGGAACCCCTCCCAAAAGCCAGAATTTTAATTTAAAACCTGACATCAAGGTCGCTGACGGAAAATTATGTATTCCTCACTCATTTTATCAGTTCCCGGATGAAGGCCAATTTATTGTTGAATATATATTAGCGTCCAGAGAGGATAAAAAAGAGCGCCGAAGTGTCGTTGTTGGGGTTGGGGTTTCAGAAGGGCATTTTTATAACTTCCCTCTGACCAATATGGAAATTAATCGGCCATACACTGAAATAAATCAAAAAATAAAATAATTATATTTATTCACTGTCAATCCATTACTCTGTAAATAAAAGGAATTACGGGGGAGCTTCCATGGTGAAACAGATTAAAACTCGTGTGTTATGCGCTGCTTTTTTGTCTGGCGTATGTTTGCTGATGTTGACAGGATGTCCAGGGCCTGGTGACAGAATGCGCCCGGATGAAACCGCACAGGTCGATTTGCAGGGCGAAAATGTATGTTTTAATGTCACTGAGGCTCAGGATTACCAACCAGCAGATATGGCTATTAATCCAAGAGGAACACTTTCAAAGAATAAGAATATTAATTTTTCTCCTGACCTTAAAGTTAGTGACGGAAAATTATGTATCCCTCCTTCGTATTATCGCTTCCCGGATAAAGGGCAATTTATTGTCGAATATGTATTAACCTCAGCGAAACATGATAGTGAACCTCGAAGGTTCGTTGTCACTCTGGAGATTAATCACGGGCATATTTATAACGTAACACCGACAGAAAGCGAGATTGCTTTGCCATATTGTCGCTACGTGCAGGATACCTCAGTTGCTGCCTGCCAGCTGTAAACCTTACAGGTGCTGAAGAATTACATGGAGTCAATATCATGAGTCTGTTTGATACACTTTCCAATATTACCCAAACAACCCTTAACCGCTACCGCCTCGATATTCCGTCCTGTTCATCGATGCTGGATGTGGAGGATTTCAGCGGCAACGAAGGGCTAAGTCGGACTTATCGCTACAGTATCCTGTTCACCAGTGCCGATAAAGATATTGATGCGACCCAGATGTTGCGTAAAAACGCCAGCCTGACAATGGGCGTGGGAGCACTGCAAAGCCTGGTTGATCAGAAAGTGGTACACGGTGTGATTACCGATTTTCGCCGGATCTCAGGTTCAGCCGACGAGGCCAAATACCAGATTACCCTGGAGCCTTTTCTGGCATTACTGAAGAACCAGTTCCGCACCCACCGCTTCTTTGTCAATAAATCGGTGCCGGATGTGGTGGCGCAGATCCTTGATGAGCATGGCTTTAAGGGCTGGGAATATGAATTTGCGCTCAAGCAGACTTACCCGAAACGCGAGCAAATAAACCAGTACCAGGAAAGTGACCTGGACTTTATTCAGCGCCTGCTTTCAGAAGTCGGGATATTTTACTTCTTTACTCTGCAACCAGACACTCAAACCGAAGTGGTGCACTTCGGCGACAAACAAAGCGCGTATGAATTCGGTAAAACTCTGCCACTGAACAGCCCGTCAGGCATGAGTGATTCAGGTGCCGAGTCGGTGTGGGGGATCAATGTCCATCACAATGTGGTTGAAGCGAGCGTTACTGCTAAAGACTATAACTACCGCGAAGCCCAGAAGATCCTGCAGTCTGCCAAAGCGGATGTGACGCGTGGTGACGGTGATGGCATCACCTATGGTGAGGTTTATCACTACAAGCCGCGTCATCTCGACACTGGCAGTAAGAGCGAGCCGACAGCGGAAACCGCTAACTTCCTGGCCCGTCTGGATCACGAGCGCTTTTTGTCAAAGCAGATGCAGGTCACCGGCGTTGCCAATGACGTCAATCTCAGTCCCGGCCAGGTACTGACGATTGTTGAAACTGCGATTGTGCCAACGCTGCCCGCAGCCCTGGAAAGCGGGATTGTGATTACCGGGATGCATTTCAGTGCCAGCCGCAAAACGGCATTAGTCGCCCAGTGGGTAGCAATTCCGTTCAGTGAGACCCTGTGCTGGCGTCCGGCACTGAAACCACGTCCAAAAGTCAGCGGCACGATGATGGCACGCGTCACCAGCGCGAAAGCCAATGACATCTACGCCTGGCAGGATGCCTCCGGCCTGTATCGCGTGAAATTTGATGCCGACCAGGACGACAAAGCACAGGGCCAGGAAAGCATGCCGGTGCGCCTCGCCAAGCCTTACGGCGGCGACGTTTACGGTATCCACTTTCCGTTGATCCAGGGCACGGAAGTAGCGATTGGCTTCCACGACGGCGACCCGGACCGCCCGTATATCGCCCATGCGCTGCACGACTCACGCCACGTTGACCATGTGACGGAAAAGAACAACACCCGCAACGTGATACGCACACCTGCTCTGAACAAAATTCGCCTGGAAGACAAGCGCGGCGAGGAGCATATCAAGCTCAGTACCGAGTACGGCGGCAAAACCCAGTTGAACCTTGGGCACAATGTGGATGCCGAAAGGGCGCTGCGGGGTGAGGGGGCCGAGCTCAGAACGGATAAATGGGTGTCCATCCGTGGTGGTGCTGGCGTGTTTATTACAGCGGATACGCAATCATCGGCTAGTGGAATGATGCTGGGGATGGAGGAAGCAATTGCTCAACTGGAGAGTGCGCTGAGTATTGCAAAAAGCTTATCTGCAGCGGCCGAAGGTGCTCAGGCATTACCATCCGATACGCAAAGTCAGCAGGCATTGACCACCGCTCTTAAAGATCTGGTCCAACCGGGAATGGTTCTGAATGCACCTCAAGGCGTGAGCATCAGCAGCCCACAAGCCGTTCGTCTGGCATCCGGCAGTGCCAGCGTAGGCATCATGTCGCAGCAAAACACTGACATCAGCGCGATGAAGCGTTTTACTGTGGCAGCAGGTGAAGCCATCAGCATGCTGGCGCGTACAGCAGGAATGAAGTTGTTTGCAGCAAAAGGGAAAGTAGAAATCCAGGCACAGGACGACAACATCGAAGCGCTGGCGAAAAAGGACATCACCGTTACCAGTGTGGAAGGCAAAGTGGAAATCACAGCAGCAACAGAACTGGTAGTGAATTGCGCAGGGGCATACATCAAACTCAGCGGTGGAAATATAGAGTTGGGGGCACCAGGGAATATTCTTCTTAAAGCCAGCAATGTGCAAAAAATGGGGCCGGCGGATTACGATGCCCCAACTCCTGAGTTGCCGAAGGGGTTCAGTGAATATTTTGTCGCACAAGATCAGGAAACCGGAGAAATTCTTCCTCACAAACGCTACCGGATTACAACCAGTGATGGCGATATTTATGAAGGTCGCACCGATGAAGATGGAAAGACTTCGGAAATTTTTTCTGGCATAAAGAAAAAATTAAAAATAGAGCTACTCAACGACTAATTTGGAGTGCATAAAATGGCAACAGATGAACAACAAAGCGATACGGACCTGGTTAGTAAAGGAACAGTAGTTCAGGGAGGTGGAGAAGCACAGATCTATTTTCATACAGGAAGTGCTACGCTTTTATGTGTTGAAGCTAAAGATAATAAAATAATAATGAAATCTCATGATAGGCTTGCTGGTCTACTTGAAAAACAAAAACAAGCTCAACAATTATTAGATAAGCTGAACTACGATATGCTTATACAGGCAGGTCGTCGTCCGGTTCGGGCATTTGAGGATTCATTAAAAGAGACTTATGAAAATTTAAATACGGCTAATGAGAAATTAAGGCAAGAGCTTAAGGATATATCTAAGGACGTACCTGAAGGTGAATTATTAGATGAAGGGATGGAAAAATCTGCAATAGGTATTATGGAGTTAATACCATTAACAAATACACGTGGATTAAAAATGATCTACGTTCGTTCCGATCACATTAAAAATCACGTGAAAAGATATAAACTCAGTAATGTTGATAAAAAAAGTGGTGAAGCCAGCTTTATAAAATACAAAAGCAAAGAAGTTGTTACGGGGCTGGACGAGAGTGGTAGGGAAATTAAGAAAACCATACGTTCTTCCGAAATTGATAGTAACGAGTTGAAAAAAACCATTAAAGAATTGGATATAAGCTTAAAATGGAAAAAAGAGTTAGGTGAAGATTGCAATGTGGTTTTCTCTGACTGGGCAAAAGAGATGAACAAGAAAATGAATGCTTCTGGAGAAGATGAATTCTTTGCTGGGAGTGTGGATTTTAGTGCTCAGGCGCAATTGATGCGTTACAGTCATGGGGCCGGTTTGTCAGCTGAATTTAATCCTCTCAAAAAAAAAGCCTCAGCAAAAGTTGAAGGCCATTCAAGTTTTGCATTTGGAGAAGCAAAATTCTCTGGATCATATTATATTCCAGATCGCCTGGGCATCAGTTTACTGTTTCCTGGAAAGGCCACTAAAGAAAATCCCCAAGGTGGTATTTGTAGCATGGGGGCTTTGCGTTTTGCAGTGGAATTGACTGTTTCTGGAAATGTCGGTGCAAGTGTGGCAATTGAATTGGGCGTTGAGATCGACGGAAGCGGTGAAATGGCTAAGGGCTACGGTATTAAAGGTGTTCCTGCGAGGCTTATATCCCCCCCTCATCCTGGACAGCGTCAAGTTAATTTAGCTAAACCTAATCTTCCTGATGCGAAAATTGGGCTGGAGGCAGGAGCTTTTGCAGGTATTCAGGCTGGCGGTGAACTCAGTGGGGCAATAGAATGGTTTGATCCTCATCCAGAAGAGGATAATAAAATGGAACATAATGCAAATGAGGCAATTGTACCAAAAGAAAAGAATTTTTTGACGATAGCGAAAATTGCATATGGAGTTAATTTTCAGGCTGGGGCTGGTGCTAGCGCTGTGTTTTATATAACTTATATCAACAGCCGATTCCGAATGTACTGTAAAGCGGCATTGTGTTGGGGGGTGGGAGCTCAAGGTAGCCTTGGTTTTGAGGTGGATGCCAGTTCATACTATGCTTTCATGAAAAGTTTCTTACATATGTTAAGGAATGTTGACTATCAAAAATTAGATAAAATGATGGAGCCAGGTTCATTCCAGGCATTATGTGCAATTCCCTTAATTATGGCAGCTCAAGGAGTACAGGCAGTTGATGCAATGCTAGGAAGCATCGGTAGTATTTTGGAAACGATAGAAAATGACTTAAAACAAGAAAATAAAAGAGTCGCTCTAATGAACAGCATTTTATCAGATCCAGATCAATTAAAGTACACACCTCCTGAAACAAAGGCGGCAGTTATTTCAATGCTGATTGATACTAATTGGGTTGATTATCAAGACCCACGCAATCAGAATTATGATGTAACTACGTTGAATGCGTGGAAAACTGGCCCATTAAAGAAACGAAAGCAAGCAATATTCAAAGCTCTTAAGTGGGTACAGTCGATGGCAGACTATAACAATATTATGCAACATATGTCCCCCATCTCAGCTATGAAAAAATCATCGAAAGAAGAGAATGAAAGAGATTTGGTACTTTTTCTTCAGGAAGGTGAGACTTCGTCGGTAATATCGACGAATTATGGAGTTAAACTTATTGAACTTTATAATGATTTACCTCAAACATCAGATCCATCAGAACCATTCAAATCAATACCAGATGAAAAAATGGAATACTATCTTGCACTGATCGATCTTCAGCATCCTGATGACACACGACTTGCATAAAGAGAAAATATGAAAACTTACCAGGTTTCACTGCTATTGATTACCTTCTCCCTTGTCGCTTGCAACGATGGAAAAGAAAAAATAGAGAATGATAAAGCATTATCCGTATTAGTTGATCATACTATGAAGAATATGATTCAAGTCGATGGTGATGATTTTTTAATGGGTGACTTTGGCACTCTGGTTGGAGAGAAAATACCATTCAGTATTAACAGAGATGATAAACAACTTCATAAGGTAATATTAGATGGGTTTATGATCGGGAAATATAAAGTTACTAATAAAGATTATAATGAATATATAAAGATTACAGCTAAAGAACATTTACCTTTGGGAATGGGTGAAAATCATCCATCTCTTCTAAAAGATGATGTTTCTGTTAGTGTAACCTGGCAACAAGCAAAGGATTATTGCTTATGGGTTGGTAAACAGACCGGTAAAAAAATAGATCTTCCTACTGAGGCTCAGTGGGAATTCGCAGCTCGCTCAAGGGGACGTTATTTAGCTTATGCTACTAATGATGGCACCTTTACGCGGGGTAAGAATGTACCGACTTTTGATGAATTGAATGCTGCAACCGATGGCTTGTATTTACCAATTTATCCAGTAGGAAAATACCCACCTAGCCCATTGGGACTTTATGACATGGGGTTAAGTGGTAGTGAGTGGACCAATGACTGGTATTCTTCGGATTATTATTCACACTCACCCTTGAAAAATCCAAAAGGACCAGAGTCCGGTACAAAAAAAGTTCTCCGGGGTAATATAGGTGGTGACACGCAATATGCATTAACTGTTTTCCGCCAGTCAGCACTGCCTGTTCCCGTGCTGAAAGGAAGTAAATACGAAGAGGATGGTATTGCACCAAGCTATGTTTTTCGTTGTGTAGTGAATAATTAATCTGAGAGTGGTTTATGAATAATAAATATATAATCCCCTTTTTATTTCCCCTCTCTTGCTTGCAGGTTGCGATAATATCCAGTAAGCAGAAAATAAACAATAAACACAAGAGGTGGTTAAGCGTTCTCTAGACAACATGATCCTGGTCAGTGGTGGTGAGTTTTTAATGAGTGATTTTGGACCAATAGTTAATGAGAAAGATCCGCTTAGCATTAATCAAGATGATAAAAAGTACATAAGGTTGGACTCAGCAATTATATGATTTAAAAATATAAAGTAATAAATGATGATTAAGATATTTTTCTGGACATATCAGGTAAAAGACGACGCCTATTAACGCCCTTGCCGAAGATTTTCCTTTGTTTCTGAGCAATAATTATTATGTGAGTGTAACCTGGCAGCAGGCAAAAGATTATTGCTCATGGCACGGGGAGGGTTCAGATAAAAAATAGACTTACTAACAGAAGCATAATGGGAATATGCAACTCGTTCAGAAGGTAAGTATCTACCCTTTGCGACTGATACAGGAAAGATTGACCGAGGTAAAAACCATCCGACATATGATGAATTACAAAAATTTACTGGCGGCTTAAACCTTCCAATGTATCCAATTGGTAAATATCCCCCTAATCCTTTAGGTTTGTATGATATGGGTTTAAGTGGCGCAGAATGGACTAACGACTGGTACGCAAGCGATGACTATGTGCATTCTCCTGTAAACGATCCCCTAGGCCAAAAAGCGGAGAGAAAAAAGTCTTGCGTGGAGCCGTTGGTGGCGATGATCAGTATGCCTTAACAATGTTTAGGCAATCATCACCAGAAGATCCAGAAATGAATGGTGATTATAGCTCCGCTAAAAATGGGGTTCCACCTGGTTATGTATTCCGTTGTGCTATTAATCAATAGTGTCATGTTATTCCCGATTTAATTAATTTAAAAAGGACTTATTTATGCGCTCAATAGTCACAGTGAAGTGTTTGCTTTGTTTTTTACTCTTTGTTTCATTTGGAGGACTTACATCTAATAAATATTACATGGTTAAAGATATAAAAAATCTTGATTTGTACTTGTGGAATGGACCAGATGTTAAGGACCGAATGCTCATTGGATATAATCTAATGGGGGCGGTGGATTTCAACGTTACATCAGGGGGAATATGTGGCGGTGTGGGTGGCGGAAGTAGCTATCTGTGGATTGCAAATGTCAAAAGTGGAGAGAAAAAGGCAATATTTCCCCCTGCTGGCGTTTTTTCCATCGGTGCACCTCAGGATAATGCAATTGTTTCTACAGATGATGGTCATTGTGTTTTCTCTGATGGGGAAAATGTCTACTCTTACAGTATCAAGAATCCTGTAACTAAGGTTCTTTTTGAAGATGTGCACTCCCAACATTCAGAGAAAGCCCGCCGGATATTCTTCAGTGATGAAAATAATAAAGTTGTTGTTCTTTTTGAGAAAAGCTTTTCTGTCTTTTCAAGTCGCCTGAATAGAAGTAAATTAATTGAGGCTCATTTCTCAAAAAACTCAAAGTATTCACTTAAATCACTTGGCGACTTTGCAACCCTTTCGAACAAAGGCCGAGTTTTATATGCAAGTGCATATATTAAAGATAATGAAGAAAATGTTGTTTCTGCTATTTTATTAATTGATTCACAAAATGGACTTGTGAGTAAAATCCTCCCTTTAAATTCTTACGGGAATTATTATAATTCAAAACAATTTTATGTTTTTGGAAATGGAAATAAATTAGTAACGCAGCTCCAGAGAGATACCAAACCAGCTTGGTATACTCTTGATCCAGGAGCGTCATTAAGTAATGACAACAATGGTTATAAATTTCTTTTTAATGATTATAAGGCCGGTTTGGAGGATATGCAGTTGCCTCATGGTGATGATTATTTTTATGCAGTAACCACAGATAAAGGGGAACTATTAAAAATAAATCTTTCTGGTCATGTCGATGTAACTTCTTTTGATGTTAAGGATGAGCTTAATCGTGCAGTAACTGTATCGCATGGTGAGGGATCTTATCCTGTAGTAAAACCGAATTCTCTACAACCTAAGGATGGTGATACCGCGCAGCTGTTAGGTGACTATTTTATATGCAAAGACCTGAACAATGCTCCGGGTGAAAAAAATTGTGGTTCAGCTAGATCTGGTGTCAGAGTGCTTGTACAAGAGGTCAGAAAAATAGGAGAGATCATATTTGTGAAAATTTCACCTGAAAATGATTCGGTTAATGTTTTCTGGACCGTCATTGATAATCTTCAGCTTAACAATAAATAATTCATTATTCACATTCAACTATATATAAGAAACGCTATGCCAAAAGGTTTCGTATTACTCGGCGATAAAACCACGCACGGTGGTGTCGTTATTTCTGCTTCTTCCTCCATGATCGTTAATGGCAAAAAAGTCGCTTTAGTTGGCGATAAAGTCAGTTGCCCAATTCCTTTCCATGGCGTCAACGCAATTATTGAAGGCTCCCCGGAATGGATGTCAGACGGCAAAGCGATCGTTGTGGATGGGTGTAAATGTCAGTGTGGCTGTCAGGTTATCTCCAGCGCACCGGATTGTGTCATAGGATAAAAAATGGGCTGGGAACGTCAAAAACCTTTTACTGTTGAACCACCGGTGCCGCCATCGTCTGGTGCCTGGTTGCTGAGTGGTGTGCTGGCGGTAATCACTGCTGTTCTGCTGTTTATTCTGCATGCTTCCGGCAGGCTGAGCGTGCTCAGCGTCGTGAATATCTGGCTGTTTTCACTGACTCCAGTGTTGCTGTGGCTGATTATTTTCAGTATTCGCGGTTACTTTTACGGGCGTGACCTGGATCGCTATCAGTTTCTGCAACATGAAGCACAGCACGCGCAGCAGCAGTGGACTGCGTGGGCTGAGCGTTACCTTGCCGTTATGGCGAGTTGTGTGATGCTGCCGGATCACATCTCTGCCGCGTTGTTACAGCAGAATGCAAAGGGACTGACTCAGTACCGGGATCTGGTCCGGCGTATTGATTATCTGCCACCGGATAAACCTGTATTTTCCACAGCGATGACCAGCCTGCTTGCTGGTGTCGAAGCAGCTGTGCTGGCTCTGCCAGCCGAATTGCCTCTCCAGGTCACGGTACTTGCCGATGTGCCGGAAACATCCCGGCAAAATTTGCATGCGCAGTTTGCGGATGGCTGGCAGGCAATGTTTCCGGCACGTCCTGGTCCATCATCGCTGACCATTGCCGATAAGCTTTCTTTCCACACGATCGATGAGCGCATTAAGCAACCAGAAGAGACGGTTCAACTGGTTCTGGTGGTGCAAATGCAGGGGAATGAAAGTTATTCCGATGGTCTGGCCGCGTTGCTGTTTACCAGTGATGACGTTGCCCACAAATATTCGCTTTCTCATCCGACTCGTCTGCTGCGTCCGATGCAGTGGGATGTGGCCCACGTAGCTCAGGAGCTGGAGCTGTTTCTGACCACGCAGACCCAGGCCCTACGAACGGTGGGCATTCTTGGTGATGCTCAAAAATGGACGGAGTCGTCCTCTGAACTGCTTTCCACCGGCAATGCGCAGGGTACCCCCTGGGGGCCGGATGATATCCGCACTATTGAAACATTTTGCGGTATTCAGGGGCCATTCTCGCCCTGGATGACTGCCGCATTGGCGGCTGATTTTGTTCGCATCGGGCGGCAGTCCTGGCTTGCGCTGTCCACATCAGACTCAGAACATTTTATCTGTACCATCACATCAGGGAGTGGGGATGAACCTGCTAAGTAAAATAGGGCGTATCGGCGGGCTGACATTTTTGCTGCTGCTGTTACTGGGTGCGGTGGGCTGGTTTATCTGGCATCACGGGGAGCTTATCTGGCTGGATACGAACAGCAAGAAAGTGCTCGGTTTCATGCTGGTTTGTGCGATTGCCGTGGGGTTACGTTACGGCTCAGTGCTGAGTGGGCTGGTGAAGCAATGGCGTCACCGTGAAACGGAAAAACAGCAAAACGTCCTGCCAGAAGACGAAAATCGCCTGGCACAGACGGCCCCGCGCCATGTCACGGTCACTGAACTCCAGCAGGCCCTGCGCAGCACCTACGGCCGCCTCTGGCCCCGCAAAGTCCGCATCCTGCTGTTAACCGGCAGCGCGGCCGATGTGGAACAACTCGCCCCCGGCCTTACTGCACAGTTCTGGCAGGAAGACGCCGGTACCGTTTTACTGTGGGGCGGCGATTTAGGCGCACAGGCAGATGCCGCCTGGCTTGGCGCGCTGCGCAAACTGCGCCGTCGCCCGCTGGATGGCGTGGTGTGGGTGACATCCGCATTTGCTAAGCATTCCTCCCTCGGCCAGAACGATCTCAAACCGACACTCTCCATCGACATGATGGACAGCGTCGGTCAGGCGTTTGCCGCCCGTTACGCATTACTCGGCTGGCGGCTGCCGCTGTATGTCTGGTCGCTGCATAATGCGGAAGGCGCGCAGGCGGAGCGTGTCACACAGTCTGTCGGTTGCCTGTTACCCGCGAATTGCAAAGCGGACGAACTGAGCACGCAGCTTTCTGGTCTGGTGCCTGGCCTGATAGAGCAGGGCACACAGCAGGTAAGCACCAGCACTGCACACCCGTTTTTACTGCAACTTGCCGACCAGCTCTCGCGCACGCCTGATTCGGTGGCCGGACCGCTGGGTACGATGTTGAATCCATACCGTCCTTCGCCGCTGGCGGGGGTGATGTTCAGCCCGGCTTCCGTGGATGCAAAACGCACCGTCAAAAATCACTGGGGCAAAGACAACCGCTGGGATGTGCTGCTGGATTCGCTGCCGTCACTGCCCGCAGGATTAGCCCCGAAAAAGCTTGGTTTTGCCTGGGGCAGACTGTTAGCGATGTGCGTCGCAGGGGCGATGGTGCTGTGGGGCGCTGGCATGGTGATGGCCTTCCTTGTTAACCGCGACGCAATAAATACGTCCGAAACACAGGTGCAGCTTGCCGCGAACGTGAAGCAACCGCTCCCGGCACGTCTGAAAGCACAACTTGATTTACAGCACACGCTCGACCGCCTGCAATATCGCCAGCAGGATAGCGCGCCGTGGTACAGCCGATTTGGCCTGAGTCAGAACGATGCGCTGTTAACCGCACTCTGGCCGCATTACGGGGCCAGCGCGTTGCCGTTGCTGCGTGATGCCGCCTCCAGACACCTTGAAGAACAACTGGAAACCCTGGTGCAATTACCGCCGGATGATCCGAACCGCGACAAACTGATTAAGCCGGCTTACGACCAGCTCAAGCTGTACCTGATGCTGGCGCGTCCGGAGAAAATGGATTTTGCGTGGTTCAGCAAAACCCTGATTAGCGACTGGCCGCAGCGTGAGGGCGTGCCGGATGGTGTGTGGCAGGGGAGTGGCCCGGCGCTGCTCGATTTTTATACCCGCAACCTGGCCCGTCACCCGGAGTGGCGTCTGCTGCCGGATGAAAATCTGGTGAATCAGGCCCGCACCCTGCTGGTGCGCCAGATGGGGGCGCGTAACAGTGAATCGTCGCTCTACCAGAAGATGCTGCGCCAGGTGGCAAACCAGTATGCCGATATGCGCCTGTCCGATATGACCGGTGATACCGATGCCGACCGTATCTTCACCACCGATGCGGTGGTGCCGGGGATGTTCACCCGTAAAGCCTGGGAAGAAGCGGTCAAACCGGCCATTGAAAAGGTGGTCAGCGGGCGGCGTGAAGAGATGGACTGGGTGCTCAGCGATATCAAAAGCACCGTGGTGCAACAGGATTCGCCGGAAGCACTGCAGGCGCGTCTCAAAGAGCGTTACTTTGCAGATTTCTCCGGCAGTTGGCTGGAGTTCCTCAATAGTCTGCACTGGCAACAGGCACAGACGTTATCCGACGCTATTGATCAGCTCACGCTGATGGCCGACGTGCGCCAGTCGCCGCTGGTTGCCCTGATGAACACCCTGAGTATTCAGGGGAAAACCGGGCAAACCGGCGAGGCGCTGTCCGACTCGCTGGTGAAATCCGCCAAAAACATGTTAAACCGCGACGAGCAACCGGCAATTGACCAGCAGGCCGGCGCACAAGGCCCACTGGATGCGACCTTCGGCCCGGTGCTGGCACTGATGGATAACAAAGGCGGCGGGCAGACCAGTCTCAGCCTGCAGACGTTCCTGACACGCGTCACCCAGGTGCGTCTCAAACTGCAACAGGTGGTGAATGCTGCCGACCCGCAGGCGATGACCCAGACGCTGGCGCAGACGGTTTTCCAGGGCAAAGCGGTGGATTTAACCGAAACCCGTGATTACGGCAGCCTGGTCGCCGCAAGCCTCGGCCAGGAGTGGAGTGGCTTCGGGCAGACGGTCTTTGTTCAGCCGATGGAGCAGGCCTGGCAGCAGGTGTTAACCCCTGCCGCCGAAAGCCTGAATGCCCAGTGGCAGGCGGCCATTGTGGATGACTGGAACAGCACCTTCGGCGGGCGCTATCCGCTAAAAGATACCAGCAGTGAAGTCTCCCTGCCGTTACTGGCGCGTTACCTTAACAGCGACAGCGGGCGAATCACTCGTTTCCTGCAGACGCGTCTCAATGGTGTGTTGCATAAAGAGGGTAGCCACTGGGTGCCGGACAGCATCAATGCCCAGGGGCTGACCTTCAGCCCGGCATTCCTCAAAGCGGTCGATACCCTGAGTTACCTGTCCGATGTGGTATTCACCGACGGTGAAGCGGGGATGCGCTTTGAGCTTCGCCCGGGCACGGCCAAAGACGTGATGCAGACGGACCTGGTGGTCGACAGCCAGAAACTTAGCTACTACAACCAGCTTCCTGCCTGGAAACGTTTCACCTGGCCGCACGATACCGAAGCGCCAGGGGCGAGCCTGAGCTGGATAAGCACCCAGGCGGGTACCCGCCAGTATGCGGATCTGCCGGGAGCGTGGGGCTTAATTCGTCTGCTGGATAAAGCGTCTGTGACTCCAAATCCGGGAGTGAACAGCAGCTTCAGTCTCACCTGGAAAGCGCAGGACGGACGGCCCCTCAACTACACCCTGCGTACCGAAGCCGGGGAAGGCCCGCTGGCGCTGCTGAAATTGCGTAACTTCACGTTGCCGGCACAGATATTCAGTGTTGATGCACGAGCCTCCGTTACTGCCGTACAGACCGCAGACACTGAATTCGGGGGTGACAACTGATGGCCACGCTGAACACGTTACTCAATGCCTGCCATGCCGAGCAGACGACACTGGCACAACAGGCGCAGTTGCACATTCCGTTGTGGGAGAAATGGCTGACGCCCGTTTCCGAAACTCTCCCGGTCGGGGAAGATCCTGGCTATGACGACCACTTCCAGCAGATGCGCGAGGAGGTCAACAAGCTCTCCGGTGCTGATACGGCACGGGTCTGCGAGCTGTCCGAAAAGCTGCTCACCACCACCTGCAAGGATGTACGCGTTGCCACCTATTACATCTGGGCGCGGCTGCATACCGACGGTGAAAGCGGCCTGGCAGAAGGGTTGACTTTGCTTGCCGGGCTGCTGCAGCGCTTCGGGGATGCTTTGCATCCGCAGCGTGCCAACAGCCGCAAACTGGCGCTGGAATGGCTGGCGGGCAGCCGTGTGCTGGACAGCCTGTCGCTCTACCCGGAAGTGGTGAAAGCGGACTTTGAGCGTATCACCGGTGCACTGGCACTGATTGAAGAGTGCGTGACTGGCTGGGATGACGCGGCTCGCCCGCAGTTCAGTGGCCTGTACGCCGCGCTGGAAAACCGCCTCGCGCAGTCCGGCGGCCCGGATGCGGTTATCCCACAGAACAGCGGCACCCCCACTGTCAGCAACACGTCGACAGCCGATGCGCCATCGTTGAAAGCAGTCACTTCGGGACGAGATTTACTTGACCAGGCCAGGTTGCTGGCGAAGTACCTGCACGACCAGCCGAACGGCTGGCTTTCCGGGCATCACCTGATGAAAAGTATTCGTCTTGACACTCTGCATGAGCTGCCTGCGTTGGATGCCGTCGGGCGTACGCGCCTGGCGCCGCCAAAACCGGAAAACCGCGCCTTGCTTAAACGCCTGTATCTGCAACAAAGCTGGCTGGAATTGCTGGAACAGACCGACAGTCTGTTTGCTCAGGGCGTCAACCACCTGTGGCTGGATTTGCAGTGGTATGTTCATCAGGCCTTGACCAAAGCCGGTGCGCCATACGAAGGCTGGGCAGACATCATTAAGCAGGATCTGAATGGTCTGTTGGCGCGACTGCCGGGCCTTGAAGGGCTGGCATTCAGCGACGGTACGCCGTTTGCCGATGAAGTGACGATGAACTGGATACACCAGCAGGTCACGATGTCCGCAGGCTGGAGCGACAACTCTGCCGCGCCTGCCAGCACTGCAGGCGACGACGATATCCTGCAACTGGAGCCGGAAGCGCTGGCCCAGGCCGACAGCGAAGGGATTGAGGCCGCACTCAACTGGCTGCAGAACCGCCCCGGCACCCGTACCCCGCGTCACCAGTGGCTGCTGCGCCTGTTGATGGCGCGCGTCGCCGAGCAGTACGGCAAAAACGACATGGCGCTGCATCTGCTGAATGAACTGGATGGCAACGCGGCCCAAATCACCCTCACGCAGTGGGAGCCGGAGCTGCTGTTTGAAGTGAAAGCCCGCCGCCTGAAGCTGCTGCGAATGAAAGCGACGCGCGCCGAGTCCGATAAACCGCGTATTCAGGGCGAAATGGATAACTTGCTGGCGGGATTAATCAGCCTCGACCCGGTCAGGGCGGTGGTGCTGTGTGGGTCATAACAAATAAGGACATGTTCATATGATTGACAATCTGAAAGATGTTGCTGCTTCCCTGCTGACGAATACCCTCAATCGCTACCATCTTGATATTCCTTCCTGCACTTCAGCTTTAGATGTTGAGGAGTTCAGTGGTAATGAGGGGTTAAGCGCTACTTATCGCTATTCTGTGATTTTCACCAGCGCCGATAAAGATATTGACGCGACCCAGTTGCTGCGTAAAAACGCCAGCCTGACGATGGGCACGGGGACGCTACAAAGTCTCGTCGATCAGAAAGTTGTGCATGGTGTGATTACCGGTTTTCGCCGGATCTCAGGTTCAGCCGACGAGGCCAAATACCAGATCACGCTGGAGCCTTTCTTCGCCTTGCTGAGCAAACAGTTCCGAACTCACCGCTTCTTTGTGAATAAATCGGTGCCGGATGTAGTGGCGCAGATCCTTGATGAACATGGTTTCAAGGGCTGGGAATATGAATTTACTCTCAAGCAAACTTACCCAAAACGCGAGCAGATAAACCAGTACCAGGAAAGTGATCTGGCCTTTATCGAGCGTCTACTTTCTGAAGTCGGGATATTTTACTTCTTCACTCTGCAGCCGGACACCCAGACTGAAGTTGTGCATTTTGGTGACAAACAAAGCGCCTGGGAATTCGGTAAAACCCTGCCACTGAACAGCCCGTCGCGCATGAGTGATTCTGGTGTCGAATCGGTTTGGGGGATCAATGTCCATCACAATGTGGTTGAAGCGAGCGTAACCGCTAAAGACTATAACTACCGCGAAGCCCAGAAGATCCTGCAGTCCGCCAAAGCCGATGTGACGCGCGGCGATGGTGATGGCATCACCTATGGCGAGGTCTATCACTACAAACCTCGCCATCTGGACACCGGTAGCAAAAGTGAGCCAACAGCAGAAACCGCTAACTTCCTGGCGCGTCTGGATCATGAGCGTTTTTTATCAAAGCAGATACAGGTCACAGGCGTTGCTAATGATGCGAATCTCAGTCCCGGTCAGGTATTAACGATCGTTGAAACGGCGATTGTGCCAACACTGCCCACAGTCCTGGATAACGGGATTGTCATTACCGGAATGCATTTCAGTGCCAGCAGGAAAACGGCATTAGTAGCACAGTGGTCTGCCATCCCCTTCAGTGAAACCCTGTGCTGGCGTCCGGCACTCAAACCTCGCCCGAAAGTCAGCGGCACGATGATGGCACGCGTCACCAGCGCGAAAGCCAATGACATCTACGCCTGGCAGGATGCCTCTGGTTTGTATCGCGTGAAATTTGATGCTGACCAGGACGACAAAGCGCAGGGCCAGGAAAGCATGCCGGTGCGCCTCGCCAAACCTTACGGCGGCGACGTTTATGGTATCCACTTCCCGCTGATCCAGGGCACGGAAGTGGCGATTGCCTTCCACGACGGTGACCCGGATCGCCCGTATATCGCCCATGCGCTGCACGACTCGCGCCATGTTGATCACGTCACAGAAAAGAACAACACCCGCAACGTGATCCGCACACCTGCGCTGAACAAAATTCGCCTGGAAGATAAGCGCGGCGAGGAGCACATCAAGCTCAGCACCGAGTACGGCGGCAAGACGCAGCTCAATCTTGGGCACAATGTGGATGCCGAAAGAGCTATGCGGGGTGAAGGTGCTGAGCTCAGAACGGATAAATGGCTGTCCATCCGTGGTGGTGCGGGCGTGTTTATTACAGCGGATACGCAGTCATCAGCCAGTGGAATGATGCTGGGGATGAAGGAAGCGATTACTCAACTGGAAAGTGCGCTGAGTATTGCAAAAAGTCTTTCATCCGCAGCAGAAACTGCGGAGGCGCTCCCTTCAGATACCGGGAGCCAACAGATGCTGAACGAGGCGCTGAAAGAACTGGTGAAGGCAGGAATAGTGCTGAATGCCCCTCAGGGCGTGAGTATCAGCAGCCCACAGGCCGTTCGCCTGGCATCTGGCAGTGCCAGCGTAGGCATCATGTCGCAGCAAAACACTGACATCAGCGCGATGAAGCGTTTTACCGTAGCCGCCGGTGAAGCCATCAGCATGCTGGCGCGTAAGACGGGCATGAAGTTGTTTGCAGCAAAAGGGAAAGTAGAAATCCAGGCGCAGGATGATGGTCTGGACGTGATTGCTAAAAAAGACATCACTGTCACCAGTGTGGAAGGCAGGGTGGAAATCACAGCCGCGACAGAGTTGGTAATAAATTGCGGCGGCGGATACATCAAACTCAGCGACGGCAACATTGAAATCGCCGACCCGCAAAATATTCTGTTCAAGTCAGCTAACTGGCAGAAGATGGGGCCCGCGAGTTTAAACCCATCTATGCCCCCAATGCCGAACGGTGAGATGTTTGTCGCCAATCCTAATGTTGCCCCGCAGCCATTACGTATCAGTGTTCCACAAGCGCCTAACGCCCCTGATTCAAGCTGGGCGGGGATGCCTTATACGTTGTATGCCGATGGAGCACTGTTCCAGAAAGGTGTGCTGGACAAAACCGGCCATCTGGACATTGAGCATCAGACAACGACCAAACATTATCGTATGGAAATGGCGAATGGCATCAACTATCAGATCCCTGTCGTCAGCGTTTACCGCAATGCAGAGCAAGGAGAGATGGCTAACCGTGGGCTGCAGAATCATACCTCTGACACCAGTCCTGATGTGAATCAACCCGCCTCACATACCGAGCACCGAAATCTCTATGATGAACTCCTGAAAGGCCTCAGCGATAAGGAAGAGAGCTAATGAGCCAACATGACGTTGTTTCTCCCGTCGCAACTGTCGATACAGACCAGTGCACAATCACTCCTCCGTGGTTTGTTCAGGACACTGAATATCACCCCACGCAGGCGACCTATATGCCGCTGGTTAATGGCGAAGAAGCTTTCAGAGCCGTGCATGAGGCCATCGCCAGGGCAAAGAAAACCGTCGATATCATCTGCTGGGGTTTTCAACCCTCGATGTACTTTATTCGTGATGGTAAAGAGCCATGTATTGGTGAGTTGCTGAAAAATATAGCAAAAGAGAAAGGAGTACAGGTTCGTGTTCTGGGGTGGGAAATGCCCCTGAACTCATCTGGTTTTGCTGGTGAGGCTAATTTGCCTGGGAAGGGGCCCATCAGCATTAAAGATAAGGCTGGGCAAACTTCCACAGATGAGCAATATGCTTTCGACCGGAAATGGTATAGAGAACACTCCTACGAAAGTAAACTGCAAGGCGTGAGTAGTGCGGGAATGAATATCCTCGGAGGTAAGGAGACTCGCGATGAAATTGCGATTAATAAACTTCTAACCGAAACGCCAGTATTTGCTGGTCGGGGCTTTAATCCAAAAAATCGGGCAGAGATAGCGTACCAAACCGCCTACCAAAGTGCGGATCCAAATCTCAGCGTTTCTGCCATTTCGACGATGGCAGGTACTGTAACTCACCACCAAAAAACTGTACTGGTTGACTATGAATTACCAGAAGATGCCGTCGGTTTCGTGATGGGGCATAACATGCTCGACGAATATTGGGATACGGATGGACACTCGTCACAGAAGCGGCCTGGCACCAGTGATGACCGATGGGCACCCAATTTAGGGCCACGCGGCAAGCTTCCACGGCAGGATATGTCCAGCCGGGTGACAGGGCCGATTCTCGAACACCTGCATGAGAATTTCGCGACTGCATGGCGGAGGGCAACCGGACAAGATTTACTCACAATGCGCAACGCCAAAGAAGTCGCTAAACAGCTCAAACCACGAGCCGACTTAGGTACACCCTTAATGGCGCAGCTTCTACGAACTCAGGTGCAAGAGGGAAAGCGTGATATCGAAAAGCTTTACCTGAAAACAGTGAAAAATGTCACGCAATTTATTTATATCGAAAACCAGTATTTCCGCTGGCCGCCACTGGCTGAAGCGATTAAGAAACACGTTTCAACACTATTCGAAAACGGGCGTGACCCTAAAAAACATGGCTATGTTCATCTGTTTGTTGTGACTAATGTAACGGATGAAGGCATCGGGGCTGGAACCGTGAATACACAACGTATGCTCGAAAGTCTTGGCCGTGCAGATACCATTCCTAATGTGACCAAGCAGCTTAAAATTGCAGAAGTTTTGAACCAGTTACCGACCGTTTATTACGACCCCATGAACCCTAATAACAGGTCACGAGAAGCAGAAATTATCAAAGAAATAAACGATATAGAGGACAGTAAAATTGCAGAGGTAAATATTACAGGCCTGAAAGTCCATATCTGCTCTCTTGTCGCGCCTGACTCTCCTGAGAATGACTGGATGCCAGTCTATATTCACTCAAAATTGATGATTATTAACGACGTATTCACCACTCATGGTTCAGCCAATATCAATACCCGCAGTATGCAGGTCGACAGCGAAATGAATATTGCCCACGAATGGGCCGATGTAACTAAAGCATTGCGCCAGCGACTTTGGAATTTGCATACCAATGGGATAGGTGTACAGGATGAACCTGATAAGGCGTTCAAAGCCTGGGAGTATCTTCTTGGTGACAATGAAGATCTTCAGGGGACAAAAAAAGATGCGCCCAAAGCATCACTGATTAAGTTTCTCTATAACCCAGTCACACTGACGGATCTGGACTGATGCGCAATTTATTATTGTTATCCTGCCTGCTGCTGGTGGCTTGTGACCAGAGCAGCGCTCTGAATGCCGTAAAAAAGGATGTGCCCATGGATTCACTCAGAGACATAAATGCCAAACTGGCCTTTACCTGCAAACATGAAACCATTCCGGAGGCTTCTGCCGATTCGGATGTGTTGTTTAAATACGCCCGCTGGTTACAGAAAAATAATCTGCTTAAGCAGGACAAAACAGTAGATGCTCAAACCGAGCGTTTATACCGCATCGCAGCGACAAATGGGCATGTTAAAGCCAGCATCAACCTGCAAAATGGTGCGATACGTGGCCAGTTCAATCTCAGTTCAGACGAACGTCTGCGAATGAGCCAACAACTGATAGATGCGAAAGTGGCGACCGGTTACTACTTTATCGCTATCTATCTCGAACGTGGCGCGGCTGGGCTACAGCAAAATCCGGACATGGCATTGCGTTACTACCGCAAAGCAGCGGATGAAGGAAACCCTCAAGCCCAGGCTTACGTTGGCAAGAAGTTGTCTCCGGCCGATATGGCACCTGATGTTGCCCGACAGATGCGGCATTGCGCTGCCGAGCAGGGTGAGGGAGAGGCAGCAAAGGCTTTGGGGATCAACCTGAAGAACCGGGCACAATATCAGGAAGCTCTTGAGGCATTTCAACTTGGGGTGGCTGCTGGTGATGAAACATCGGCCTATGCTCTAGAAAAAGGATTTGGTGGGCCGGAATCCGAAAGTATTTACTATCTGGGTCAGCAGAAAGATCCTGAGCGCGCCCGTCGTTATGAACAAATCGGCGATGTACTGAGCAGAGCCTCTTATGCCAGTCCTAAAGTCCCTGAAATCAGCGATATCGTCCCGCTGCCACCCGCCCCATTACCAGCCTGGGATGGCAAACTGAAGTGGGTCGAAGCCGATGATGCAAATATAGCACCACCAAAACCCAGCGAAGCCCTGATTGTGCAACTGGCTAAAGACAAACAGCTCAATCCTGAAACCGGCAGGCCGCTGCCAACCTCACCGGACTTTGATAAAAGTGCTATGACCCTGCTGTGTAAAACCGGTGAACCCTGCCCGAAAAGTGGCTACTGGCAGATTGCATGGCTGCCTCATGACGGCATCAGCCAGAACGCTATTCTGACGCTCAAAGAGGGCGACATTATGCCCACTGATGTCGTGGACTTTTATCGCCCGCGTCCGTGGCCTTTCAGCGACAAACATTATCAGCAGGAACAGAATGTCGACTGGCGATTCTTAGGCGAGGTGTAATTCCACTCCACGGCAGGCCAGCAGCAGTCACTCTCAACGGACACAAAGCAAGGAATGCAGAAGATGAACCTGTTTAACAAAGCTCCAGGGATGTACCGGTTACTGCTGCTCTCCTGTCTGCTGCTGGCAGGCTGCGATCAGGGAAAAGCCCCGACGCCAGTCAATAAAAGTGCGGCGATGGACCCGCTTTCCACTATCAATGCCCGTCTGGCCTTTACCTGCAAACACGAAACCATTCCTGCCCCTTCAACTGACTCGGATGAGTTGTTCAAATATGCCCGCTGGCTGCAGGTGAAAAACCAGCTTAAGGAAGATAAGGCGGTAGATACGCAAACTGAGCGGCTATACCGCATTGCCGCGGCCAACGGTCACTATAAAGCCAGCATCAACCTGCAGAATGGTGCCATGCGTGGACAGTTTTCACTTAGCCGCCCGGAGCGCCTGCGTATGAGCCAGCAGCTGATTTATGCGAAGGTGCCTACTGGCTATTACTTTATTGCCATTTATCTTGAACATGGGGCTGCCGGTTTGCAGCAGGACTCTGAAATGGCCTTGCGCTACTACCGCAAAGCTGCGGATGAAGGGAATGCCCAAGCCCAGGCTTATGTTGGGGAAAAGTTAGCCCCTGCTGATATGGCACCAGATATTTCCCGGCAGATGCGCCGCTGTGCTGCTGAACAGAGGGATGGTGATGCAGCCAGCGCCTTAGGTGTTGCTTTAAGCATTACGGGGCAATATCAGGAGGCGATTGAAGCGTTCCAACTGGGAGTTGCGGCGGGTGATTCGAGTTCAGCTAGCTTTTTAGAGAGTGGGTTTGATGGACCTGCCCCTACAGATAGATTGAACTATCTTGGTCTGCAGAAAGACCCTGAGCGCGCTCGTCGCTACAAAGCTATCTGGAAAGTCTTGGCAAATTACTCCTACGCCCATCCAGCGGTCCCCGAAATTAACGATATCGTCCCGCTGCCCCCCGCCCCGCTGCCCGCCTGGGACGGTAAGCTGAAGTGGCTGGAAGCACGCGAGGCCAATGTTGAGCCCCCGAAGCCGAGCGAAGCCCTGATTGAACAACTGGCTAAAGACAAACAGCTCAACCCGGAAACCGGCAGACCGCTACCAGCTCCAATTATTAATGAAAACAAGAAATACGTTATTAACTGAGGGAATAAATGAAAAAGGTATTAAATTTTAGTCTGTTGTCAGTTTCTCTGGCAACGTCTTTCATCACCTACGCAAATCAGACCAGCATTGAAGTATTGAGTGCCACAATAAAAGACCAGAAAATCTCCCAGGCCCAGGTTGTTATTCAACGTAATGGCGAACAATCACTCACGGCTACAAGCGATACAGCAGGAAAAGCGAGTATTGATACGCCTTATTCTGATACCAGCGATAATTTGGTGCTGATTAAAAAGGAAGGTTATTCCACTCTGGTAGCAAAGTGTCCATGTAATGGGATGAGTTATGCATTAAGTCCTGCCATGAAAGGGCTGGATAGTATGCGTGTTGTTTTAAGTTGGGGGCGCACGCCTTCCGATCTTGACTCACACATGGTTTATCCGGGAAACCACTTGTTCTTTAGTCATAAAGAAGGGCGTAACGGTAACCTGGATGTTGACGATATTGACAGCTATGGGCCTGAAACCATTACGCTCACTAAGCGTGAAAACGGGCAATCTTATATTTATGCGGTCCATGATTTTAGTGACCGTGAACAGCCAGGCACAATGAACCTTTCTGCCAGCCAGGCAAAAGTGTTTGTGTATGTTGGTGAATCATTAGTTCGAACCTATTATATCCCGACCGGGAAAGCCGGAAATCTGTGGACAGTGTTTCGGGTGAATAAAAATGGTGATATTGAAGATATTAATAACGTGAAAGGCACCACGTTAGATGCCGATGATATGGCTGGCGAATTACAACCCTTGCTGAGTAACAGTGCGGCTATTGATGCGCAAACCTGGAATAATGAGAGTATTAATATTTCAAAAGCGCTGAATCTTCAGGGGGAGGCCGCTTATAATAATAAACAATATGATGCAGCCATTAACTTGTTTACGGATGCAGTCAATAACTATCCGGAAAACGGTAAGGCTTACGGCAATCTGGGGCTGGTCTATCAGAAAGCAGGACGTACGGCGGAAGCTATCTGGGCAAACCGTAAGGCTATTGCACTGGCTTCGGGTAATGGAGCTAATACCATTCGTGCAGGCGCTAATTACAATATCGGTAAGATTTACGAAGCCGCAAATCAATATGCAGATGCCCTGATTTATTATAAAGCCGCGAAAAGTGAAAAACAGAATCCTGTTTATGATAACGCGATTGCCAGAGTAAGTGGAAAATAAACTAAATATCAGTGTGCTGCAAAAAATATATGGGTGATGAACCCATATATTCCCTCGGTATGTTAATCATTCAGTTTTTATTAAACGCTAATCGTATTCTAAAAACACAAGGCCGATTCTTTTACGGTTGTATTCAAACGATCGAACTTCGTTGCATCGAATGGAAAATATGAAAGACTTAACCCTGCGTTATTACGACACCGAATTGCGCTATCTGCGCGAGGCGGGAAAAGAGTTTGCTCAGACGCATCCCGATAGGGCGGCGATGTTAGACCTCGATAAACCCGGCACACCGGACCCTTATGTAGAGCGCATCTTTGAAGGTTTTGCCTTCTCAATGGGGCGGCTGCGCGAAAAGATTGATGACGACCTGCCGGAGTTCACCGAAGGGCTGGTGAGCATGCTGTGGCCGCACTATCTGCGCACCATTCCGTCGTTGTCGATTGTGGCGCTCTCCCCGGATGTTCCGGCGATGAAAATCGCCGAAGTGGTCCCTGCGGAGATGGAAGTGTTTTCCCGTCCTGTCGGGCCGAAAAATACCGTCTGCCAGTACCGCACCACGCGCGATATGGTGCTCAACCCGCTTGAAGTCGCCAAAGTGGTGATGGCGACCGAGCCGGACGGGCGTTCGGTGCTGCGTCTGCGGCTGGCGTGCAGTTCGCAGGCGGACTGGGCGCAGGTGGATTTGAAACGCCTGAGCTTTTATCTGGCGGGCGATGCGCCGGTCAGCAGCGCGTTGCATTTAGCACTGACCCGTCGCCAGGCGGCACTGTATCTGCGTCTGCCGGGGCAGATTGACCGCATTCGGCTCGATGGCTGGTTCTCACCGGGCGGTTTTACCGATGAAGATCTGCTGTGGCCGAAAGGGGAGAGTGCGTTCAGCGGTTACCAGTTACTGCTGGAGTATTTCACCTTCCGCGAGAAGTTTATGTTTGTGAACCTCAACGGGCTGGAGAACATCACCTTGCCTGCGGGCATTGAGTGGTTCGATATTGAAGTGGTGCTGAACAGCCAGTGGCCTGGTGATTTACCGGTGACCGACGATGTGCTGCATCTGCACTGTGTCCCCGTCATCAACCTGTTCTCCATGGAAGCCGACCCGCTGATTATTAACGGGCTGGAAAGCGAATACCTGTTGCGTCCGCGTCGTTTGCAGGACGGGCATACCGAGATTTATTCGGTGGATTCGGTGACCGGTTCGAGCCGCACGTCGGAAGCTTCCTACGTACCGTTTACCAGTTTCCGCCATCGGGGCGGGATGCAGCGCCGTCATGCGCCGGAGCGTTACTTCCATACCCGCGTCAAGCGCGGAGTGACCGGACTGCATGATACCTGGCTTATCCTCGGAGGCGTGCAGTGGGAAGCCGATCGTGAGTTTGTGCGCGAGGCGGTGTCGCTGAAAATCACCGGGACCAACGGCCAGTTACCGCGCAAGGCGCTGCAAAGCACACTGCTCGACCACTGCGAAGCGGTGCTGCAGACGCCACTCAAAGTGCGCAACCTGTGTAAACCGACGCTGCCCGCCTATCCCCCTGCGGAAGACCGTTTTCAGTGGCGGGTGCTGAGCCACCTCGGTTCCAGCTACCTCAATCTGATGAGTAGCGCGGAAGTCCTGCGCGGCACGCTGGAGCTGTACAACTGGCAGGGTGATGAGCTGAATAACCGCCGTCTGGACGCCATCCTTGAAGTGCGCCATCACCAGGTGCAGCGTTTCGAGAAGGGCTTTTTGCTGCGCGGTATTGATATGGAAGTGACGATTGACGGCAATGGCTTTACCGGCGAAGGGGATATTCACCTGTTCGGCGAAATGCTCAACCGTTTCCTGGCGCTGTATGCCGATATTCACCTGTTTAACCAACTCACCCTAATCGTTCAGCCCGAAGGCAAATGTATCCGATGGAAAGAGAACCACAATCAGCGTCTGCCCGGCTAATTGAGCAGATGCGCGATAAGCTGCCGTACACGCAGTTTTATCGCTTCTGTCAGTTGCTCGAGCAGAGCCAGCCGGACGCGCCCGCACTGGGCAGCCACTGGCAGGTCAAACATGATCCGGTGCGTTTTCGTCCTCATCCGGGGATGGGGTTTCCGGCCAGCGAGTTTAAACGGGTGGAATTCCCGGACCAGCCGCACCTGCCGCCGACCATTCGCACCACCTTTATGGGCCTGTACGGTGTGGAATCGCCGCTGCCGACGGCCTATATCGACGACATCACCCAGCGCCGGGAGGGGTACGAAGCGGTTAGTGATTTTCTGGATATTTTTAATCACCGGATGATCACCCAGTACTACCGCATCTGGCGCAAGTATTCGTATCCCGCCACCTTTGCACCAGGCGGTACGGACAGAACCTCGAAATATCTGCTGAGTCTGTGCGGTCTTGGGATTGAGGGGAGTGCTACGCATATTGCCACGCCGGTTTCCCGTTTCCTGGCGCTGACCAGCATGATGCGCCTGCCGACGCGCACCAGCGAAGGTGTGGTGGCGCTGGTTCAGCTTCTGGCACCGGATACGCTGGCTGTTGTCATTGCGCACGACAAACTGCGTATCCCGCTACGTAACCCACTGGCCATGAGCGCGCGCCAGCCCGTCAGCATGCGCAGCAGCCCGGTGATGGGCACCCACGCGGTGGATGTGAACAGCCAGATATTACTGAGCCTGAAAACCAACAATGCAGATGAAGCCCGCGAGTGGCTGCCCGGCGGGCAACTGCATACCGATTTGCTGGCCTTACTGCATGTTTACCTCGGCTCGCGCCTGCATGTGCGCCTGCAACTTTCAGTTTTACGCAGCCTGCTACCGGATGCACAGCTTTCCTGCCAGCCGCAAGACAGCGGCGTGCTGCTGGGGCGGACCGCGGTAATGCGCACGCAGCGCGCGGTTGCCACTACCAAAAATAACGATGAACTTATTACGATTAACCTGGGCCGCTGGCAGCGCGTTCAGGAAAATCTTCACCGGAGGGAGACCGATGAACATGGCGACTATCGCTGGTAAAACTTGTTACACCCTGTTGGCGCTGGCCATCACGGCAACCCTGAGCGGTTGCGGGCTGACCCAGAAAGTGACCGACAGCACCGTCGCGGTGACGAAATCTATTTTCTACAAGCAGGTAAAAACGCTGCATCTGGATATTCAGGCGCGCGATGCGGTGAACAACAATGCGAACGGTGCGCCGCTGGCGACGGTGGTGCGCATCTACCAACTCAAAGACCGCAAGGTGTTTGACGGTACGGATTATCCGTCGCTGTTTGCTGATGACAGCCAGGCGATTAAAGCTGACCTGGTGGCGGAGAAAGATATTCGTATTCGTCCGGGCGGTGCCGTCAGCATCGATGTACCTCTGGATGAGACAGCCCAGTATGTGGCAGTGGCAGGGCTGTTTCTGGCACCTGATGTCACCAATAACACCTGGCGACTGGTGCTGAGCCGTGACGATCTCGACCCGGATAAGGCCCGCCAGATTGAGCTCAATAATCAGGGGATGACCTTGCTGCCCCTGAAGGATAAATGAGATGGCACAACCTTCTGTCTACGAAATGCTGACCGGTAATTTCGCCGGAGGCCTCGAGCTGCGCGACATCAGCGAAGAGAATCAGGTCATTATGTCGGTGCTCGATAACATGCAGCGTATTCTCAACTGCCGGGCGGGAAGCCTCAGCCATCTTCCGGATTACGGTCTGCCGGATATGAGCAAAATCCTGCAGGGAATGCCCGGCACCGCGCATTCCCTGCTGACCATGCTTTCAGGCACGCTGCTGAAATACGAACCACGCCTGAAAAGTCTGAACATCATTTTGTTGCCACAAAGCGAACCGGGACATCTCGAATACGCGATTGATGCGGAATTAAAAGGTGTTGGTCTGGTGCGCTACGGCACGGCGTTTATGCCAGAGGGAAGGGTGCTGATGCGACACCTTAAACAGCAGAGCTACATTAATACCCGGATGTAATGGGCTGTGTCAGCCAGGAATCGATGGAAGACTGGCTGTAAGGCACCAGTACCAATCCTACCCGCAACGAGTACAGAACTTATGGCAGTAAATATTAACGATCGCCGCCCCATCGCGACTCGCGATAAACCGTGGGCAAAAAAAAGTGCACTGTGGCTAAAAAACAAGGGCATCACGCCAAACCAGATTTCACTGGCCAGTTCCGGATGCGCGCTGCTTTCCGGCCTGTGCTTTGTACTGGCCTTTAATTTTTCATCCTGGTTCATCAGAGACGGCCTGTTGCTGCTGGCGGCGGCTTTGATTCAGGGGCGACTTATTTGCAATCTGCTGGATGGCATGGTGGCCGTTGAAGGAGGGCTGGCGACACCCGCCGGGCCGGTCTACAACGAACTTCCGGACAGGCTGTCCGATACGCTGATTTTCGTTGGCGTTGGGTATGGCCTGAATGAACTCCCGTTCGCCGGAACACTGGGCTGGATTGCGGCATTGCTGGCGCTGATGACCGCATATCTGCGCCTACTCGGAGGAACCTGTGGTCTTCGCCAGCACTTTTTAGGGCCGATGGCGAAGCAGCATCGGATGGCATTACTGTGCGGTTGCACGCTGCTGGCGCTTTTTCTGCCGGCGTACTACGGGCAAAAACTGCTTTTCCTGTGTCTGGCGGTCATTAGCCTTGGTTCGCTTTTCACCTGCTGGAGGCGTGGTAAACGCATTCTGGATGAGTTGCATCAGAACGCGGTGACACAGGAGAAAACAGATGAGTAATGTTGTGAAGCCAAGCCTGGATAGTCGACTGGTGGCAGGATGTCTGATTCGTGTCTGCCGTTTGCTCACGGGCGTGCGTGCCCGTTGGCTTGTCCCCGTACCGGATAAGAGCCAGGTCAGAATTTATTATGCCAATCACACCAGCCATCTTGATGGCATCGTGATTTGGGCCAGCATGCCTGCTCAGTTGCGACCTGCTGTTCGTCCGGTTGCCGCTGCGGATTACTGGCTGGCAACGAAACTGCGTCGCTATATCGCCCGGCGTATTTTTAATACCGTGCTGATTAAGCGTATCCCTTCCGCAGAGCAAGGGAGCCAGCCCAATAACGCACTGGCACTGATGAGTGAAGCGCTGAAAAAAGCACAGTCGCTGATTATTTTCCCTGAGGGGACTCGGGGAAATGGCGACGAAATTTCAACGTTCAAAAGTGGTCTCTGGCATCTGGCTCGGATGAATCCCGATGCACAACTGGTGCCTGTCTATCTTGAAAATCTGAATCGTGTTCTGCCAAAAGGTTCCCGTCTGGTGGTGCCGGTATTGTGTTCCGCCACTTTTGGTGAACCCATCTGTTCGCCGCAGGAAGGTGAAGAAAAAACCGCATTTTTGCAACGCGCCAGGGAAGCACTCGAGGAACTTAAATCATGAATTTTCAGGACAAGGCGCTGGTCTATCTGCTGGCGGGATTATTTGGGTTACTGGTCTTTGCCAGCATCACTGGGTTCATTATTGAAAAAGCCAAAGGCAGAACGCCGGTTATTGTGAACCTCAATGCCCGCATTCGTGCCTGGTGGATGATGTGTCTGCTGTCGGTGGCGGCGATGTGGTTTGGACCCATTGGGTCAACATTGCTGTTCGCGATAATGTCACTGTTGGCTTTAAGGGAGTGCGTCACGCTGACCCCCACCCGACGTGGAGATCATGAAGCACTCTTCTGGTGTTTCTTCATTATCCTTCCGGTGCAATATTTACTGGTCGGCATGCAGTGGTACGGTATCTTCGCCATTTTTATTCCGGTGTATGCGTTCTTATTTATTCCGACCCGAATGGCTCTGGCCGGAGATTCGCATAACTTCCTCGAGCGAAGCGCCAAAATACAGTGGAGCATGATGATTGCGGTGTATTGCATCAGCTACGCACCGGCCTTACTGATGCTGCCGATCCCGGGGTATGAACATCAGAATATTAAGCTACTGCTGTTCCTGATGATTGTCGTACAGATATCGGATGTTTTGCAGTATGTCTTCGGCAAACTGATGGGGAAACGGCCCATCGCACCTCGTCTGAGTCCCAATAAAACCATTGAAGGATTTGTCGGTGGCATTGCCTCGGCAACGCTTGTCGGCACGCTGCTCTGGTGGGTAACGCCTTTTGCTCCGTGGCAGGCGGCTCTGATTTCTCTGGTGATAACTCTGCTGGGATTCGCGGGCGGGCTGTGCATGTCTGCCATTAAACGTGACCGTGGCGTAAAAGATTTTGGCGCCATGATTGAAGGCCATGGCGGCATGATGGACAGGATTGATTCCCTCTGTTTTGCCGCGCCGGTGTTTTTCCATCTGGTCCGGTTTCATTTCACCTGAAACCTGTGTTGGCCCGCTGACTTTACCCCCCTATATACCTGTTTTTAATAAAAGGATGTTGCTTTGATGATTCGATTTTTCCAGTGGCTGACGGTGTGTGCCAGTGTGCTGTTCTTGTCCGGCTGTGGCTATAACGATATCCAGGCCAGCGATGAAGCGGTCGATGCGCAGTGGTCGGAAGTTCTCAACCAGTACCAGCGTCGGGCTGATCTTATCCCGAGCCTGGTGGCCACAGTGAAAGGCTACGCCAGCCATGAAGAGTCTGTTTTTAAAGATATTGCGGATGCCCGGGCAAGAATTGGCAGCGTCAGTCAGGGGCAACATGCGCCAGAAAACGCACAGGATATGCAGGCTTACCAACGCTCGCAGCAGGAGCTAAGTTCAGCTCTCTCCCGCCTGTTGGTCATCAGTGAACGCTACCCGGAGCTGAAAGCCGATACGATGTTCACCAACCTGATGGTTCAGCTGGAAGGGACGGAAAACCGTATCGCGGTGGCGCGTCATCGCTATGTGCTGGCGGTGCAGGAATATAACCTGCAAATTCGCCAGTTCCCTGGGGTGATCCTCGCCCGGATCATGGGCTACGAAAGGAAACAAAATTTCCAGCCAAATGATATGGCAAAAGTGACGACTGCCCCGACGGTTGATTTTTCAACTCCGCGTCCGGTGCAGCAATGAAGCGCCTGATGTGGGTTGCACTGGCTCTTTTGTTTTCGTTTTCTGCTGGGGCTGATCAGATCACGGTTCCGGATCTGCATCAGCGCGTCATGGATACCACGGGTACCCTGTCAGCGGAAGTGAGCGCATCTCTCGAGCAACGTCTGAGCCAGTATGAGCAGGACTCGGGCCATCAGTTGGCCATTATAATGGTGAATACAACCGGGGATGAGACGATTGAGCAGTATGCGACCCGTGTGTTCGACAGCTGGAAGCTCGGCGATAAAAAGCGTGATGACGGTTTGCTGTTGATTGTGGCAAAAGCTGACCACACGCTACGTATTGAAGTGGGGTACGGGTTGGAGGGCACCGTGACGGATTTGCAGGCAAGTCAGGTGATCAACCGTGACATCGTGCCGTATTTTAAACGGGACGATTATGCCGGAGGGATCGAGTCGGGCGTGGACGCGCTCATTCAGATGTCGACGGATCCGGCATTTGCCGCATCCTATGCTGATGTCGGGGAGACCTCGGACTCAACGGGGAGTGGCGTTGAGTCTATAGGCGCATGGTTATTCGGCGGGTTTATGCTGATGCCAATAGTGCCAGCGCTGTTTTTCCGCAAGTTTAGTCCTTTTAAGCGATCGCTCTTCAGTAGCCTGATGGTGGCCGCTGCCGTGCTGGTGATTAGCCGCGATGTTGTCATAACGGGTATCACCTTTCTGGTTTGCCTGGTGCTCTATGTCGGTATGACGCGGGGTGGTCGTTCAGGCGGAGGCAGGGGCGGTGGCAGCAGTGGTTCGGGTCGTTCAGGAGGTGGATTTAGCAGAAGAGGCGGCAGCGGTGGCGGATTCAGCGGGGGAGGAGGGAGTAGCGGAGGCGGTGGTGCATCGGGCCGCTGGTAACTCACCCTGTTCATCCTCGTTTGCCATTTTTAGGTAACACGCGACCAGTTTTTCTACTCTGACGATGAGTCCCATTATGCACGACGTACAACCTCGCCCGGTAAAAACCGGCAGTGACCCGCGCACGCTCGCGGACTTTATCGCCCTGCGCGAAGAGATGGCGAAACTCTCACATCCGGCACGCCCGGATGTGGACTGGAAACAGGCGGAAGCACTGTCGCTCTCGCTGTTCGAACGTAATGGCGTGGAGTTGCAGACAGGTGCCTGGTACACCCTGGCGCGTTGCCATCTGGCCCGCGTCAGTGGGATGAACGAGGGGCTGGCGATACTCAACGCGCTGCTGAACTATCAGTGGGCGCAGCTCTGGCCGCAGCCGGTGCACGCGCGGGCTGAAATCCTCAATGGCCTGTTTCAGCGCTTGCAGACAACGTTCCGTACCTTTTCCCTGAGCCACAGCGATGTCCCTTCGCTGATGCAGGCGGAAAATCTGCTGGCGATGCTCGACGATGTGCTGACCCGTCAGGCGCTGAAACATGCCTGCCAGACTGCGCCGCTGATGCAACAGGTGCACAATGCGCTGGTCCGGCTGGAAAACAGCGCGTCACCGGAAGAGGCAACGGCGGCCATCGCGTTGCCGCCGCAGGCGCTGATTTCGCCGTCTACGCTGGATGCCCCGCCACCCGTCAGCCGTCAGGTGTATGTGATACGCCCGGAGCCGGAAGTGAAGGTGGAAGTGGTGCGCGAAACGCTGCCGTCGCCGAAGCGCTGGCCGGTTTTTGCCGCTGGGGTCGTCTCGGCGCTGGTGGTCGGCGCGCTGGCGCTGTGGGGCTGGCACACGCTGCATCCGGCTGATAATACGCTGCCCGTGGTGGCAAACGACGCTGCGCTGACCGCGCTGGGGCAACAGTCACCCGTCTGGCTGCAGGACTACGGCTTTGCGCTGGCCGCAAAGGCTGCACCTGAAGAGCGCGACAGACTAAAAGCGCAGTGGCAGCAGCGTATCGCCGGAAATGCTTTGCCTCCCGAGGCGCTCTCCGGCTGGCATCAGGGGATGGAAGGCTTAAATGAGATGACCCGCCGTCTCAATGAGCTGGATGAACGCAAGGGAAAATACCTGACTGGCTCGGAGCTGAAATCAATGGTGTTTGCGATAACTCAGAACTTTGGGAGGTCAGTTCCTGCGGAGGAGCAATTATACTTACTGAGCCAGACGCCACAGGGTACTACGTTGCCCCGGCGCTGGTTTCGCAGACGGAACAGCATCTGGAACAGCTACTTAACCGTTATACCCTGATTAAACAGCAAGTCGAAACACCATAACCCTCCTGCCTCAGGCACCACAGAGCATCCGGATAAACTCCACTTCACGCTGTAACGGCTCTATGGACATTGTCATCATTATTACCGGGATATTGACATCCCGGGTGCAAAGGAAAATGCATTATGAAACCCAAAAATAAGCGAAGCGCGTATCACCTGGTCGCTGATGAAGCGCGTGCTGAAGAGCGGCTGCGCAATTACCGGCAGGCATATGGACTGTGGACGACCGCGTCCTCACTGGCGGTAGACGAAACCAACCGGGTCTGGGCTGATGCCCGCAGTGAATATTGCCGCCGGCGTATGTCACTGGTCAGTAAATAGTCCGCACTTCAATTTTGAGTTAAAAGGAAATTTTATGAACGAACGTGAATTACCGGTCGCGGGCCAATCCGTCTGGCGACTCATCTCTGTTTTGCTGGGTGTGGTGATGATGTGGTTTGGCGCTATGCGCTTCTGGCCCTTTATGACCGACACCATGGCCGCCTTGCTGGCGCAGTATGACTGGTTGCCAGCGGCCTCCATGGCCCATTCCGTGAGTATCGGCGTCGGCGCGCTTGAGGTCGCGATTGGCCTGATGTTGCTGGTCCCTCATGAGACGGTTCGGCGCTATGCCGGACTGGCGGCGGCGCTGTTCTGGTTCTCCGCACTGTTCTTGTTGATTGGCAAGCCGATGTACCAGCACACTGACGTTTACAACGGTTTCCCGGTGATTGGCGGCGGACAAACGCTGCTCAAACATCTGGGTATCGCGGCGTTAGGGCTGGGGATTTTTGCCTTTCAGCGTCATGCGCGTCTGTATCGCACTGCGGTACTGGGCCTGTGGCTGGGGCAACTGCTGGTGTTGTTGTGGATAGGGGGCATGAAATTTACTGCCGTGGAAGCGACAGGTGTCAGCCATCTGATGAAAACGAGCCCGTTCTTCTCCTGGCTGTATAACTTCTGCACCATTCAACAGGCCTCCATTGTTATCGGGCTGACTGAACTGGGCACAGCGGCACTGATGTTGTTCTGGCCATGGCGTCCGAATATTGCGCGTCTGGGTTTCCTGGCGGCGATCTGTACCTATCTGCTGACCAACACCTTCCTGCTCAGCTTACCCGGCTGGCAATCGGGTTACGGCTTCCCGTTTATCGGCCGTACCGGGCAGTTCCTTATCAAGGATGAATTATTATTACTGGGGGCGCTGGTGCTGTTCCTGACGCCATTCGCCAACATCTTCCGCACGAACGTAAAATCTGTTGCATAGTGCCGAAATGAAGATCAGAACAAGGGGATCAGTGGTGCCAGAAAACATCCGGCCCGGGGCCGGATGTCATTCAGAGCGGATGTTCAGGCTCGACGGACATCTCATGGCGCAAGATATTCAGCGGATCCCACAGCGTTTTCGCCTGTCTGAGTATCGCTTCTTTACCCCGCGGAAAGTAAATCGCGCGCCAGTCCGGGTTTAGCGCATCGTTGTCATTCGCATTGCCATTTTTATATTTCATATCAAGATCGGGGTAGTTGAAATAACAGCCATCAAAATCATCGTTGACCGGGATCCCTGGCTCCACCTGGCCTGGCAGCACCGCCGGAAAGGCGTCGCGGTATAACGTTCTTAACCAGACGGCACAGGTATCATCCAGGGCCAGGGCCTCATCCGGGGTCATGTTTTGCGTATCGTACCAGTAGGCTCTGGGTTGCCATTTCAGCACCGAGTCGCGTTGCACCAGTGCGGAGTAATCCCCGACAGCGGTTTCGGAAGCTTGATTGATTTGCCCGCCATAGGACTGTATCTGTATGCCGCTGTTGGTCAGAACGCCATGGGGATCCGGCGCATTGATGGCGTTCCATAACGCTGTCGCGGGGACAGCATGAAAACCTTCGCTGCCCCCTTTCTGATAGGCTGATTTATACCGGCCTTTTTTGTTTTCACCGGATGCATTCACATTTTGCGTGAAATACAGCCAGTCCATTCTGCGGGTGTGACGTTCAAAATCAGCCCAGGTGCTGACTGTCTGTTGCGATAAATTATTCACGGAGGCGTGTGCTGCCGGGAACGGGGACAGCGAAACACGGGCTTCCGGTAGTAACGCGACGACGTGACGATAAAAATCCTCCAGCACCGTGGTGTCCGTTACGCCGTTATTGCGGTCAATAAAATGGATGCCCAGATTAATGGGGCCTGAATTCACATGCCGTAAATCCAGTTTGGTAAATAATCCCCATGTGTCCGGGTTATCGTCATGCTGCGAAAACCATAAATAGTAAGCGTTGAGGAAGGTTTTAATATCGGACAGGGTGAGTGAATTCTGCGGCCATTCGAGCACGGTCCATAAGACTTCAGCTGGAGCTACCGGCAGATCGTCAAAATAATACGCCGTGATAATGCCAAATTGCCCACCGCCGCCGCCGCAACAGGCCAGAAACAGATAACCCGCATCATCAATGTCGTCGATATCCGGTAAATGATGGCGGGAAACATGCACCCCTTTCAGTCCTGTCCCTTCGGCATCGGGCACCAGAATATCGACCCCCGAGAGCCAGTCGCAGCTCAGCCCATATTGACGCGATAAATAACCATAACCCCCGCCACAAATATGCCCACCCGCACCGACGGAATAGCAGGAGCCACCTGGGATCGTTTTTCCGCTTCTTTTATATAACTCTGCATAATTATCCCAGTTCTGACTGCCTGCCAGCACTTTCATTCGGTACTTTTCTTCAGAGAGGAAATCCGTGCCGATACTGAGCGTATCGCTGTATTCCATTCCACTTAGCAGGCTGATATCGATAACAGAAAAAGGGACATTTTCCCCGGCCAGTTTATTTGAGACAAATCCTTCGTAACAATGTCCTCCACTCCTGACGGTCATTCGTCCACCATTTTTTAAACCAGCTGCCGCGGCACTGATAATATCGTCAATGGATGAGCAGAAATAAATCATATCGGCGCCGCTGGATGACGATTGCCCCTGAATATTTCCCGTTGGCCAGCGCAGATTAAATCCCTTTTGAAAGGTGGAATGTCGTGGGTCGGTATTATTAATGGAGATAACAGCCATGGATTCACCCTTTTTTGGATATTAACGTGGCAGGGTATTCAGATGAATACCTGCGTTGTGCCGGAATAATTTCCGGGCGCAGGGAGTATTCAGCGTTATCCATGCATGCAGATACTGGAAAATGGAACCGGGTTTAAAAGGAAAGCGGGTGCGGGAGGAGGGCGCTCAGTGGCGTGGTCTTTTGGGGAAGAGCAAGGGATAAGTTTAGCCGTAATCTTTTTGAGCCGGTATTCAGTTAACCGTCATCACATTGTTGTGCCTTTGAGTATCTTTCGGGGCAGGGATGAACAGGCTGTCTGATGTCGCGGGTTTTAATCACGCGGTAAAACGATGATCGCGATGTTTAGGGCAACAGGGAATGTGTTTGTCAGCGCTAACGCTTATTTCCATCACCCATGAAGGATAATCAAAATGGCTACACCAACACATATCGGACACCGTGATCCGGGCGACGGCAGTTATCAGCCGGGCCTGCAAACCCAGGCAGAGCCGGTCGTCCGAGATAATCTACTCTATGATGCGTTCATAGCCTCGCTGGATGCCACCCATACACTGGGCAGTGGCATGGAGCAATACCAGCAGGACCTGTTCAGCCGCTCGCCGCTAAGCGGTGTCGTGGGCTTCTGGAATACCCGTACACAAATCACGGTCACCGTCTCCTCCACCGATGTGCCCGCCGCTCCGGCGATTGTGCATACTTACACCGATCTTGAGGTGGACCAGGTGATTACGTTGCCGGTGCTCGGATTTGTCGCCAGAGCTGCTGTACCGACCGTGTGCCAGCTCAGCGTCAGCGACGGGGTGAATACCTTTCAGACTTCGGTGACCCTAGCCGCACTACCGCCCACCGATACTGAAGCCGGCATCAGTCATGGTTTTCCTGAGATCCGGGTTACCCAGGTTGCGGAAGAAGCTGATGTGGGAGATGAGCTGTATTTCACAGCCGTCTCCCCAGCGCGCGCGTTTATTGCCTTTGACCGACAGGCCAACGTTCGCTGGTATGTGCTGGCAGGTGACCCCGATAATGCCCCGTCGCTGTGCCTGCCGACATACAACACGGTGCGCCTGGCAGATGGCACGTTTATCGGCTCGGATGATCATCTTCGGCATTACTACATCCCGTCAGACCTGGGGGCGAATGAACCTCTGGGCCAGCGGGAGCTCTGGCGGTTTGATGCCACAGGTCGCGTTCACGGAGTCTATTTTGTTCGCGACAGAGCCCACCATTCGTTGCATGAGCTGGCGGGCGAAAATGCGCTGCTTTATACGTCTGATTTCATCAGCGCCCGCAACAGCGGTGAAGGCCCAGATCCGGATGGCGCCAATCAGGGGCCGACATCAGAGGATTGCATCGCCATCCTGGATTTGACGACCGGTTTTGAGCGCGCTTATTACGATCTGCGGTTCATCATGAATTTCTGGCGCACGCCTGTGCCGCTGGATTTTTCCATTCCGAATACCTATGACTGGGTGCATCTGAATCAGGTGGTGTTTGACAGCAATACTGGCTTGCTGATTGCCTCCTGCCGCCATCAGGGAGCCGTGATTGGTGTTGACAGGGAAAGCGGTGAGCTGCGCTTTATTTCAGCAAACCACGATGAGTGGGAAGCCACGGAATCGGGCGAGCCCACCACTGACTGGTCTGACTTATTGCTGGCACCGGTGAATCCGGATACCGGCCTTGCCTATGATTTGAGTCAGCCGTTGCAAAAAGCGCAAGCGGACAGGTCGTTCTGGACCTGGGGGCAGCACAACGTGCAGGTGACGCGCTCGGCTAGCGGCTCATCGCTCCTTGAGTTTTCCATTTTTAACAACGGAAACTACAGAACCCGCGACCGGGAGTTGGGTGTGGTGGCGTCTGAAAATGCGTCCCGTTGCGCCCGTTATCAGGTGGATCTGAACAGCCGTGAAGTCAGAAAGTTGTCCGAGTACGGGGAGTCAGAAATCGGGGCTGAAGGTTACAGCCCGTATGTCTCAACCGCCCGTTTCTTTGATTTCCAGGGCGATGCTACGGCACCGCGTCTACTGGCGAATTTTGGCGGCAGTAATTTTCAGCAAAATGTCGATTATCCGGCGGGACTCCCCGTCACGCTGGAGCCGGGGTATTCCGACAGAATCGATCCTGCCGAAGATCTCTCCGCGCCTTTCCAGGGGCGCGTGATTTTGCAGGAAATCGATTTGAATACGGCGATGCCGCTTTTTGAGATCCAGTTAACATCAGGTGTGTTCAAAACCCCTGCTGGCGATGAAACGGATATCCGGCGGATCGATTTATACGCTTTCCGGGCGTATAAGATGGCGCTCTACAGCTAATGCCTGTTCTTCCTGGCGACGTATATATCAACTGAGTCGCTTCTGAAGATATGCCCCGGTGAAATAACGTTCACTGGGGCATTTATGCACTCTTCTGGCCGGGTATGTTTATTGCCCAAAATAGGATTTTTCGCTAATGATGGCATCAATAAAGGCTTTTTTATGGTCGTGTTTTAACACGTCATCGGTGTACATCATTCCGGTTTCAAAGGCGGCGAATTCGATATCGACCTTCAGTGGCTTCAACCCCCTACTTGTCGCCTCATGCTCAAGTTGTCTGGGGAGAGCGACAAGACACTGGCTTTGTCTGACAAGAGTAATAGCGCTAGAGACGGAGTACACTTCAAATCGGATTTTCTCAGGGGGGATCTGCCACAACAGCGGGTCGTCAAACTCACCGTCGTCAGGTTCATGTCTGAGAATTACCCAGTCGCTCCGGGCGAGCTGCTCTTCGGTGATGCTTTCCGCCGGGGCCCATAAATGTTCACGTGAGCAAAACAGCATAAATTGCGACGTAAAGACCGGGACATAATGGATCCCTGATATGCGATTTTCCAGCACCGGGATGGCACCCAGTGCAATATCACAGTCGCCCCGCAGAAGATGGTTTTGCCCGGTGACGGTGTTGGCACTTCGGATAACCATCCGCACGTCAGGATAGTGAGCGATATAATTTTTCATTAGATCAAACAGGAGACCGTGACTCCAGGCATGCCCGCACTCGAGAATCAGTGTCTGCCGATGATTACGTTTAATCATGTCAATATCCGACAGCGCCTGTCGGTAGCTTCTGTCTAGCATTGAGGCGTGCTGATACAGGCTTTCTCCGTAGACGGTTAATGACACATGTTTATTGCCACGGATTAATAACGAGACTTCCAGCGAGGATTCAAGCCGTTTGATGTTTTGGGTTAGCGTGGGCTGAGAGATGCACAGCACCTCCGCGGCGGCTGTGAAAGTCTTGTTGTCTACCAGCGTTTTGAACTGAAAGATAAGTTTGTGTAAATGCATAATATAGCCGCCACGTTAACACTGAAAAACCACCATAGGGTTCAGTACAGGAAGAACGAACCCGTAAAAATAGAAAAAAAAGCCCGGGAGCAGAATCGCAACGCCGCGGAACATCAGTGCCAGGGCATTGATATATAACACCGAGCATATCAGCCATTTGACAGTCACTGAAGATATGGAGATGAGTTCAGCATCGTAAGCGATGAACTTCTGGCGTCTGAAGGAGACGACCACCATCAGCAAGGAGAGCAGCGTAGATATGACATCCAGCCCGCCCATAAAGCTGTCTCCACGGCTAAGTCCCTCCCTGATGATGAACATTGAAAGTGTAAGTGTTGAAAAAACTGTCCGGTATCAGGACATCGCAGTGCACTCAGGCTGAAGCCCCTGATCCCTTCCTCGTTACAGCAAATTCAGACTACCACCATCAAAACCAGCGTAAGCAATACCGTGACAAACAGCCCTGAACTGATCCAGATGAGTATCCGGGGGAAGGGCAGTTCGGCAGCATGTCGCATGGCTGTCTCATTAACTGCCCAGCGGCGATACGCATAAAACGAAAGGCCAGCCGAAGTCACCCCCAACAAAACTACCAGCGCCAGGCGATACAGGGTGGGGGCGAGGTGAGTGGTCAGTTGATCGATACCAACCGCGCTTGCCATAAAGGCCAGCGCCGTGCGGATCCAGGCCAGAAAGGTGCGTTCGTTCGCCAGCGTAAACCGATAATCCGGAAATGATTTTTCATTTTCTTCCGCCAATTCCTTCTCCTTAATGCTGGTGGCATCACCGGCAGATTTCCCTTCGGTGATGCCCGGTAAGTCAATCAATAAGGTTTGTTGAACAAAAACCAGAGTTCCTGCGCATAGCTTCCCTTCTCATAACACCGTACGACCTCGGCCCGAGTGAGTGTGCGACCGCCGCAGGCTGTGGTCAGGTCATCCAGGAAAGGCTTCCCGCCAGGGCAGGCGACGATTTCCAGCAGCAACGTGCGGGTATCGGGATGCATACTGACATCGGCCAGTGTCCCCAGATGTTCACGCAGGATCTGCTCACGCCGGGCATGCTCCTGAGCTACATATTCTGTCGTGATCTCCGCCAGGTTTTGCGGGATCCCCAGGCGCAGCCATTCATCCGCAGGTGCTTCTGCGTCCTTCAGAGCCTGCCATAGTTTGCGAATAAACCCAGCTTCACGATCCGGATCACACAGAGGGCGCTCCTGCTGTGGGTCATTCTCCAAATCAAACAGCAAGTTGCCGTGAGCGTAGGAGCTGTAAAAACCCGCAGAACCAGGCACTTTCAGCAAAGGCATTCCCTGGGAGAACGAAAAGCCCGGATGTAGCGTGGCGTCCCGCAGTTCACTGGCATTAAACAGGCGACGCATGCGTGTTGGCATCAGCGTGTATTCGTAAAGCGGTGTGTTTTCCGGCGCCTTGCTGCCGCGCATATAAACATAACGCCCGTCAGTGAGGGAGACATGCGCACCGAAGTAGCCAAAGATGGCTTCTGATTTGACCGGCCCGGATTTAGTCAGCACCGGCAGCAGGGAGTGGCCGGTCATGTTCGGCGCTTTCTCAAGACCAAAGGCATCGAGCAGGGTCACCGACAGATCGTGCATCTGTGCGAGCTCAGTGCGTACTTCACCCGCGCAGCCGTAGCGCGGATCCCAGATAAAGAACGGCACATGGGCAATTTCGTTGTAGACCGGCATCACGCTTTTGCCGGACCACTCTTTTTCACCAAACATAAAGCCATGATCGGTGTTGACGACCAGCAGGGTGTCCCGCCACAAGTCATGCGCGTCAAAGAAATCGAGCACTTTGCCCAGGTACTCATCGCACATCAGCATCAGCGCCTGATAGTGCTTTTCCCCGTTAGCGACTTTTTCCGGGTTATTGATACGTTCCGTTGAGCTGTATTCCGGCCAGTCGTCCTGATTACCGACCAACGCCGGATCGACCATTTTCTTAAAGCGATCCGGCACGAAGAAGGGCTCATGGGGATCGAAGCTCTCAATTTGCAGGAGCCAGTTATCTTCTTTATGGTTCTCCGCCAGAAACTCAAGGCCGGCCTGATAGCAGCGGGCCTGCGGGTAATCTTCTTCGCGCGGCATATAGCTGCGGTTGATCTGGTCATGCTGGAACATGTTCCGGCGCAGCGGCTCGGCTTTTTTCCATGAATCCAGATGTTCAGCGCCGTTGAAGCCAATTTTAGCTTTCCATAGGTCACCTTCCTGACCGCGAATAAACTCGTAGCTGTTATAGCGGTTATGGTAGGTGGCACCGCCGTCTTCCCAGTAGTGCTGGTGATCGGTTATCAGATGGGAATAGATGCCATTTTTTTTCATTATCTCAAAAATGGAGTCATCGAACGGCTCCAGCGGCCCCCAGCTGCGGTGCAGAAAGTTCAGCCGCCCGGTGTGTAAATCGCGACGGGCAGGCATGCACGGCATCGAACCGACATAGAAATTATCAAAACGCACCGTTTTCTCTGCCAGCCGCTGGAAATTCGGCAACGGGTGGGCATCAGAATTATACGGTGGCAGCTTGCTGCGACGCAGCGTGTCAAACATCAGTACAACGGCTTTCATTTTTATTCTCCTGAGCCCAGCAGCTTCATACAAATCTCTTTGTGGTTTTCCCGGTTAAGGGAATAGAAGACCATGGCGAGCAGCGACAACAGCTGGCCGCAAACCGGTGTCAGCACCATCAGCAGGGTCAACCCCTGCAACGCATGCTCTGGCTGTGCCGGTACACCTGGCAGGTAACCGACTAAATCCAGCATCCAGCCCAGCACGAAAGCACCCACCGCAGAGCCAAACTTATTGGAAAACGTCAGGGTGGAAGAGGCGATGCCCGCCGCGTTTTGCTTGGTTTTCCAGCGCAGCTCGTCCGCACAGTCGGTGACCATCATCCAGGTGACCAGAGAACCGGCCTGACAGAACGCCATAATGCAGGCCAGCATCACCTGGGTGTAAGTGGTGTGCGCCGGGGAGAAGGTTAACCAGAGCACCAGAGACGGCACGATGGCGATACAGCAGATAGCTACAAAGGCCGTTTTATTGCCGAAGCGGTGTACCAGCGCTTTCACCACCAGATACATGCAGGCACCAAACAGGGCGTTCAGCAGGGCGCCGGTGGCGACCAGTTTAGTGTCGTGCAACACCCAAGTGTAGAACTGGACGGTTACGCCTGCGGTAATGGCCAGCGACAGCGTATTGGAGGCTGAGGCCAGGGCCAGGCAGGCCAGCGAGCGACTGCGAAACGCCGTCGACAGATGTTTAAACACGCCGATGACGAACTGCATTTTGCCTTCTGGCGGCCGGATGTGCAGGGCAGCTTCATCCTGCTGGATGCGTTGCCAGGAGTCCTGCTTGCGGGCTCCCCAGGCACAAATCCAGAATCCGATGGTGGTTACCACGCCAAACAGTGCCCCCAGATACTGGTAGCTGTGCACATCGACAACGGCACGACCTGTGGTATCTGTGGTCTGGCTGAAGGCGGTCAGAATGGTGATGCCGCCTGCGCTGACAATAAACTGCGCAATGATACCGGTGAACTGCTTGAGCAGCACAATGTTGCTGCGCTCCGTGACTTTATCGGTGATGTAGGCGGTCAGAGAGTGATAGGGAATGTTCGAAACCGTCGACACAATCGAGTACAGCATATACACGAAGGCGACATACATGACTTTGCCGGTGGCAGAGAAGTCAGGGGAGGCGAACACCATCCAGGTGGTAAAACCCAGAACGGGCGCAGAGGTGATTATCCAGAAACGGTATTTTCCGAGCCGGGTACGGGTACGGTCACCAATAGCGCCCATAATCGGATCGAGAAACGCATCAAACCCTCTGGCGGCAAGCGTGATCGCGCCTACTGTGGCGGGGTTAACGCCGTAAATATCGGAGGCATAGGTAATGAAGAAGACCAGCATCGCATAAAAGCTGAGGTTGGAGGCAAATCCCCCACCTGCGGCATAGCTGAGTTTGTTGGAAAGAGTTAACCGTTCCATTTTTAGTCCTTGTTGTTGGTTGGGCGCTCCTATTGTTAAAACATTGGATGAGGTGGGGATAATAGTTTGTTCTCAGACACTATAGAAAAAACCTATAGAGTGACGTTCGTGGATAACGGGTATCGTGCAATCAGTTGTAACACAATGAATTTTTGCTATTGCATTCCTGACGTGAAGCCCCGTGAGGTGTTGCCGGAATGTACGAAAATGTGACTTTGTTCTAACTTTGCAGACAGCATTTTTTATATTTTTTCCCGCTGCCGCACGGGCAGGGATCGTTACGGCTGACACTGCCGACGGCAACGCTCTTTTGCGCTTGCGCGTAAATCATGGCTTCCGGAGGATAGCCGCCGTTGAGTAGGTCGCGCAGCAGATTCATGTCCCGGGTGATATGACGGAAAAAGTGTTTGTAGCCTGCGCACAGATAGTTGTGACCCGGTTGTCCGGTGAACGACACCGCGAAACGATGTTTGGGGCAACCGCCGTGGCAGACAAACCGGAATTCACACTGGCGGCAGTCTGTGGTCAGTGTGTCGCGTTTTGCCTGACCAAATGCGTAGGCCTGCTCGCTGTTATTCAGTTCGCGAATATCCTGCTGGTGAATATTGCCCAGACGATGTTCCGGATAAACAAAGTGGTCGCAGTTGTACAGGTCACCGTTGGATTCCAGCGCAAAAGCATGCCCGCAGGTTTCGGTATGCACGCAGAGTACCGGCGGCTGGCTATTCCAGGCTGCGATTGCCACATCAAACATCTGCACCGAGACGCGACCGATGTCTCGTCGAACCCAGATATCAAAAATCTCACTGAGAAATTCACCAAACTGCCGGGAAGGGACTGTCCAGGGGGCCAGCGTGGCGGCGCTTTCACCTGGCAGAACCAGGTTGAGGGCTGACGTTTCGGCCGTGCTGATGCGCTCGACAAGCGGAATGAACTGAATATAGCGTGAGCCTGCCGCAAGCAAGAACTCATAGACTTCCCGGGCGTGGGATACGTTGTGTTTCCCGACCACCGTCAGCGTATTGAACTCCACGTTATGCTGCTTCAGTAGCGCCAGCGCTTCCATCACCTTCGCGTGAGTGCCGCCGCCTGCACGCGTTACCCGATACGTATCATGCAGCGCCTGCGGCCCGTCAATAGATAATCCAATCAGGAAATGATGTTCTGCGAAAAAGGCGGCCCATTCCGGGTTCATCAGGATCCCATTGGTCTGCAGAGCATGCTGGATCTGCTTTCCCTGACCGTATTTTTCGCACAGCGCAATCACCCGGTGGAAGAAGGGCAGCCCCATCATCGTGGGTTCGCCACCCTGCCAGGCAAACGTCACCTGCTGGCTTTGCTGGGCTTCAATATGCTGGCGAATATACTGCTCCAGCGTCTCATCCGACATGCGCCAGTTCTGCTTTCGCTCCGGGTACAACGCTTCTTTTTCCAGATAAAAGCAGTAATTACAGTCAATATTGCAGACAGAGCCCGTGGGCTTTGCCATGACGTGACAACCGTTCACAGTAAGGGTCATACAGATATCTCTTTTCAGAACAACCGGACAAGGGTGTGCAGGGTAATCGCCAGTGCATTCAGCCCCAGCGCGAGACAAATCAGGCACTTGGCCATAGCCGATCCTGGCGTAGTCAGCCTGGTGTCACAGACAATTTGCCGCTGGCGGCGTAAGGATACCCACACCAGAACAAGAGAGACAACCGCAGATGCACTGCCCAGAATGGCGAGAAGGATATCGGCATTGACAAAACCGGCGCGTACTGTCGCCAGGGCCAGCACCAGTGACGAGAACGCCGTGCGATGCCAGGATAACGCCGTGCGTTCGGGTTGTAGTCCTGGATCTCTTTCCCGTAAAGCGATATTCATAATCCCACCAGCGCAGTCAGCGTCAGGATGATGCAGAGCGCTAATCCGGAACTCAGCCACAGCAGAGCTCGTGGGAAGGGCAGGTCGGCATCCTGACGCATCGCCCGTTCATTCGCCACCCAACGGCGCCATGCGTAACAGGACAACCCGGCAGCCGTCAGCCCCAGCAATATGACCAGGCCTGCGCGAAATATTTCCGGGGCCATCTCAGGGGCCAACTGATCGATACCAATCGCCGCCGCCATAAACGCCAGCGCCGTGCGGATCCATGCGAGGAAGGTGCGTTCGTTTGCGAGGGTAAATCGGTAATCCGGTGACTTGCCTTCGGTTCTCCATGTCATCGGCTGTTCTCCACAATATATTGATAGTAATGCGCAATATGTTTGGCTACCGTATATTCAACCAGCTCCCCTCGATCGTTAAAACCTTTGCGGGTCTTCACCAGCAAGGGGGCGGTGGACTGGATATCAAGGATCCGGCAATCCTCTTCGCTCGGAAGTTCTGCGGTAATGGTGTCCTGATAGGCATCGATATTTTCATGGCGCTCTTCGAAGAAGTGATACAGACCGTTAGCCACAGCTGCCAGTGACAACGATCCGAGCCGCGGTGTTAACCAGATATAGTTGACCTGAGCTGGGATTTCATTCTGCCGGAAAATGATACGGGTCAGGCATTGAAGCGGCTCATCTTTCTGCAGACTAAACGCCTGCGCGACGCAGGCGGGAGGGATGACTAACTCCAGCGTCAGGTTCTTACGCGTGATCGGCAATTGCTGCTGGCCGTCCATCAGGCTGATACGTGTTTTGACACCCTGTTTTTCTGAGGTACTGATGACCATGGTTCCGATGCCAGCCTGGCGTTTGACCAGCCCTTTTGCGACCAGCTCCGCCAGCGCCCGTCGGGCAGTGATACGGCTGACGCCAAATCGCTCTTCAAATTCAGCTTCTGTGGGCAGAACATCATTTTTTTTATACTCACCCGTTTTCAGCTTGTGTAGCAGGATATCGTATAGCTGAGCGTACAGAGGTTTGGCACCGCGTGTATAATCAAGCTCTTGTTTCATAACATAAATATTCCTTTTCAGAACACTCCCCGGATTATCCGGGGAGTATGGCATTAATTAAGCCGCATCTCTAACGCCATTTTGTAGAACACACTCTGATGCTGGCTGGCAGGGAGCGTCTCCAGGATGAATCGCCAGAGGTCATCCCGTGACCAGCCCGGCTGACTTTCGCTCCTGAGTTGCTGTGCAATAGTTTTCTCGCCTGCATTCTCCAGATGCTGTAACAGGCATAGCATGCCATAGCGAATATCCGGGCTGTAATCACTGAACTCTGGCACAACTGCCGGGTCAAGCCCCAGAAGCATGGGTGATGCTGTCAACCCGTAACGTGCCCAAAGCTCTTCTGGTGCATCATTGGCTTGCATCGTATTTTCCATCGCAGCACACAGGCGTTTTGCAATATCTGAATCACGACACTGATTTTTCTGTTTCGGATCCGTCTGCAGGTCATACAATCGGTGCCCGAAACGATCGGCTCCCCGGGTCATGATAGATTCCGCAGGGATTTTCAGAACCTGACAGCCTTTGGTGAAACTGAACCCCGGGTGAAGCGTAAGACCCTGCAGTTCTTTCGGGGTGAAGCGGCGGTTGATGCGGGTTGGCATCAGAGTGTATTCATATAACTCGTCAATATCCCTTTCGACCGGAGCCCGCATATACACGTAACGGCCATCGGTGATATTGATATGGCAGCCGTGATATCCGAACAGAGCATGTTCACGCACCGGCGAATCATTAATAATGGCAGGTCTGAGTGAAACCCCCTGCATATCAACCGGTTTTTCCAGACCGAAGAAATCCAGCAGAGTCGCGGGGATATCAATGGTTTGTGCCAGTGCTTCGCGAGACTCGCCCGCACCACCACATTCAGGGTGCCAGATAAAGAAAGGAATATTGGCCACTTCGTTATAAAGCGGCATGATATTTTTCCCCCACCATTCATGCTCGCCCAGCAGGAAACCGTGATCGGTGTTGACGATGAGCAGAGTATCCTTCCACAGATCATATTTATCCATGTGGTCCAGAACCTTACCGACATAGGCATCCACCATGGTCAGCAGTGCTTTGTAGTACTTCTGGATCGTGCTCTTTCGCTCTTCACTCTCCGTGACGAAATAATAAGGCGGCCAGCCATCGAAAATGGAAGAGTCGTCAATACCGTACATCTCCAGGTATTTTTCCGGCACAAAGAAGGGTTCATGAGGATCAAAGCACTCCAGCTGCAGGAACCAGTTATCAGCAGCCTGGTTGGTGCGAATAAACTCCAGCCCGCTGTTGATGGTGCGCGCCAGCGGGTGGTCATCCTCGTCTTTCATAAACTGGACATTGACCTGATGCTGAGTCCTGCTGGCGATACGCCGTTGTTTGATCTCTTCTGGCTCGCCGGATTCGTACTGATAAGCGGGCGCATCCACCACACCTTTCCAGCTATCGCCTTCCTGGCCACGTATAAATTCGCACGTGCTATAGCGGGAGTGGTAGGTCGCTCCACCGTCGCGCCAGTAGTGCTTATGATCCGTCACCATATGGGTGTGGATGCCATTTTTTTTCAGGATTTCTGGCATCGAATCATCGAATGGCTCCAGAGGGGACCAGGAGCGGTGCAGGAAATTATACCGCCCGGTATGAATTTCACGGCGCGCAGGCATGCAGGGCATACTGCCAACATAGAAGTTGTTAAAACGGGTCGTTCTTTCTTTCAGCCGCTGAAAGTTGGGGGTGATGGCGTCGTCACTGCCGTAAGCCGACAGCATATGCTTATTGAGTGAGTCGAACATCAGCATAATGGCTTTCATGGATTGTCTCCGTTAATTCAGATGGATTCTTTGTCGTAACCGCGCAATTTGCCTGTGGCATAGGTCAACACGAAAGCGGCAAGGCAACCCGTTAGCCAGGCAAGGATATACTGCAAATATTTACCGTCTGCGATGAGCGGCAGCGCGGAAAGACCGGCGGCCCCCACGCCATTTGTGGTCACACCCAACAGCACGATCATCATGCCGCCGAAACCGGCACCAATAGAGCCGGTAATGAAGGCGAAACCTGCCGGGATGTTGACACCGAAAATGGTGGGCTCGCCGACGGCAAGGATGGATGTCGGGATTGCCGCTTTGGCGATTTTCTTCATCATCGGATCCCGGGTCAGCAGCAGAACCGCTGTCGCTGCTCCGACCATACCTGAGTTGGACATGATCTGGATGGCAAACAGCGGGGCGTGCCCTGTTGCGTTAATCATCTCCAGATGGATAGGGAACAGACCATGATGCAGACCAAGCGATATCAACAGCGGGAACAGCGAGGCCAGTACGAACCCGGCCGCCATGCCGCCAGTGGCCAGTAACCCGTTCATGCCATGAAGAATGGCATTCGATACCACACCTGCCGCCGGCATAATCACGAACAGCAGGGCTGCCGCCATGATTATCAAAACAAGGGTAGGCGTCAGGACGACGTCCAGGACATCGGGCACAATGCGGCGCACGCGTTTTTCGAGCCAGCACATCAGCCATACTGCAAAAATCACACCAATCAACCCGCCCTGGCCTGGAATAAGCCCCAGATGTGCCAGTTGTGGGGCAATGGTAATCGCCCCCAAAAGTCCGCCCATCACCACAGTACCGTCAAATTCTTTGGCGGAAGTGACCCCGGTGTAAATAGCCAGGAAACCAAACAACGCTTTGGACACGATATCCAGGAAGGTACTCAGCCCCAGCAAGTGGCGTTGATCCAGTACTACCTGTGTCGGCGACATATCGCCAATCGCCGCAATATGCTGTGCCATCGCAAAGGATGCTGCAGAGTTCACCAGGACATTATTGATGCCCATCAGGATCCCGGCAGCAATCAGTGGCGGGAGGATGGGCACAAAAATATTCGCAATGTGCTTCAGGATACTCTTGATGCGAGTGGGTTTTTTCGCCTTATCACGCGCAAGCCTGGCTTTCATCTCGGGGTCGCTGACGGCAATAGTTGCCTGGGTGCCGCTGAGAAGATCATTGATAATCGCGGCCACTTTAGACGATTTCCCTGGGCCGACAATCACCTGCAGGGTGTCATCTTCAACGACCCCCAGAACACCTTCTATACCCCGCAGGGCCTGCATATCCACCTGTTCCGCATTGGCTATCGTGATACGGACACGGGTCATACAGTTTGTTACATGGGCCAGATTCGCTGTTCCACCACAGTGCTTCACAATGGTGTCAGCAACAAGGTTGTAGTTCATTAGAGGTCCTTTTGTTGTTGTTTTCACCATATTGTTATAACAATATAATATTATCATTAATGTGATGGTTATCATAATCACATGTCAGCGCAGGATGGCCACAGCACAACACCGAAGTGGAAAGCCTCACCTGCCTGACATTGTGTGAGAAGTGCTGAACGTATGGTGAGAAGATTATCGATAACCTATGTTTGTAGCAGATGTTCTCGATTCGCTATTACGGTTCAGCATCTCCTGAAATTAGAGAGAAACCAGCCCCACTTGCTCAGGCATGGCTAAGCAATAGCAATCCATAAAGGCCTGCGCAGTACGTATCCAGGCCAGAAAGGTGCGCTCGTTTGCCAGGGTGAAGCGATAATCCGGTGGTGTTCCTGATTTTTTCCACGTCATGACATTTCTCCGGTGATAAAAACGCCAGACTCACTCAGATGAGGCTGGCGTTTTTTTATAGCAGCGTCGTGGTTATGACTCTTCTTTTTTCCCCAGCGTCGTTCGGGTGGCAAAAATGATGAGGGTGACAAGACTGACTATCAGCATGGCGATATTCACCAGCAGTCCCAGCGAAAAACTCCCCGTCATATCCTTGATGTAACCCATGGCTGTCGGGCCAAAGAATCCGCCCAGATTGCCGATGGAGTTAATGACTGCAATGCCACCGGCTGCTGCTGCACCCACCATAAATTTCGGGGGCAGGGACCAGAACACGGGGAGGACGGCAAACAATCCGGCAGAGGCCAGGGTCAACCCAGTGATCTGCAGGATTTGTACGCTGCTTAACGCAGTGATGCTTATCCCGATGATTGCCACCACCAGAGGCGCCATCATGTGGAAAAAGCGTTCATTTTTTCGGTCACTGCGTTTTCCCCACCACAACAGCGCAATGACTGCGGCAATATATGGGATCATCGAGATAAAGCCGGTGGCCATGATGGAGAACCCGGAGCTTTTGATGATCTGCGGTAGCCAGAAGTTGATGGTGGAATTGGTCATGGCGATGCCCAGGAAAACCAGCGCCAGTCCGAGGATCCACGGGTGATGGAAGATATGCGAAAGCGCCACGTTCGCCTTGCTTTTTCTGCTGGCAGTATCGGCGTCCAGCTCCGCCCGGGCGATAGCTTTTTCTTTTACGGACAGCCATTTCACGTCCTCGACTTTATCCGGCAGCAGGAAAATGACCAGCAGGCCCAGGACCAGCGACGGGATGGATTCGAGGAGAAATAACCACTGCCATTCCTGGAGACCCGAATGTGGCCCCGCCGACAAAATTATCCCTGACAGCGGCGCGCCGATGATGGTGGCAAACGGGTTAGAGAGCAGGAGCAGGGAGATGATTTGGGCGCGTTTTCTGTTGGGGAACCAGTTGCTCAGATAATAGAGGATTCCCGGATAGAAGCCGGCTTCTGCCGCCCCTAATAAAAAACGTAAGATCAGAAAGGAGGTACTGCCCTGCACAAACGCCGTGCAGGCTGAAATAATCGCCCAGGTGATCATAATGCGGGCGATCCAGCGCCTGGCTCCATAACGGGCAAGCATCAGGTTGCTGGGCACTTCAAAAATGAAGTAACTGAGAAAAAATATGCCGCTCCCCAGACCATAGGCGGTTGCCGAGAGCCCGATATCATCACGCATGGTTAAGGCAGCAAACCCGACATTGACCCGGTCAAGAAAGGCGGCAAAATAGCACAGCACTAACAGCGGTAATAACCGCCAGGCGATTTTTTTGAAGACCCGGTCACTGCCTACCACGTCGGGTGGTGCCATGCTCAGGCCCGATACTAATGTTTCGTTAGTCATAAAAACTCCACAGCGGTTGCGTACGTGTGTTAACCAAACCCGACAACCCGGCCCGGATCGGATGCGGTGGCCAGCGGCGGGAAGTGGATCCCCCGCTGGCCGCCGAGGTCGCGGTTAACGGGGATTGTCAGTGGCGGTTCGTCGCAACCGACGAAGGTGCCGTCGGTGAGCCACTGCAGGTCATTGCCATACAGCTCACTCATAAGCTGCGTGCGCAGCCGTTTGATAACGGTGAGACTATCAGGGGAGAAGAAGAGGTCGTTTTGTTCACCGGGATCTTCAACGACATCAAAGAGCTGGAAGTGATTTCCAGCCGGATACCAGAGCAGTTTGTACTGTCCGTCAGTGATCATCCGGCTGGCGCGGGGGCCTTCCATGGATTCGCAGTACAACGTCTGACGTTTTTGTGTGCCGGTCATCGGGAAGCCGTCGCAGCTTTCCGGCACAGGAATGTCACACAGTGACAGCAGCGTCGGCATAATGTCCTGCAGGGCGACCAGGCGGTTATCCACGGTGTTGCGGCTGCTTTCATGGGAGCCCGCCCGGTCAACCAGGATCATGGGAACCTGTATCGATCCCTGATAGAGAAAGCGTTTGGCATACAAACCGTGGTCGCCGAGCATGTCGCCGTGATCGCTGGTAAACAGGATGATGGTGTTGTCCAGGATCCCTTCTTCACGCAGTGTGCCAATCAGCAGGCGAAGCTGGTGATCAATATGCGTGCACTGCGCGTAAAAGGCCCGACGCATATCGGCATGTTGCACCGGAGTCAGTTTCCCCCACATCGGCTGTGCCATTTTGACCGCCCAAGGGGTGAGTGCCTGGTGAGACCAGTCACTGGCGACCGGGGTTTCCATCTGACGATGGCGGTACCGGTCGAGATAGGACTGCAGGGGGGTGATGGGCGGATGGGGTTGCGTATAAGAAACATGCCAGAATCCCGGGCGGGTCGGGTCGCGGCGGCGAATGTTTTTCGCGGCGGTGGCGGTTATCCAGTTGGTGACATGCAGATGCTCATCCAGATGCCAGGTGCGCCAGCTGTACTCATTGTTACTCATGCCGTGCATAAACTGCTGGCCGGCGTATCCCTGCTCGGCGAGAAAGATTTCGTAATCGTCCACGCCGCCCAAATGGCTGCGCCCCTCTTCAGCGATAAACGCTTCCTCAAAGCCGATGCGGTCACGGGGTGGGTAAGCGTGCAGTTTACCGATAGCCTGCGTCTGATAGCCTGCCTGCGTAAAGACCTGAGCCAGAGTCGGCAGTGCTGGCATTGGTAGCGTCGGCTGAAAAATACGGTCACCATGTGTTCGCGGTGAAGTGCCGGTCATCATGCTGCGTCGCGCCGGAATGCATATCGGGCATTCGGTATAGGCGGAAGAATAACAAATACCGCTACGGGCCAGATTATCAATAGTCGGGGTTTCGATAGTCTGATTGCCGGCAAAACCAAACAGATGTGCCGGCCACTGGTCGACGGAAATAAACAGGACATTGGGCCTGTTGTTATTACGGGGGGCAGTTGTGTTCTGGTTCATAATAATATCTCATTCATTGTTTAGTAAATAAAAAATGCCGCTGGGTTTAACTGCATGGGTTTATTAAAAGACTAACAGGCACTATTACGTTCATGAATTTATGCCATGCGGCATTCATGACGTCATGAATGACTTCGGCAGGGTTTATATCAATAAACTTTCCTGGTCAGACAGCAGGGACAGGTCGTCATGACGAGTTCGGTTGAATCGCCTTTATTATTACGTGTTCTTGTGGCCGTTTTTTATTTGGCAGGCGGTGCAAGGTAAATAGCGTGTTATTTATTTCCTCTGGCGGTTGAATATTCTCTGGGTGTTTCAACCGCACGGCTTTCGATTAAAATGCCTTAGTAATGGGTATTATTCCCCGTCAAATATAATGGGGGATTGCACGCTTTTATTATCTGCACGGTTTTGCGCCACAATATCGGATGTGTGCGCGGCCTGTGCCAGCACCGTCGTCATGGCCCGCAGTGCGGCATCACTGTCTTGGTCTTTCAGCGCCAGATATAGCGCCTCATGGGCCACCACGTTCTCAGCGAAAACACCACCCTCATTGAGCTCAGCCAGGTAGGCGTGATAGTCGCCCCGAATGGCATTCATAGCCCTGATCCAGATGGTGTTATGTGTGGCATCGATGAGGGCAAAGTGAAATTCGCTTTCCGCCTTTGAGAACTCAGTTGGATCATGCTGCTGGGCCTTCATGGCTTTTAACGCCCTGGTCAGCGCTACCATATCGCCCCGGGTCGCTCTGGCGGCAGCCAGCCCCGCACACTGCAATTCCACGTTCTGTCGGAATTCGAGCATATCGCTAAACTCCCTCGGCTTAAGCCGGATGACGAGGTTCGTATCATCCCTGAGCATATAGGGGGCAAAATCTTTATTGACGTGCGATCCGCTCCCTTTGACGGTCTCGATGGCTCCTGTGGTGTTCAACAGTTTGAGCGCGGTTTGTAAACTGTTGCGGCTAACGCCTAACTCTTGACTCAATATGGCTTCTGACGGCAGACAATCTTCCGGTTTCCAGCGTCCTGCTATCAGCCAGGTCTTAAGTTGCTTGTATGCCCTTTTGGCAACGCCGGGCTCTTTGTGTTTTTCGTTTTTCTTAAGCGCTTTGTCGCTCTTTTTATTATCGTTTTGAGTCATGACGTTCACCCGGTTGCATGCCAACAGTGCTCACTGTATAGCATTTAACACCCGCAGGTTAAAGTTAACCGCCCCGGTTGTGTCGGGTCGCACTTAACCTGGCAGGCCATGAAATTTTCCCGGGCGTTGTCAGCGTTGCTTATCTTTTCTGGATTCCTTGTGACGTTAATGTTAAATGCTGATGGTGTATATCTTAGATTGAAATGTAATCACCCTGGAGCATTGACGCAACAGTGGAGGGTGAATACCGGGATCTGAATCACATTGCCGACGTACCGAATAAAGAGAGATATTGGATGTTATTTGTTTTAACTGATTGATAAAAATTACGTTTATGCTATCTGTAAAGTGTGATTTTTTTCTGCGTAACAGAGAGTAAATAGTCCTTGTGCAGAAGCGGTATAACGAACCATGGCAGGGGGATTGACTTACATGCCCGGAAATAAGGGTGCACCGTACCGGGTTCAGGAGAAGGAGGGAAGCGTGCTGTTTGATCGTCGCGCAGAGGAGTGCGTGGTCGTGTAAGTACCGGGGAAAAAAGCATTTATGCAAAATGAGCGATTGACTTTCAGGAAGGTGGTGTATGCGTTTTAATCGTTATTTGGTCGTTTTTGCAGCGCAATCTAAGCAACTCGCCAGAGCGCTGAAACACTCCGACGTGTCTGACCACAAACCGTTAAAGTAGGTAACAGTTATGGCTATTCAAGAGCGTATCCAAACTCGCCCCAAAAATCGCGGTATTCCGAGCGTGATGTTTGTCCACTGTGTGGAGTGACATGATGCATAAGTTCGACGCCCCTTATCTGTCTGATGTGCCACTGATTGTGACGCCACTGGTGAATACTGAAACACCGAAACCCATCCCCCTGCAGTTGCCCACCCTTCAGTAAACGCCATTCCCAATGTCCTCTACCGACACACCCCGTCCCCCAGGCTGTGCGCTATCACAATACTGCGATACGTACACTGCAGGTGGCGACACTGAACAGCTCGCTGATGTTTTGTATTAAAGACATCTCCCAGCGTGAAGAGGATCACCTGAAAGTGTATCTTGATGATTTGACAGATATTGCCTGGGATATTGCCCTGACGCTCAGCGCCTGTGTGGAGGACTCGCTGGGTGATGATGACAGCATGCCGACGATCTGCAGCGCGCGCCGGGGAGAAATCAGTCGTCAGCATTGATCCTCTGGCAGGTTCTGTATGGAATGTTGAGCCTGCCGTTATCAAAACACATCCGATGAACCTCACAGTCAGGTTTATGGCATCGTTCTGGTGGTGCTGTCGCCCCATCCTCCCGTTTCAGCGCGTGTATATTTCTCCTGTTCACGAAACAAAGACGGGCAGAGTATTCCTCTATTTCTGGCGCAGCTATATGTGTTAAACAGAACATTTATTGGGCTAATAGAGTGATCCGTTTCACAGTGCCGTGAATGTTTAACATTTCTCGCTCAATAACCGTACAGAAAGACGCTATTTTCTTATGGTGACTTATTGTGTGCTGCGTTTCAGACTGCGCCTTCCGGCGTGCCTGGTTTTGAGGCACCACGCCGGGAATTCCGGAAAAATATGACAGACAACGTATCGCTGTTGCCCTGCGTCAGCCGGACGTGAAAAGCATCACACGTTAAGCACACAGGTCACGGGCCGCCCCGTTGTCTGTGCTGATCACACCCTGAGCAGATAAGGTCATGGCTAATGACAATTTTATTGTGCCGCCACTTCATCATCTTGATTGATATCGAAAGATGACGCGCATCGAGCCCAGATGGCGCAAAAAAACACCGCTAAGGCGGGTTGTGCTGTTCAGCCTTTTTGGACTGGTGTTGGCGTTGATTTCCGGTAGCGTGATGTCCTGTTACTTTCTGACTGAAAATGTGTTTTTTCAACAGAATATGACGCCTGTTTACGTTGTTTCTGCTTCGAATCAAAAGTTACCCCCCGAACCCTTTTGCCCGAACTTCCTGGGCTTCTCATGGGCCAATGCAGGCCCTGCCATTCGTTTTATCTCCCCATCCCCCATTCTGGGGTGTCCGCTCTGGCAACAGCGGGGTTACCGCCGTCTGTATCTGGAAACGGAGCCTATTGCCGGACATCACCGTTTTGACTGTGTGCGCGGGAATAATATTTTTCCCCGTTTGAGTTTTTTATCGCGCTGACACGCCATCAGCGGAAACATAGCTGACTCCCCGGAACGGCTGGTATTCGCCTTCCATCCTCTTCTCAGTGCTATCCGCGACAGGAGGACATATCGTGTCCGATAAACTACTGCGACTGCCCCAGGTGATTGAAAAGACGGGTCTGAAGCGCACACAAATCTATGACTATATGAAAACAGGTACCTTTCCCGGTTCGGTTAAAATTGGCCTCGCCAGTGTGGCGTGGCTTGAATCGGAAATCGATGCCTGGATCAGGGAAAAATCAGCGCTGCGCTGATTTGCCTTTCTGACTATTCAATAAATTGAGCAGAGATGACCCTCATGATAAATAACACCTGTACCGTTATTTCAGTGACACTGGATAAGCTGCGCGCATTTGATTTGAACCCCCGACTCGTACGCAATCCAAAACATGACGATATTAAGGCATCCATCCGCCAGAGAGGACTGATGCAGTTGCCGCTGATTACCCAACGCCCCAGTGACGCTTTTTATATTATTGCCGGGGGTGGAAACACCCGCCTGGCGGTACTTAATGAGTTATGGCTTGAAACGCATGCGGAAAAATACTGGAATATTGATTGTTACTATCAGCCATGGCAGACGGAAAAAAGCGTTGATGAGGGCAATCTGGACTGTTTGCTCGGTCACCTGATTGAAAATGAAAAACGGGGTGCGCTGACCTTTATTGAACGGGCGCTGGGCGTTCAGAAGGCGACCGAAATTTATCAGAAAATCAATCCAGGTTGTTCACAAACCGATAAAGTCTCCATGCTGCAGGATGAAGGGTATTGCCTGTCACAGACACAGCTCAGTGTGATGATTGCCACCATTCATTATTTGCTTCCATATATTCCTGAGCACCTTTACAACGGCCTGGCAAGAAAACACATTAATGAGTTGCTGGCGCTGCGTAATGCCGCGCAAAAGTATTGGGAGTCCCATACTTCTGCGCTGCCGTCAGAGAGTGAACATCTGTTGCCTTTGTTTGAGGATGTTTTTGCCCTCGCGTTGTTTCCCTTTAGCGATCCCGGTGCGGGTTTCCAGTTAAAACATATCCTGGATGAGCTGACGGGCACCATCAGCCAGAAGCTCGGTGTTCACTACAATATAGTCGCTATGGAGATTGACACCCGGTCGATAAAACGCAGCGCCTTTTTTGGTACCGAGCCTATACCGGTGCTACCCGATGTTGCCGGGCAACGTCATATGGCATTAAAACCTCGGGGTAAAAACCTGACTGTTCCAGAGGTTGAGCCATCGGCCACCGACACGGTCAGTGTTGAGGCCGGTTGCGCTGAAACGTCTGCGGCTCTGGAGGTCGATGACGACGGGTCACACGCTGGCCGTGTGGCAACGGCGGAGAACATCGCTATCGTTTCACCGTCGGAGTTATCGGGCAGTTCTGCTGCTGGTGTCGATACAGTGGTGTTATTTTCACCGCACCCCATACCTTTGTATGATGAGCCTGAAGCACTTGCCAGCGTTATCGAACAGGCCGCATGGGAGTTTGCAGAAAATGCGGGGCTGGAGTTTCTGATAGCACCCACCGAACACGGTGTGTTCGATATCCGTGAGCCGGGCGATGCACTGTCCGGTGAACAGCAAATTTACTGGCAAATGCTGGCATTCCTCGCGGATAAACTGCCCGGCAGCGCCATCGAATGGCGCCAGATGTTGCTCGGAACGCCCCTGGTTTGCGCAGAACTGAGCGATGAATCGCTGGCGACGTTTGTGCAACTGCTTCACAGTATCCGCCATTTGTATGCCCTGCAACGCCAGGAGAGCAGGGTATGACGCCATCACTGAACTACACGGTGCTGACGGATGCGCTGCATGCCCTGAAAGAGGGCAATCTTCGCTACTGTGAGGCGATGGGGTTTACCTGTGATGAACTCGACGCCATCAGTCGTTTATCGGTGGAGGAGCTGTTTATTCTGAGTCAGACCACGGCGCCGTTTATGAATGTGACCATTCAACATGAAGTCCTGCGTCAGGTTCTGGCGCGGGCAGAGCAGGAAATACAGCTTCAGCGTCGGATCACCCGGGCCATTGAACTTGGCGGTTCGATTGAGCTGCTGGGGCATTTTTTTGGTTTGCCCTCGGGGGAGGTTTGCAACCGGCGGCGTATCTCAGGGATCCAGGTTGCACAGGGGCGAACGAGGCTGCCTGATGAAAATACCGATTGTCAGATTTGGCTGCAATGGGAGCAGCGACGCCCGGAAAATCTGCTTTCCATGGATTCACTGGATGTGATGATGGATATCACCGACAGCTTGTCCGGCCAGGAGAATACGGAGGCGTTGTCACTGACCGTCGTCTGGAACAGGATCATGTCGTGCGAAAAAGACCTGTTGCAAGCCCGGGAACGATGAGGGAGCTCGGGCCGCCAGGGTGTCCTGCGATGAAACGCCGCACATGACAGATTGACAGAGTTGAACGAGGACGAACACCAGAGCAATCAGAAGGGGCTATTTTATTCACGCGTGAATAAAATAGCCGTTTTTTGATTAATTGTGCGATAACCATCGTTAAAAGTAATCAAATTTTCTCGTGTCCCATCAGGCGCAGCAACCTTGTCGTCCCGCAAACTTATCTTTACCGGTTTTGATTTACGGTTGAGGAGCGCGCGCCCACTCACCATGCTCATTGCTTCGTGTACCACAACCGGAGTGCATAGCATGAGCAATACCGACCCGCAATTTAACTTAACCAGCGGCCCGCTGCGCAGCACCGTAACCATTGAGCTTCACACCCATTATGCCACTCAGGCCTGGGCCGGACGTCTGCCGAACCGGGAAGAGAATATCTACGGCATCATCGGGCTTCCGCGTTTTATCACCATCATGAATATCATTCGCCTGGATGCACTGGCAGATAATCCTTATGCCGATTTATGGATGTTGTTGCTTGAAGAGCGCCTGCTGGTGGCGCGTGATGGAATGAATGCGCTGATTGGCAGCATGGAAGTGGTGTTCAGTCAGGTGCCTGAGATGATGACCGTGGAAGGCTCTGCCAGCATTAAGCCTGCCCGTTTTCCGGTCTTTGCCTCCACCCAGCTTGGGTTTATCGCAGTCTATCTGCTCACCGACTATGACACTCTAATGCGCAAGGCGCTGCTGGCGCAGCATATGGCTCTGCTGACGCGCGCACAGATGAATGACCTGCGCCAGACGGCGGGCAAGCTTATCCGCAGCATTCTGGTTCAGGCCCAGAAATACCAGCGTATCGCCGTCTGTCGACAGGATATTCGCGAGGGGAATGCGCGGGCGATTGCCGCAACAGAACAGGTCGGCCCGGTGCCGGAGGACATTTTCGACGGTCGGCGGCGCTCGAATTATGCGCCACCGTTGCGCCAGAGTGATGTTCACATTGATGGCGCTGCCGTATCAGTCGCTGAAACTGAGCTGGAGGACGAGGTTGAGGAGCCGGGGGATGACGATGACGCAGCCTGAAACCAATCCGGGTTACCGTCAGCTGTCGCCCCGAGACTGGCATGCTTACGAAAGCTCGCTAAAAGGCCTTTTAAGGGTAAGGGAGCCGCAGGCTCTGGGGCGTCATGCGACAGAGGCGGCGGGGACCCTGCACCAGATACAGACTCTGGTGCTGCATCGTTCCTGGCGCTGGCCGCTGCAATATCTTCCGCTGATGTTATGCCGTGGGCCAGCCCGCTCTGGTGCAAATTTTCTGCGCTGGCGCAATCAGCAAAACACCCGTTCGGGGACGGTAACCTGGCAGGCGTTGATACAGGATCCTCAGTGGCCGCAGGAAATGCGGGACGCGCTGCTCGCCATTGAGTGCGACAGAGTGATGTTCAACATGCAGATGTCTGTGACGACGTTTATTTTGCGCCAGATACGTGAATGCCGTGTGAAAATGACGGATGCCCGCCAGGTGATGGCATCGGTGTCTTCGTGCAACAACAACACCGGAGGTAAAGAACCATGGCCCAGCGAGGTTTGAATAAAGTCAGCCTGATTGGTTTTGTCGGTCAGGATCCGGAAGTGCGTTACACCCAGGATAAACAGCCTGTTGCGGTATTTTCTGTGGCAACCGGGGAATCCTGGAAAGATAAAGAGAGCGGTGAAACGAAGGAGAAAACGCAGTGGCATCGCGTGGTGGTCTACAACAAACTGGCAGAGATTGCCGCCACGCACCTGAAGAAAGGCACCCAGGTTTATCTGGAAGGACGGCTGCAAATCAGGAAGTGGACGGATAATCTGGGGGCAGAGCGGCAGGCCACCGAGGTGGTGGTGGATATCAACGGAATGCTGCAAATGCTCGGCAGTAAACCTGTGCTCGAACATGCCGCCGAGCCGGAATTGCCCTTTGAGGGAGAGGAGCGGGCCGAATAAATCAGGCGACTGAGACAAAACAGTTCATTTTTATTGGCTGGCACCGGGGTTTCCGGTGCCATTTTTTTTGTCGGTACCTCACCGCTGAATATTATTTATATGGGGGCAGCGGTGCCGGTATAAAGGGTTTCCCTGAGCGGGTCCAACTTTTCGTTTTATCCATATAAAGAGTTTTGCCTGCCATTCATACGTGCACAGAGGTTTACTGTGCCTGCAATATCCATCCGTGTGATGGCCTTTAAGACAGCCAGGCTGAAAGTTGTCCACACTGCGGTGTGACGCCTGCCCTTAACTTCCCGTGGCGGCTGAGAACGGGGACTGTACCAGCGGTACAGGTCGTTATCATTTCACGCTTTTTTATCGACATCCTCTGCGGGAGACCATTCCCGCCAGGGTTTGTCTCCGCACTCTATGATCGGAGACAGACCATGAAGACTGAACAGACTTATTTTGATTTGCACACCCGCGGTATTGGCTATGTTAATCGCCTGCGCACCGTGACACCTAAAAACAGCAACCCGTTTATGGCCTGCACCATCGCCGCCCTGCACGGGAATACCAGCGCACCGGAGTACACCTATATTGACGTTCGTGTGTACAACGACAAAGCCTGTGCATTGCTGGAAAGCTGCCAGGATGCACTGGAGAATAAACAAAAAGTGCTTATCGCCTTTACGGTAGGCGATATTTACCCGGAAGCCTTTACCTATGAGAAGGGCGAGAAGAAAGGTCAGACGGGCTGCGGTATTAAAGGCCGTCTTATCCGCATCACGCTTATCAAAATCAACGGGCATGAAGTTTTCCGCGAAGGCGTGGCAGAACCTCAGCCCGCCTGAGCCTGAACATTCCCGCGATTTTTACGCGCAAGACATCTCGCTGATGTGTTGCGCGCCTCTCATTTCTGACAGGAATATTCAACATGAACACGTCCACTTCATCACCGGTCATGATGGCCGGAAAACTGGTTATCAAAACGATTAACGGTCGCAACGGCGACTTCAATGTTGGTTTGCTTGAAACCGCCATAGGCAGTTTCTCGGTGAAAGACAGGGAACTTGAGCAGTACACCGCGGGCGTCTATAAGGGTCAGTTTGTCATCGGGCGTATCTTCATGCATGCGTGGAGTTATGGCGCCAATTCGGGGGCCGAAATTCGCGCCCGGCTCGATGCGATGAGCATTGAGAGCAACGATGCCCTGAACCCGGGCGATGAGCAGAAACTTTCACCGCCGGTGAATGATCCGCTGGATGAAGAAATTTCAGTGGAAACCGTCGCGGTGGCATCTGTTGCACGCCCAGGCGAGGGAAAGGCTGAAGTCGTGCCGCCGCTTGTGGGCCACGAAACAAACCGGCCCCAATTTACGGTGCCGACGCTGGCTGAGCTGGAAAACGGTGACCAGGCCTTATTTGGTTGCCTCTGGCCGCTGGGCGAGGTGGTGAAACTCGATGCCACCGCCCCGCGCCAGGTACTGCGTCAGCAAAAAGCCCGTCTGAGCCAGCTCGGTTATGACTTTAACGCACAGGAGCAGCACTTCGCGAAAGCCGCTGAAGCCATGTTGCACTGATACGGTCTACTTTACTCACTCACTCACCCACTGGCGGGTTTTCCCCGACAGGGAAAGCCCGCATTCACATAAGGCGCTTTCCATGGGCAGGTTTTCTTCTACCTCAACACGCACAAAGCTTATCCGCATGCCGTTTTATCGTATGGCGCGGAGGGCGAAAGCATGAGTACGTTACTGCGTCTCAATGACATCCCCAACATCATGGCCGACGGTTATCTCTGCGATGAACGACGCTCGCTGTTGTTTCTCTCCGTCTGGGGCAGGGACACGGCAATTCAGGAACTGCTGGGCAGACTGACGCTGAAAAACGACGAGGGCCTCCCGCAACTGACGTTGACTGACGAGGCCCTCCATGAGCATCTGCTGTTTCCGGGCAATACCGATAATCTCGATAAACGCACCACGCGCCATCAGCACACCCGCTTTGGCACGCTTATCCATCTGTGGCTGTTTGACAAACGCTGCCTTCACCCCGACAGGGCAAACGGACAGGCGTTTTTGCTGCTCAGGCGTGACGAGCCTTGCTGGCACAACAGGGCCTGGACATTGCTGAAAGAGACCACCTCTTTGCCCCTGCTTGACCACTGGCAGGGTAGGGTGCTCGGATTTCTGGAAGCCTCGCAGATGCTGACTGCACTCAGTGGCAAAGGTGCGCTGACCGGCAGGCAACTGACGCTGGATTTGCCAGCTCTTACCGGCTTCATCAGTGACACCATCAGAGCTGGCGAGTTGTGTATCACCGGTAACACCGCCGCTCTCCAGCCTTATTCTCGTGTTGCATAACCTCACCGCACGGACGTATCCCTGGTGGATGCGTCCGGCTTTTTACCGGTCAAAAGGAGTCTTCATTATGGCTTTAATGTTCCCGCGCCTGGCGCGCAATTTCGCCCGCAATGGTTATTATCCCACCGATGAATGCACACTTGAGCGCATTCTGGCCGCCCTGGTTCCGGATGACGGAGCAGGAACGCTGCGCATACTTGACCCTTGCGCCGGAGAAGGTGTGGCCGTCACGGAAATCGCCTGCTATCTGGGAGAACGGGCGCAGGCTTATGCTGTGGAGTACGAGGCAGAACGCGCTGCGCATTGCACCACGCTGGCGGATGTCACGCTCCACAGCGATTTGATGGAGACCATCATATCGCCACAGGCATTTTCGCTGCTGTTTCTTAACCCGCCTTATGGCGACCTGGTTAAAGAAGATGCGTCTGATGCCCGTAAAACCGGCCGCGCCCGCCTTGAAAAGCAGTTTTACCAGCGCACTGTGGACAACCTGATGTACGACGGCATTCTGGTGCTGGTCGTGCCACATTACACACTGGATAAGGCCTTTGCCGGCTGGCTGGCAAACAGCTTTACCGATGTACAGATCTTCGCGGCCCAGACAGACCAGTTTAAGCAGGTGGTAATCTTCGGAAAGCGTATCCGGCGTCATCAGCGTAAGGCCGATGAGGCCAGGGATATCGTTCAGTGTCTGGTGGCTATTGGCCTGGGCGAGGAAACGGCCACGTCACTTCCGCAGTTATGGTCACGACCTTATCGTGTGCCGGCGGTGCGTCAGCCACTGAAACATTTTTACCGTGTGACGATGGAGCCGGTGCAACTTGAGGCGGAAATTCATCAGCTTCAGGGACTCTGGCCTGTCTTTGCCACTAGTCTGTGTCTTCAGCCACGGTGCCAGCGTCCACCGGCAAGACGTCTGTCACGCTGGCATCTTGCGCTGGCGCTTGCCGCCGGAGCCATCACCGGGGTGATCACCTCACCGACCGGGCGCACGCTGGTGGTGCGGGGCGATACCTGGAAGGTGAAAGATCGTAAAACCACCTTCACCGAAGATGATGACGGCAATATCACTGAAATCATCACGATGACGGACCGTTTTGTCCCGGCGATCGCCGCCTGGGACATGACTGCCGGCTCGGCGACGCTGGGTGAACTGATCTCGGTTCGCTAAGCCCGTCTGGCTCACACTTCATTTTTTCACCCTCTCGGGACAGCCTTCCCGCGAGGGTGTGGTCTGTCCCTTTTTTAAGGAATATGACCATGCATACCGAACACAAGACTGATCTGCTCTCCCTTACTGACGCTGAACCCGCCCCAGATTTTCTGCCACTCAATGATTTTATTGAGGAGTTTGGTAAAAGTCTGCTGGAGGCGCTTAACCGTTCCCTGCCGCCCGTGTATGACGGCACGCCTGATCTGCGCCGACGCGCGGTGATGGACTCGTTACTGCGTACGCCATTTCCTGCTCAGGCGGAGGTGGTGCAGGCGGTGGCAAAACTGCTGATTAACCAGGGCGAACATGCCGCCATTATCAACGGTGAAATGGGTTCGGGTAAGACGCTGATGGCGATTGCCACCGCAGCGGTGTTGTATCACGAAGGCTACCGCCGCACGCTGGTGCTTTCCCCGCCACACCTTGTTTATAAGTGGCGGCGCGAGATCCAGCAGACCATACGGGGTGCGCGAGTCTGGGTGCTTAATGGCCCGGACACGCTGCTGAAACTGATGCTGTTGCGCGAACGACTGGCGGAGCATGCCACCGGCCCTGAATTCTTTATCCTGGGCCGGGTGCGCATGCGCATGGGCTATCACTGGAAACCGGCATTTGCCCGCAGACGGCAGGGGCATTTTCACTTTGGTGTCTGCCCGGACTGCGGCCAGCGCATCGGTGATACCGACGGTCAGTGGTTGCCTGCGGAGCAACTTCACCACGAAGAGCGCCCCCGTAAATGTGCGGGGTGTGGCTCGGCACTCTGGACGCTGATGCGTCCGCACACCGTGGCGGGTGATCTGCAGTCGCAGATGGTCAGCAAGGCGCTGAAGCGGATCCCAACCGTGGGAGAAGCCACCGCACGACGACTACAGCTCACTTTCGGCGATGAATTTCTGGCCGCCATGCTCGGCGATAATTTGTATGAGTTCATCAACCTGATGGATGGCGAGGGCGACATGGTGTTCTCCGACCGTCAGGCGCAACGCATGGAGCGGGCAATGGCAAACACAGAGTTTGGCTTTGGTGAGGGCAATTATCAGGCCAGCGAATTCATCAAAAAATATCTGCCAAAAGGCACCTTCGACCTGATGGTGGTGGATGAAGCGCACGAATACAAAGGTGGCTCTTCTGCTCAGGGGCAGGCCATGGGCGTACTGGCTTCACAGGTGCGTAAGACTGTGCTGCTGACCGGCACACTGATGGGCGGCTATGCTGACGATCTCTTTTTCTTGCTGTTTCGTATTCTCACGAAGCGAATGCTGGAGGAAGGATATCGGCCAGGCCGTAATGGCAGTCTCAACGCCGCCGCCATGCAGTTTATGCGTGACCACGGGGTGCTCAGGGAAGTGTTATCTGAGCGTAACGACGATGTGCACAAAACGGCGAAGGGGAAAAAAAACACCTCACGGGTCTCAAAGGCACCGGGATTTGGCCCGGCAGGCGTGTTGCGCTGCCTGTTACCCTATACCGTGTTTCTGAAACTCAGTGACCTCGGTCACGGAATATTACCCCCGTACCATGAGGAGTTTTGTGAAATTGAGATGAGCCCGGTGCAGGCGAGTGAATATCAGTCGTTGTCGCAAACGCTGACCATCACGCTGCGGGAGGCACTGGCAAAACGCGACACCACCCTGCTGGGTGTGGTGCTGAACGTGCTGCTGGCCTGGCCGGACTGCTGTTTTCGGGCAGAAACGGTAAAGCATCCGCGAACCCGTGCCGTGCTGGCGTGTGTGCCCTCACTGTTTGGTGACGCGGAGCCCACGCCGAAAGAAGCCGCACTGATCTCACTGTGCCGGGAGGAGAAAACCGCAGGCCGCAAGGTACTGGCGTACTCCACCTACAGCGGGACGCGTGACACCACATCGCGACTGAAAGCTCTGCTGACGCAGGCCGGACTGAAAACGGCGGTACTACGGGCCAGTGTTTCACCGGAACAGCGGGAGGACTGGGTGGCAGAGCAGGTGGAGCGGGGTGTGGAGGTTATCGTCACCAATCCTGAGCTGGTCAAGACCGGGCTTGATTTGATTGAGTTTCCCACCATCGTGTTTATGCAAACGGGCTATAACGTCTTTACGTTATTGCAGGCTGCCCGCCGCTCCTGGCGGATCGGCCAGCGGCAGGCCGTCAGGGTGATTTATCTTGGCTATGCCGGCAGTTCGCAGATGAACTGTCTTGATCTGATGGCGCGCAAAATCGCCGTGGCACAAAGCACCGCCGGGGATATCCCCGAGTCAGGGCTGGATATTCTCAACTCAGATGGCGACTCGGTGGAAATTGCGCTGGCGAAACAACTGCTAGCGTAACTTTCCTTGCTGGTGTCACGCTCCTTTACTTCCTCACCCGGTAAACAGTTTCACCTGTTGACCGGACGCACCGCTCCCTATGCTTGCGGGGTATTTCCTTCCCGTCAGACATGGGCGCTCAACCCGTTCGGGCATCATCCTCTGATGCCCGTTTTTTTTCGAGGTGCGACAATGAAATTATTCCTGTGTGAAAAGCCGTCTCAGGGGCGTGATATTGGCCGTGTTCTGGGTACTACCCAAAAAGAGGAGGGCTGTATGATCGGAAAGGAAGTGGCCGTGACCTGGGGATTTGGGCATCTGCTGGAGATGGTAGCGCCAGAATATTATGACAAAAAATATAAAAAATGGGCGCTGGCCGATTTACCCATCATTCCGGCACAGTGGCAAATGGCGGTGAAGCCGGAGGCCAGAAAGCAGTTTGGTATTATTCGTAAGTTACTGAAAAAAACCTCAGCCGTGGTGATTGCCACCGATGCCGACCGCGAAGGCGAGATGATTGCCCGTGAAATCCTCGAAGCCTGCCGCTACGCAGGGCCGGTATCGCGCCTGTGGCTCTCGGCGCTTGACGACTGCAGTATCCACAAAGCGCTGGCCTCCATCAGTGCAGGGGAGTCAACCGAATCGCTTTACCAGGCCGGGCTCGGGCGTGCCAGAGCAGACTGGATGGTCGGGATGAATCTGACCCGACTGTACACGCTCAAAGGTCGCAAACCCGGAGAAAAAGGCCTGTATTCGGTCGGCCGCGTACAGACGCCGACGCTGCGCCTGATTGTGGATCGTGACCGGGACATCGCGAATTTTATTCCCCGTGATTTCTGGACGCTGCATGTGCCACTCACCGGCAACAACACGCCGTTTCTGGCTCAATGGCAGGCACCGGAAACGCTCTGTGATGATGAAGGGCGGTGTGTCAGTGAAGCGGCGCTAAGACGGGCCGCCGATAATATCCAGAGTGCCGGGCAGGCCATCGTTATCCGTGCCGAAACAAAACGGGTGAAGGAATCGCCTCCTTTGCCGTTTGACCTTGGCACCCTGCAACAGCATTGTTCGAAAAAATGGGGCATGGGCGCACAGCAGGTGCTGGATATCGCTCAGCGGCTGTATGAAACCCACAAAGCGACGACCTACCCGCGAACCGACTGTGGTTACCTGCCACAGTCGATGCTCGCCGACGTGCCGGCAGTGTTTCGCGCCATCGTGGAGACAATCCCCGCGTTCGCCCCTTTGCTGGCAGCCTGTCAACCACAGCAACAATCCCGCGCCTGGGATGACGGTAAAATCACTGCCCACCATGGCATTATCCCGACGATGAAAGCGGCAGATACTCACGCAATGAGCGATGACGAGCGCCGGGTGTACTCTCTTATCTGCCGCCACTATATCGCCCAGTTTTTGCCGTTCTGGCAGGCGGATAAAACGCAGATATTGCTGCGCAGCGGTATGCATCAGCTCGCAGCCAGTGGCAATGTGGTGGTGGATCGGGGCTGGAAAGTGGCCTTCGGTGACAATGCACCCGCAGATGAAACACTGCAGTCACTGCCCGTGCTGGCTGAAGGGGCGATCTGCCAGGTTCGTGGCACCGACATTCGGGCACAGAAAACCCGACCACCGGAGCACTACACCGAAGGTACGCTGATTGGTGCTATGAAAAATGCCGCCCGGTTTGTGACGGATGCGCGTCTCAAGCAACGGCTGAAGGAGAGTGCGGGCCTGGGGACCGAAGCTACACGTGCAGGCATCATCGAAACGTTGCTCAGGCGGGACTACATCCGCAAGGAGAAGCGTTATCTGGTGGCAACGGACAACGCCTGGGCGCTGATGGCTATGTTGCCGGATATCGTGAAAGATCCCGGTATGACGGCGTTGTGGGAGCAGGCACTGGATGATATCGCCGCCGGCAGGCTGTCGCTGGCCGTGTTTCTGCAAAAGCAGTCCATCTGGATAAGTGCCATGGTGTCACAGGCCACACGCTAGTGTGCTGCCAGCACGAAGAGGCGTATATCGCGGATGGCTAGCTCACTGTTAACACAGAAGGATTTGACATTGTCATCACGTAAACAACAGGATCTGGCATGGTGTTATCATCGCCTGATGACAGGCAGGGACAGGGAATAACGATGAGTGAACGTATCGACTACCAAATCGAAAAGTACCATTTTGCGACGATGGACGAATCACCCCGGCTAACCCAGCAGTGGGCGGAGGTGATGGAAGAGTGTCGACAGATAAAAGCCGGGAGTGAGGAGCGCCTGCGCATTGCGCTGCTGAAAGTCGATTATGTCACCAGCTTCGAATTGCCGTTTCGCCTCCAGTTGATCCGAGCCCCGCAGCTGATCGACCAACTGCGCAAGGAGCTGCCGTTAAGCCGTAAGCCTGTCACCATCAGCGATAACCGATATGGTTGCGTATACAGCATCAAAACCGATCTGAATACGGTCCCTGATGCTTTTCGCTACCGTTTATCCAGCCGGATCCTTCGTGTAACGACTGAGGGCGTCACAACTACCCCATATCAGGACATTGCAAAGCAGGTTAAAGCGCCACGGGAACGCCTGCGGCTTGCACTGGAAGCGGGTTTGCCTGTGAGCGCGCTTGATGGATTATTCTGGTTTGGTATGCAGCGCATTGCCGCTGATATCTCAACGCTTCGAAAATCCGGTATGCGGATTTCCAGCTTTGAGGCCGAAGTGTTCGATAATCTGACGGCAACAACCCGACGGGTTCCTGTCTATCGGTTAGCAGATTAACGCACCGCCACGTCTGGGTACGCTTCAACATAGCTTTCGCCATGGCAGCCAAAATACGTGACCTGGCGAGCGGTGAAATCAACGCTGTAGCGGACAATTCCCGCCTGCCAGATGGCGGCTAAAAACTTCGGAAAGGAGGTCCTTCCGGTCTGGTCTTCACGTAAGGCATGAATGACGGCGAGTTGATTAAACACGGGAACATCAGCGATGCCTGTCTCCAGCGGTAGTCCGGGCACCACTACCGGACCCAAATCCGTTATGTACAGGCTCTGACAGGAAGGCAACGTCCATTCGTTAGTTTTCACGCCTGCTGCTCTGAGTGTTTCAGCCAGATACGGAAATCCCCCAACGGCAGGGCGGTTCGCCATCGCTTTTTTCATAGCTGCCTGAAGATTATCAATCGCTTTACTCATGGTGCGGGTTCTCCTTTGTGCCAGGGCGTGAAGCGGACATTGGTTGTTCATGTGGATGAATACTAAGAGTTGTTTAGTTTCGTCATAAAACAGGCTCGCTTTGAGCAAATAAACAGGCAACTCTTATTTGTTTCTGAAGAAGGTAAAGCGCAATAATTTAGTCACTTAGCGTAGGCTAACCTAAAAATAAATGGCTAGAAAAAAGTAATAATGTACCAGCACGCTTTTGGTCACAGGAGTAGTAATAGATTGTAGTTAATATTTATCAATAATTTAACGCTAGTATATTATCTGTTAGAACTAGTGAAGGCGTGCCGACACAATATGAGCATGCTATGCGTTACCCTCGGTCCCACACTCCGCGCAGTAATGCCTGCTCGACAAAACGAACCGCTCAGTCGCGAGGGTGGGGGCAGTGAATGAGGTGGTCAGTTTTACCAGCGCTTCAGGTAGCTTTGTAGGTTGGATCGTGGCGAAGCCCCCCCAACGAACTGATTGAAGCTAAGGGCATTGAGTATTGCATAAATCAATGCAGTGGAAAATTAAAGCACCAGTTCTGATGCTCAGACTGGCAAAAATCAAAATAAATGGATCGATACGGACATGACAGACAGCGTACAGACTGAAACGACCGAGGGAAAAATCATCATCAACTTGTTTGCACCCAATCTTCCAGGCAGTACCAAAGAAGATGATCTCATTCAGAAATCTCTGCGTGATCAGTTGGTCGAGAGTATCCGAAACTCGGTTACCCCGCCTGACGCCGATAAGTCTGCTGAGCTAACACGATTTATTGATGAGTCCGGTCGTAATGTATTTTTTGTGGATGGTACTCGCGGTGCGGGTAAAACCACTTTTATCAATAGCGTGGTCAAATCTCTGAACAGTGACAAAGGTGATGTCAAAGTCAGCATCAAGTGTTTGCCGACCATCGACCCTACCAAGTTGCCGCGTCATGAACCCATTTTGGTCACTGTGACTGCCCGTCTGAATAAAATGGTGTCCGACAAGTTAAAAGGATGCTGGTCGTCGAATGACCATAAAAAACAAAAGGAACAATGGCAGAATTACCTTGCGCAGCTCCAGCGTGGTTTACATCTGCTCACAGACAAGGAATATAAGCCGGAATATTTCAGTGATGCTTTGAAGTTGGATGCCCAGCTTGATTACTCCATTGGTGGCCAGGATTTGTCAGAAATCTTTGAGAAGCTGGTTGAACATGCGTGTGAAATTCTCGGCTGCAAGGCCATTTTGATCTCGTTTGATGATATTGATACTCAGTTTGAAGCGGGTTGGGATGTACTTGAATCTATTCGTAAATTCTTTAACAGCCAGAAATTGGTGGTGGTGGCGACAGGTGACTTGCGCCTATATTCCCAATTGATTCGCGGTAAGCAATACGAAAATTACAGCAAAACTTTGCTCGATCAGGAAAAAGAGAGCGCCCGCTTAGCAGAGCGGGGCTATATGGTTGAACACCTTGAACAGCAATATTTATTAAAACTTTTTCCGGTACAAAAACGTATTCAACTGAAAACCATGTTGCAACTGGTCGGCGAAAAGGGAAAAGTCGGTAAAGCGAAGATCAAGGTTAAAACCCAGCTTGGCATGCAGGATATTGCTGCCATAGATGTCCGGCAAGCGATTGGCGATGCTGTTAGGGAAGGCCTTAATTTGAGAGAGGGCTCTGATGCAGACATGTATGTGAATGAACTGCTGAAGCAGCCAGTGCGGTTGTTGATGCAGGTGCTTCAGGATTTCTATACCAAAAAATATCATGCTACATCGGTAAAACATGATGGTAAACAAGGCAGCAATGAAAGACCTGATGAGTTATCAGTTCCGAATTTACTTAGAAATGCCTTATATGGTTCGATGCTAAGCAGCATTTATCGCGCAGGGTTAAATTATGAACAACATCGGTTTGGTATGGATTCGCTCTGTAAGGATATATTTACCTATGTAAAGCAGGATCGTGATTTTAATACCGGATTTTATTTGCGGCCTCAGTCTGAAAGTGAAGCATTAAGAAATTGCTCTATTTACTTAGCGTCTCAGGTAAGTGAAAACTGTCAGGGCAGTCTGTCAAAGTTCCTACAGATGCTTTTGGTTGGTTGTGGTTCCGTCAGTATATTCAACCAATTTGTGACCGAGTTAGCACAGGCTGAAAATGATAGAGAAAAATTCGAACAGCTTGTTAGTGAATATGTAGCTTATATGTCTGTTGGCAGAATTGAAAGCGCCTCCCATTGGGCTAATCGATGTTGTGCGGTGGTTGCAAACAACCCTAATGATGAAAAGGTTGGCGTTTTTCTTGGCATGGTGCAGTTAAATCGTAAATCACGCCCAAACACGCCTGAGGGTTACAAAAAATTTAACATTGATATTGAGAATGGCTTGGCAAAAGCCGCAATGGCGGCTTCCTTGAGTACGGTAGCTTCAAATAACCTTATGGATTTCAGTAGTGTTTTTAATCTGATTGGTGCTATTGCAGATATCTCTGCATGCCGTCGTGAAAGGCCTGCCATTACTAATGCTTTTAATAAAATTATAGCTCAGACAACATGTATTGTTCCCCCATGGAGCGAGGCTGCTGCTCGTGCAGAAATGAAAGGCTCAAGTAAAAGTGCGGATAACGATGCTGCTGTTTTGGATTTTGACCTTGATCCCAAGGATGATGGCGTAACTGATGACATTCAGCAGGATGACACGACGGAATTTTCTGAAGCCATTACTAAAGTTGAGCAATGGCTTAAAAAAGTAAACGAAATTGAGATTGAAATTCGTCCGTCGGCACTTTTGATTGGTAAAGTATGGACTCGGTTCTATTTCAACCTTAATAATGTGGCTGATCAGCATAAAACCAGGCTCTATAATGATGCAGAGCATGGACTAATGGCCAGTCAATCAAATGCTGCGAAAATTATGCGTTTTAATGTTTTGGCTTTTCTTCATGCGGTATTGGTTGAAGAGAGCTTATATCATTCTGTTAGTGATAGGGAATATATCGGTGAAGGGTTAAGACTAAATCCAGTTACTTCGGTTGATGAGTTTGAGAAAAAGATAAATGTAATGAATGAAGAATTGAAAGCGGATAAGAAAACATGGAAAGATACCCATCCATTGTTTTTCTTATTAATTAGCTGTCCAATTCTACATCCGTTCATTTTTCCTGTGGGAGGGATTAATTGTTCAGCCAAAGCACTGAGCAAGGAAGCAAGTTTCCTTAAACTGATTGGTGAAATTGTTGGCGACAAATTACTTTCTGAAGAAGAATGGGAGTCTTTATCTGAAAATGAAAATCGAAAAAGAAACATTAAACAACAGACGTTTCAAAACACTATAACATCGCTGAATTCCTCCACAATCGTCGGAGCATCATACAATAAGGCTACGCCAGCTAGGAAAACCAAGTTGCCTTTATTAAGTGACGGCGTAGAAAAATAATAATGGCCTTCGTAAAAGGATTGGGTATGGAAAGGTTTCTTCTTAACTCAACAGTACTGTTGCATAGGCTGAGTACCATCTCTTTGGATGAGGTATCACTTGATGAGCGGGTGGAGTCATCTGTGTTCCTAGCTCAATACGAACGGGGGAGTAGTTTGCCTGATCATGTCGCCAAATCGGCTTGGTCATCTTTAGTGCAACAAATCAAACAGCGGAATATGAAACTCGGCCCAGTAGCAACCTTACGCCAGATAGCTGAAAAGTTTATTAAAAACGAGAAAGGTGGCCCCAAAATCGACCTACCTTTGTTCTCGGAATGGCAAACGCTGATGAGCCGAGTGTCGTGCCTGCCAATTATGGCGTGTCATCAGGTATTTAACTCTTGGCCTGCCAGTCAGGAATATAGCTTTCGCTGGCCTTTATACCCATATCACCCGACGGTTGAGGACTACATTACCCGTGAACACCTACACGAAACTCACCAACATCTGAATGGCAGTACCAGTGCGGAAGAGTGTTGGCTGGATGCACTCAAGCACCCAGAAGTGAGCGTCAGAGATTTCGATAAGGGCTGGGCATCTCAAGAGATGAAACAACTTTGCGCTCAGATTGACCCCTCTTTGACGCCTGAAATCTTCAAGGACCGTTTGCAGATCGCAAGCAATATTCGCGAAATTCTTTGTCGGGTCGCTCAGGGCGTGGAGTTGCCAGAGTGGATCGTATCAATGCAGAACCCGCAGCAGTTGGCGGATAGCACAATTCTCCATCATGGCCAGGAGTATGGGTTTGCGACGGTTTGGCCAACTGACGACAAATACAGTCAGGAGTCTGAATTTTGCTGGCTAATCGGCTTGTTCGAAAAATGGCGGAATGGTGCGCCCGAAGGATTGGAACGACTGCTTTGGATTTACCTTCTGATTCAAAATCAGTACCTGACCTTACTGGTTCAGCGAGACGATTTTTTCGGTTTTGATCAGTTCCAGAATTACACCATGACAGAGCTGAGGGAGGAAACCGAGAAATCTTATTTGTCTCGTTTTAAACATGTCCATGGTGCTGGTGTGTATTCTCAGGTGCGTTATCTGGAAGGACGTTTTGCTCCGAAGAGCGACCCCAGCAAAATGCAAAAACTGCTCTTCAGTATGTTAAGAGGGTATTGGGAATACCTGAGTGCTCATATGTCTCTGGGATGGGTGCATGATAAGCCGCTGACTATGTCGCAAGTGCTCGATAATCTCGAACTGGTTAAACCTCATGGCAAGTGTGCAGAGCTGGCGCTAGTGCCGCACTTTATCAAAAGAAAGCCAAAAAATGGTGAGGTCTATCCTTACGCATTACTATTCAAGGACCTGAAGAATCAGGCAGCTATTCTGATGGACATGCTGAAGTATGAACCGCGCCTGACAGGCTGGATTCGAGGAGTAGATGCCGCAGCTAATGAGATGCACGCGCCACCGGAGTTGTTTGGCCCCTTGTTCCGGGTGCTAGCCAAATCAGGTATTGCTCATTTTACCTATCATGTTGGGGAGGACTTTCCACATCTGATCAGTGGTATTCGATCCATTGATGATGCCTTGAGATTTTTGCCATTGCGTAATGGCGACCGTCTTGGTCACTGCACGGCGATTGGCATCACACCTGACATCTGGAAACGCTCTTTGCCATTGTCTTTGTCCATGACCAAAGAGACGCGATTGCTCGATTTGGTGTTTATCTGGCGGGAACTTCGAAGTCATCCGGAACAGCTGCGTTACGCCAGTGATGCAGCGATTGAAGCTGTTCGTTTGGCCCATAAGGTGTTTTCGCTGGAAGAAGAAGTCTCGATTACCACCCTTGATCAGGTATTTGAAATGCGGGGGGTGTTGGCGGAATCGGAAGGCCTGCTGGGTGAGCTAAATGGACCATTAAAACCCAAATCCCTCTGGTTGGAAGAGTACGAGCGCGCCAGAGAGTTGGCTAAAACGGCGGGCATGAAAAGGCCGCTGAAGTTGTATAAGCAATGGCTTACATCTGACAACGTACGAAAGCAGCGTGCTGAATATGTTGAAGTTGCCCTGGAATATTTGCCGGATGAAGCGGTTGTTGCATTACAACAAGCTGTAATGGCAAAAATGGCAGACCGAAACATTGCGATAGAATGCCCTCCGACCAGCAATACCCGTATCAGTCAGTATCGAGATGTCAGCGAGCATCATATCTTTCGCTGGATGGGCTTGCCGGGTGAGGCGATTGAAGGTGATGTTCCTATGTCTATTTGTCTTGGATCTGATGATCCGGGGATCTTCGCTGCGGATTTGAAATCCGAGTTCTATCATCTGTTCGTTGTGTTAACCCGAAAGTTCGGTTTGTCGCCAGCGGAGGCTTTGAGAAAGGTGGCAGAGGTGAACGAGAATGGGCGGATTTATCGCTTTCATGATGTCAGCTAGCCTGTATACATTGAGGATTCTGTGATTGTTCAAGACCCGCTGGGCTCATTGGTACCCCTCTATACGATACTGTCGCGGAGCTGGGGAAATATGTTTCTCGGCCGGCATTTAACTCCCGATGGTCATTTTGCTTGTTAGTCTGGGAGAGAGTCTTGTCGTCTATGCATATGGCCTTTCATTGTAATCTGTATCAAAGAAGCTATTGATATCGCCCGCAAATGGCCTTGGGCCTACAGTGCCACGCAGCCAAGGCCCCTAAATTAGGCTATCTATCAATTCTATATATCTTAATGGGTTACAATAGTTAGCGAACAATTAGACGGGCACACAGTATACTCAGAGCGCACAATGAGTTCGGCACATAACAAAACAAGTCAATTGGACTACTTTACCGCTCGCTGCTTTAAACGTTAACGTCCGCAAATCGCTCTTGAGGGACAACCATACTCAAATCTCCCACACTGAAGGATATTTGAGTATGAACACGTCACCGTGGAACAAAGACCTTATCATCGGCCAAAAAAGACCGCTTCAGATATCTCATATCTGGGGGATCCGAATCAGACTTGAATTGGAAGGTAAAACGCGCGATCTGGCCCTGTTCAACATGGCTTTGGACAGTAAGCTACGGGGCTGCGATCTAGTTAAACTCAAAGTATCAGATGTTGCATATGGCAGTTCTGTTTCAAGCAGAGCGACGGTGTTGCAACAGAAGACCGGTAGCCCAGTGCAATTTGAGTTAACTAAAGGGACAAGAGAAGCTGTTGCCGCATTGATAAAGCTTGGCAATCTGCACAGTAAAGACTACTTATTCCAATCCCGGGTCGGTTCTTACCAACATATATCAACTCGGCAATACAACCGAATTTTTCATGGGTGGGTAGCAAAGCTTGGTCTCGAAGATTCGCTGTACAGCACACATTCCATGAGAAGAACAAAACCTTACCTGATCTACAAGAAAACCAAGAATCTTCGTGTGATACAACTCCTGCTAGGACATAAGAAACTGGAAAGCACAGTCCGTTATCTGGGCATTGAAGTCGATGATGCGTTAGAGATCTCTGAGTCGATTGAAGTCTAAGATTGTCGGGGCTGCAGCAGCAGCCCTGTGCTGAATGCAGACCTGGCAGCGCTATAGGCGGTGCGCTCCGTATTGTGTTTCGCGAGTTATATTTTTCGCGGTTGCGTATTGAAAAAAAGATGATCAGTACCTATTTCAGTATTTCCCGTGCTAATGGCTTTTCCTTTTCAGGAGTACCCTTAGGTGAATGCGAAAAAAAAGGCGGATGATTCGAGTGGGCGTTTTAACACTAGCCCTGAAGTGAAAATTCTGGTCTGGATCCGTGCAGCGGGTCATTGTGAACTCTGCGGAACCGATCTGACACATGATTTTCGTATCGGTACGCCGATGAAATGGGGAGAAGTGGCCCATATTCTTCCTGCCAGCCCGAAAGGCCCCAGGGGAAACGCCACACATAGCGAAGAAGAGGCACTGGCACTGACGAATAACAGCGAGAATCTTATGCTGCTGTGTCCGGGATGCCATGACCGGGTTGATCGTGACGGCGATAATTATCCCGAAGACGATCTTAGCGGACTTCACTCTGCTTGCCTGACCAGAATTCGCCTAGCGGCTTCCACGCCCGGGGAGGAACGCGCCATACCGGTTATCGTTCAAAGCCAGCATCATCAGACACTGGTTGCAATTCCGGCGCAGGCCCTTCTTACCGCCATGTCTGCAGAAGGGCTGACGGCACAGTGCCATCCGGTTACGGTTGTGTTCCCAGAGCCCAGTTCACGGGGAAGGGATGCGGGTTACTGGCAGGCGATTAAGGATTTAATCACTGAAAAACTCGAGGCCGGGCTTGCCCGCCGCGGGGGGCAATTTGGCGATAAGCCGGCTCTGGCCATGGTTGGGCTTGCGGATATTCCGGCGTTGTTTTTCCTCGGCCAGACCATTGGCGACCGCTATAAACGCTTTCAGTATTCATTTAACAGGGAACATATATTGCGTTGGCCGGATACAGATGCCCTGCCGCCGGCGTTTATCTCTTCTGAACTTCCGCAAGGTGAGGGGCCAGTTGCTCTGGTGTTGTCTCTTTCCGCAGCGGTACCGCGAGGCGATGTTACCGCCGCACTGCCGGGTGCCCGGATTGTAGAATTCACTGTCCCTGAACCCAGCTACGCCATGGTGACAAACCGCAGGGTCATCCATGCGTTCAGGGATGAGCTGCAGAAGCTGCTCAGTCAGTTAGAAGCCACCACGACCCAGGCCATTCATGTTTTTGCCGCGGTGCCTGCTGCGCTGGCCATTGAATTTGGGGCTTTGCTGACGACCCAGCATCAGCATCCCTACATCATCCTTGACCGTGACAAAAATAACGCAAACCAGTTTCGCCCCATGCTTAGCATCGGATGTACAGAGGAGCAACGTCCATGAGTAACGAACAGACTAAACACAGCAGTTGGGAGTATTTTCTTCTCCGTGCAGCCCGAAAAATTTCGTTATCAGCAGCTCAGTACAGCGTCATTGATGCTCGCTACTCTCAGCTGGAAAAAATTCTTTCTGCTGCCGATGATCCCCTGCTGGCGGATGTCCATATTTTTCCCCAGGGTTCTATGCGTCTTCAGACAACGATTAACCCGGTGCCAGGGGCGCCAGCAGATCTCGGGACAATTGATGCAGATGCGATTGTCTGGTTACCCCATGCCAGAGGGATCGATGCCCGGACTGTATTAGAGGTCATTGAACGTCGTTTCCAGGAAGGCAGTAGGGTTCAGGAGGATATTCAGCAACTTCGTCGCGGTGTCAGGATTGTTTACGCCGATGAAAATCCGGGTTTCCACATTGATGTCACACCTGCACGTCCCTGCCATCATAATGAGCAAAGCGACGGACTGGGCATGCTCGAAGTACCCGACAGGGAGCACGGCTGGAAGGCAAGCAGTCCCATTCCTTATGCAGACTGGCTGCATGATGCGTCAAAGCAGGACATCATGCTTGAACATGTTGTTGAGTTTAATAAAAGTCGTGCAGCAATGGACTCTGCGACCCAGGCCCCGCTGCCTGAATATAAAGAATATCAAAAAGATGATCCGTTACGTGCGAGTATTAAACTGATGAAAAGGCACAGGGATGAATGGGCGATCAGGACGAAAAATGAAGGATACCGGCCTATTTCGGCAGTTATCACCACGCTCGCGACTCACGCTTATCTGGATGTTGTCGCGCAGTCAGAATATACCGCCTTCACCCCGCTTCAGGCTATCCTGGCAATCGTGGACAGGATGCCTGACCATATTCACCGTTACAGTAATGAGTATTACGTCTGCAATCCTGAAGATAACGGCGAGAATTTTGCGGAAAAATGGAATCGTCCGGATGAAGGTTATAAATACGTTGATGCCTTTAATGAATGGCATGCGAGTGCCCGTTCGGCGCTGACGCTGGGGCTAGACAGCCACGCGTCGACAGAAACCTTTGCGAAGGCGGTCCAGGAGCAGTTCGGTATTGGTCCGACATTCGTTCGCGAAGTTAACGAGAGCATTCCGGCAAACTGGACGATGCCCGGGCGGCAAGACGGTGTGACACGAAACTCTGTCGCAATGGGGTCTCTGTTCGGGAGTTCAGTCAGCAGTACCCAGTCTCAGGCAAATGTTGCACCTGTCGGGCGACTCGGCTGATATGAAGGATGAGATGATACAACGCGGCATTTCCGCCCTTAAAGACTGTCTGGGCGCGGACAATGCTTCGGCTCTTCTCAGGCCCGCTGAACTGCGGGTCGGTGAGGCGGCCGCCTTTTATTTTCCTTTACCCGTTGATTACACCGGCCTTGAGCGAAGACTACGGATTGGTTTTCCCAACGGTTTCCCGTCTGAATCCCCTGGCCTTCAGGTTGAACCTTCACCGTGGTTAGTCTGGCCCCATGCCATGGCGTCCGGGTTGTGTCTCCATGGATTCAGGGAAAAGCCCGTTACGGGCTCGCCTGAGAAAATTGTTCAGGACAGCTTGTCCCGTTTTGCGAGCATTGTGTCTTTTTCTCTGGAAAACGCAGATCCTGCACGGCGGGAGACGGAGTTTCAGAATGAGATTTCCACTTACTGGCTCTGGCAGCTTAAACGATCGGCACGTAACCTGATTCTTCTGGGGGAGCCTGAATCGGGTTCAGTTTTGTATGTTGTAAGCGATCCGAGGTATACCGGACATACTGGTCTCAACCCGGTATGGGTTTCGTCTGACAAGAACGCTATCCGCCAGCATTTCAGACGTGCCACTGGCCGTTCGGTTGTGATAAGAAGCCCCCATGAAGCAGGTTTCTTTGTCAAACTGACGTCTTTCCCTGGCATTAAGGTGCCTGAACCTCACGCGTTTCTCGAATGGCTTGCTCCCCATATTTCTGGAGAATCCCTGGCCGCGATGTCTGAATGGTCAGAAAAGAGTAGTGCTTTGCTTTCCCGATGGGTTGTCATGGCATTACCGGGTGGGGACGGGGCGGCAAGATTTACTGTTAACCTGTGCACCAGAAAGAAGGAAACAGACCGTACACATTTTTACGGCCTGAGATCCTCACGCCGTCAGTCCGGGTTAAAGAAAGAAGGACCTCCGGCCAGTATTCTGTCATCGCGTGTGAACGTTATTGATCGTGGGGCATTTTTTTCACGGGATCGAAGTAACACAGCAAAAACACTTGAGAACTCGCATGTTGTCTTTGTCGGTGTAGGGTCGCTGGGATCTGCTGTGAGTATTCAACTCGCCAGGGCCGGTCTGGGCAGGCTGACCCTTATCGATCCTGACAGACTGGAGTCACCCAATCTGGGGCGGCATATGCTGGGTGCTGAGGATTTAGGCAAATTTAAGTCTCAGGCCTTGCGCCATCGTCTGCTTCAGGATCTGCCTGTGCTTGATGTCACCGCGCTGGATACATACATCGAATGGGTTATGGGTCAAAAACCCGATATTTTAGAGGATGTTGATCTGGTTATTATCACGACAGCTGACTGGGAATCAGAGTCTGCTTTCTGGGAAAAGAAAGCTTCTGGAGCGAAATGGGGGCTGATACAGGCCTGGAGTGAGCCGCATACACTTGTCGGGCATGCACTGATCGCACCTGAAGGCCGCTTTGATGCAAGATATCTTTTTAGCGATAGAGGTGACTTCAGGCACCGGTTTACCGACTGGCCGGATGGGGGCGTTGTGCCTCTTCCTGCCTGTGGTGAAAGTTTTATACCGGGAGGCTCGGCGGGAATGAATGGTGTTGCAACAATGGTCACTCAGGCCGCAATACGTTACCTGACGACTGTAGGGGATGTCACTCAATGGCATTCCAGTGTGTATCGCCCTGATGAGGCCGGAGTGTTGGGGGGACGCTATACGGGACCTGTGCTTCCTGAAGGAGTTGTCCAGAGTGTTTTTGAACGTAACTGGCCGAAACCCGGGCAAAACGCATGAATGAAATAGCATGGCGCTGGGCCTGGCTGAATATGAATGTGGAGCTGCAGGTTGGGCGGCAGGTCTCTGAGATGTTCGGTCACTACCGGCAGTCACAGGGAGAAAATGAGCGAGGCGGGCAGCTGTTTGTCGATCCCGCTCATCCCGGCGGCATTGTACTGTGTCATGCTTCAGCGCCACATCCTGCGGACCGCGCTGGCAGAACGTGGCTCGAACTGAACAGCGATCGCTGCCGCACTGAAATCGAGAGCGCAAACAGGGAGGGATTGCGCCTGGTTGGATACTGGCATACGCATCCGCAGACTGTCCCTCACATCTCAGGGACTGACATTGCCAGTTTTGCGCGATTCGCGAGGCAATATGCACGTGATCTTCCCCATCCCTTGGCGGTGATTGTCGGCACGTCACCATCGACCAAGGGCATTAAAGCCTGGATATTTCGGGAGGGCAGGTACCAGGAGGCAGTGTATATAGCATCCGTGTCGCGGTCTTAATGGGCCCAATTCATCAAGGCTCTTTAAGTCGCATCAACGCAAAAAGCTCTGCCTGAAATAACGCATCATTCAGAGCATTATGGCTGGGTCTTCCTTTGGCAGATAAACGCTGTGTCATCATTGATGATTTGGTCTCAGACCACGTACAGCCTGTTGCCCCCATAAAGTAAGCTTTAATATCTAATGCACTGAAGCCAAATGGGTTGTTCCCCGTATATTTATGGAAGTAGTAATTGATGAATGACCAGTCAAAGGGGGCATTCAGTCCCGTAAAGACCGGCTTCTGGCTCGGTTGAAGGTGGGATGTGAGCCAGGTGGATAACTGAAGCATGGCGTCCGCGGGGGCTATGCCGGTGGTAGTCAGTGCCTGAAGGTTAAATCCCGTCACTGCCAGCGCCTCAGGATCAAAGCCAGTGCAGTCAGGCTTCAACTCGGCATAAAAACGCACGTCGGGCGCATGCACCAGACAGGCCCCAATGGAAAGCAGACTAAATAATCCCGGGACCGGGCCGGATGTTTCAATATCGACTGAAACGAAAATCTCGCTAGCATTCATAATCACTCCTGCGATTGAGGGCACTGCTATTCGGTTTGTAAAATAAAACGATACGCTATTACGGGGGGTATGTATCTACCACACCACCCTTTAAGTAATGCCTTCATCAGACTAAAACCATATGCGAACTTCCGCCTTTCGCTCATAGCAGACTTTTAGCGAACGCCTTTGTCCGCTACGTGCCAAACGGATGTTGCATGCTTTGAAGTGGGCTATGTAGTGATATGCGAATCAGATTACTAATATAGGCGACTCGGAAAAATTAATGACATTTGTGAATCTAAGCACTAAGAATTTCTGTAAATTCTTTGCGCTTCCTTGTCGCCCATTCAGGTCTGATGGAAAGCATTAAACTATATTGTTTTCGGAAATAAACATCCCTGAATCTCTTTTCAGGTGAGCTGTTCATGGCTGCATACTTTGTAGCCAAACCAACTACTCCACACTCAACAAACCAATAAAGAATCTCATCATCACTGAGAGTCACTTTACGCGCTATTTCGGTACCTCTTTCATTGACAATGAAATGATACTCTTTGCCATGAATTTCCAGATATGGTGTTGCCATGCCATCCGGTTTATCAGGGATGAAGAAGTAATAGTTGGGTCTTACCCCCCCTCCAATCCTCTCACCTATGTTGAGAAGTTCTGCACGTAACTCTTCGATATGTTTCATGATTTCTTGTGTTTGAGCATTAACCATTCGTTCCAAACATCTTCCGCATCAATATCCTGATAGCCTCGGCTTTTAGTCATGTCCCTGGCAATTTCTGTCGGTAATTCAACAGCGGTAGCATTATCTCGTATCGACTCAACCTCATGCCGGAACAGTTCACGGCAGGTCTCCTTCTGTTTTGCTTCAAGCAATGCAATAAGTGTCGGGATGAATACAATAGCCATTATCAGTAAGTCTCTATTAATCGCTAAATTTGAATGATTCTGGCATAAATAGCAGGTTGTTACATACCTTTAAGAACCACCGAATAATGATGTACATTCACCAGGGCGTGAGGTTCTGATGTCCGCTTTCGCTCTTAGAGGCTCCCATGCTTCAGACCCACAGCGATTGAATGAAATTCCGCCTTGCGAAGAATGATTTTTGAACACCGTCTGCAGTACGCTCTGACATACTACGGCAACATGGCTGATGCAACTTCATGCCCTGTGCCGGGGCCGACCGGCAACCAAACGGAGCCTTTTGTGCGCAAGCGCCTGCTGTGGATCCGTATTCCCTCTGGCGGGTCGGTATGACTGATAGGGTCATACCCGGGATTTTTCTTCACCCTGGTGGTTTCATTCAGGCATCTGCCTGCCAGCGCCCATATCGGGCGCTTTCCTTTTCTATTTTTATCCCCTGTTGAATTTCCGGTATCCCACCCGGTGGGGTGCCCGTATTCTGCGCCCGGTTCCCGCAATAAAAGTGAGTTGCTATGTCCGAAACAGCCGCTGCGCTGTGGACACTGCCAGCGCCTGCTGGCGATAACTGGAGGTTGATATGAACCGTGAAACAGAGGTCCCGTTGTGCCTGTTACGGCAGGCCGAAAAACAGGCGGTGCAGGGGATGTTACTGACCGCACTCCAGCATGGGTTTCAGCTCAGCGACCTGTTGCTGCTGGCAAAGCAATATGATGCCAGGGCTGCACTGCTGGAGTATCGCGGTGGAGGCTGTGTGGTCCGTTACGTCACGGCGCAGGGCTACGCACAACAGAACTTTGGTCTGCGTGAGCAGGAGGCGGTGGATTTTGTCGAGCAGTTTGATGTCTGGTGGTATCAGTAACAGTCGTCCCGGACTGATTATTCTCTCTGGCCTCAGACAGGTGGGGCCTTTTTGGTGTCCCTGACACACATTCCCATTTTCATGTTTTGCGCGTACCGAGTTTTATAACGTTTTTCCTGGTGCTTTTTCTCATGCTGTTCCGGTCCCTGTTAACCGGAGAATACGCATGTTGTTATTACGCTACGGACCCGTTGTGGCCACCCTGTTGCTGCTTGCCTGCGCCGGTAATGCACCGCAAAGCCCTGTCACACAGCCCGCGACCGTCACACCTCTGCCACTCGCGCCTGCTGAAGTGGTTCATACCGCCCGTTATACCCTGGTGAACCTTGCCCCTGACGAGGCGCAGCAACAGCCGTTGCACCAGATAATGCGCCATACCCTGACATCGAAAAAGAAAACACCCTTGTTTACGCGTGCTGATGCTCTGCGAGCCTGGCTGACGGGCACGGGATACAGCCTGTGTTTGCCGACAGATAACGATATTCGGTCGCTGTTCAGCAGCCCGTTGCCGGATGTCTGGCGCAACGCCGGGCCGATGCGGGTGGACGTGGCGCTGCAGGCGATGGCCGGTCCGGCCTGGCAGATGAGCACCGATGAGCTTGCCCACACCGTTTGTTTTCAGCCCGTCATGCTGCCTCCAGGCACTGTGGGGGACGCATGAAGCGACACGCTGGTTATCTTCTGCTGCTGGTCAGTTTCCTGTCAAACAGTGCTGATGTGATACAAGCCGGTGCGACCCAAAGCACCGAAACTCCACTTTCCCTCTCATCACAGGCCACTGCGTGGGGACTCACCACCGAAGAATGGACGCGCTACCGACAGCTGAAACAGGGTGAGAGGGGGATATGGTCACCATCCCTTGATCCGCTGACCACGCTGGGAGTGGAAGCCACGACGCAGGCGCAGCGCCGCAAATACGCTGATTTGCTGGTGGAGAAGGAAGCGCAACGGGTGGAAAAAGAGCTGGCTTTCCAGCGGGCGTACGACGACGCCTGGAAACGACGCTTTCCTGCGCTGACGCCCGTCACTGAAGTGAATTCAACCGCCGTCATGCCGGCAAATCGCCGCCTGGCGGTGTTTGTCCGCCAGCACTGCGCGGCCTGTGATACGCGCGTGGACACGTTGCTCAAGGCCGGCACTCCCCTTGATATCTACCTGGTGGACAGCCAGAACGATGACACACAACTGCGGCGCTGGGCCGTGGCACACCACATTGACAGTGCCCGGGTCAGACGGCGGGAAATCACCCTCAATCATGACGGGGGGCGCTGGCTGCAATACGGCAAAAGCCGGATGCCAGCGGTGCTGGAAAAACAGGGGGACGCATGGCTGCCCGTTCTGCGCTGATGCTGGTGCTGTTATGCGTGGTGGCCCCTGCGGCACTGGCATCGCGCGAGGTGCCAGCGGGCTACCGACAGGTGGCGCAGCAGGCGGGCGTTCCCGCATCGCTACTCTATGCCCTGGCGCTGACGGAAAGCGGCACGCGGATACAACAGCAAACTCATCCGTGGCCCTGGACCCTGAACGTCGCCGGGCGGGGATACCGCTACGCCACCCGTAAAGGGGCCTGCCAGGCGCTGCGGCATTTTTTACTCACCACCGCGGAGCGGCGGATTGATGTCGGGCTGGGGCAAATCAACCTCGGCTGGAACGGCCACTATTTCACCTCCCCGTGCAGCATGCTGGCACCATACCCGAATCTGCGGATAGCCGCGATGCTGTTACGCCAGCAGTTTGATCGCTGGCAGAACTGGCATGAAGCCGTGGGACGTTACCACCGTCCGGCAGGTGGCAAGCCGGCGCAGCGCTATCGCCAGCAGGTGCTGCGTTATCTGCAGGGATTGTCCTCATAGCTTCATGACTTCATGAAATCAGGTATTAAGGAATGCATGACATGCTGAAATCATTACGGATATTCATTTCGCTGGTGCTGTTCTGTGCGAATGCCAGCGCCGCGTTGACTGTGGTCGCCGACCTGGGCGGCGTGCCAGTTGCCCCGTTGTTTGAACCCATCACGACGCTGACGGACAATACCGGCCCAGCGCCTGTATCGCCCAAACCGCTGGCACAGGCGGTCTTCCCGGTGACCTCCACACGACTGCATCCAGGCGCGGTAGCCTCGAGGAAAATCGATTTGCCAGGGATGACGCCGTTGTTTCTTATAGGGGACGATGCGCGGTCGGTTCGCTGGCTGAAAGCACAACAACACACGCTGCTGTCGCTTGGTGCCACGGGGCTGGTGGTGAATGTGGCCTCGCAGGCACGTTTTAACCGCCTGCAACAGCAGACTGAAGGCCTGACGCTGTTGCCGGTCAGCGGTGACGATTTGGCTGTGCGCCTGCAACTGGATACGTACCCGGTGCTGATCACAGACCACGGACTCTCACAGTGAGCAACCGGCATGTCATCGAGGCTCTGCTGCGTCCCGCGGTGGAGCTCTGGAGTGCTCTGGCCGGCATGATGGCGGGCTGTATCTGCATTCTGGCACCCTGGTCGCTGATGCTGGCACCGTCAGTCAGTTACCCACTGGCGGGAGGATTTCTGGTGTTTGCCGCGGTGCGTGGCCGGCAGGGGCTGACCATTCTGCGCTACCGGCGCAATATTCGCCGGCTGCCGCGCTATACGGTGACCAGTGCGCAGATCCCGACTAGCCAGCATGTGCTGTTTATCGGACGCGGTTTTCGCTGGGAGCAGCGCCATACCCAGCGTTTGCTGACCTGCCGTCGCCCGGAGGTGGCACATTACATTCATCCGAATGCACTTTACCGCGCGGCAAGGCGGTTGGAGAGTGCCTGTGATCCATGCCTGCCCACGATTAGGCATTTGCTCTCTCGCGACAGCTGGCTCAATCCGGTGCGACCGCTTCCGCCCGTCGGGGGCAGCGCACTATTGCACGGTATTGAACTGCACGAAACCGATGTGACCCTGCCACTTGGCGAGCGTGTGGGGCATATGCTGGTGATGGGCACCACCCGGGTGGGGAAAACCCGGTTGGCAGAGCTCTTTATCACCCAGGATATTCGCCGTGGTGAAGTGGTGGTGGTGCTTGACCCCAAAGGGGATGCAGATCTGCTCAGGCGGACATGGGCCGAGGCGAAGCGGGCCGGGCGTGAAGATGAATTTTATGTCTTTCATCTTGGCTGGCCCGATATCAGCGCACGCTATAACGCCGTGGGGCGCTTCGGGCGGATTTCTGAAGTTGCCAGCCGTATAGCCGGGCAGCTTTCCGGCGAGGGAAATTCCGCAGCATTTAAGGAATTTGCCTGGCGGTTTGTGAACATCATTTCCCGGGCGCTGATAGAACTGGGGCAACGCCCTGACTATCTGCAGATTTCCCGCCACGTTATCAATATCGATGATTTGTTTATCCGCTACGCACAATACTACCTGCCCGCACATGAGCCGAAGGCTTGGGAGGTGATTGCGCAGATAGCCGCGAAGGTGAACGATAAAAACACCCCGCGTAATCTGCAGGGACGCGATAAATATGTGGTGGCGCTGGAGCAGTACCTGGCTGCAACACGGATCCACGATCCGATCCTGGAGGGGCTGCGCTCAGCGGTGCGTTATGACAAAACCTACTTCGACAAGATTGTCGCCTCGCTGCTGCCGTTACTTGAAAAACTGACCACCGGGAAAGCAGCGCAACTGCTGGCACCGTCCTACAGTGACCTCGACGATCCGCGTCCGATCTTCGACTGGCAGCAGATTATCCGTAAGCGGGGGATCGTCTATGTGGGGCTGGATGCGCTGTCAGATACCGAAATTGCGGCCGCGGTGGGGAACTCTATGTTTGCCGACCTGGTGAGTGTTGCGGGTTATATCTACAAGTTTGGTGTTAACGATGGTCTGCCGGGCTGTCGGGGAACCGAGAAAATCCCAGTCAATCTGCACTGTGATGAGTTCAGCGAGCTGATGGGGGATGAGTTTATCCCGCTGATTAACAAAGGCGGCGGGGCCGGTATCCAGGTCACGGCCTATACCCAGACGCTGTCGGATATTGAAGCCAGCACTGGCAACCACGCCAAAGCCGGTCAGGTGATTGGTAACTTTAACAACCTGATTATGCTGCGCGTGCGTGAGACAGCTACCGCCGAGTTGTTGACGGGGCAGTTGCATCAGGCCGAGGTGCTGACCAGCACGGTGATATCGGGCGTAACGGACTCGTCGAACCCGGAAACGGGGATAGATTTTACCAGCAACACTCAGGACAGGGTGAGCATGGTCAGTGTGCCGTTGATTGATCCGGCGGCGATTATTCAGCTCCCCAAAGGCCAGGCCTTTGCGCTGCTGGGCGGCGGACAGTTGTGGAAAATTCGTATGCCGCTGCCGGCGACAGAAAATGATGCCCTGATGCCCGAGAGTATCCGGCACCTTGCCGCGTCAATGCAGGCGAACTACCACACGGGCGAGCAGTGGTGGAATAACGCGGTGATACCGGCTGTGGAGACGGATAATGCGGCGCTGATGGCGGCCCTGCAGGAGGGGCTGGATGAGTGAGTCCGCGGCGGTGCAAAAGCCGCCCTCGCAGGGGATCATTACCACGCTGTTGTCTTGGACGGGGCGCGTGATATCGGCCCTGATGGTCTCGTTGTGCTTCAGCCTGGCTGCGGAGTGGGTGGGGATCGCCTTTTTCTGGCCGGGGTTGGGGGCGCAGCACAGTCACATGATGATGCGCAAAGAACTGGGCTGGTTTGCGCAGAACGTGCAACAAAGCCTGCTTAGCGCGGATCCGGTGGGGCAGCTTGAGCATTGTTTGCAACTGACCTGGCAGTGGCTGTTTGTGAACACGAAAGTCGTCGAGTGGCTGGCTTCGTTGCGGATCAAGCCCTCCGGAGAAATAGTACGTTCAGCCGCCGTTTACGGTGAAGCGGCGATTTATATCACACTGACCTTTGTGCTGCGGGTGTTCATTCTTCTACTGACCGCACCGCTGTTTTTGCTGGCGGCCATCACCGGCGTTATCGACGGTCTAGTTAGGCGGGACATACGGCGTTTTGGTTGCGGGTATGAGTCAGGGTTTGTGTACCATCGCGCAAAGCGTATGGTCTTACCGGTGTTTTTTCTGGCATGGGTCATTTATCTGTCGCTGCCGTTTTCCATTCCTCCCTGGGTCGTTCTGTTACCAGCGGCATTTTTGTTTGGGATTACTGTCAGTATTACTGTTGGGACATTTAAGAAATACATTTGAGAGGATTGTTGTAGTTTATATGAAGGAAATAGTTTTTTCACAGAAGCCCATCAGAGCTTCTGTATTCTTTATCTTACTTCTATAATTGAGGATTGATACTGTTTTCTGGAGTAGTGCTGTCAGCCCATTGTGATAGCTCACTTTTCTGAAATACCAGACATTCGGCTGCTTGTTTTTTTAGTGTGTTAAGTCGTTCTGAATCATATTTCACATCGAACAGTCTGGATTTGTTGCTGGAATTGTATGTGGCCACAACATTAACCGGGCATATCAACTTTATGGCTCCAATAGACAAGAATGTTGTACCTTTGAAAATATAAAAATGAGTGTCATCAGATATTTTCATATCCCATTTTTTATTGCTTAATATTTCACTGGGGTAGTTGTTAATGGGCACAGAAAAATAGTGTGGTGATAGTCAGTAATTCCCGAAATTCGTAGTGATGAATTAAGAACCATTAATGGAATGCCAGTGATGAATAGAGATATCATAAATAACAATGCAAGCGCAGCGACAGTTGCAATGAAAACCCTTTGAAATATACCGGTGTTTTTATTGTTTGACATTATTATCGCAACAGGGATGATAGTAATCAGTGCGATTAATAGGGATAGTGGAATTAATGTCGCCAACTCTTTCAGGTCGTTCGTTCCATCCGGGAAGTCAATTGCTTTGAATATTAAAGAAAGGGGGGAAACAATAAGGAATGAAGAAAATCCGATAAATGACGGGATTAATATTAAATGTGTTATTTTTTTGTACAGGAATTATTTTTTTGTCACTATCATAGGGAGCTGTTTTTCTTACGTGAAAATAAGATAACGTAATACATAACAGGCAATTAAGAGTGACATGTATTCCGATGTTTATTTTTTGATTGAAGTGGCTGTCTATAAAAACAGAAAAATAAAAAAGTAACACAGAAAAAATGGATGAGATAAGTAAAAGGATCGTTCGTCTGTTTTTAATTCGTTCATTATCTGCGCGTTCAGGAATTACCACTAATAGTGATGCGGCCAAAAAAGATTGAAGATAAAATACAAGGCCAAATGATAATATACTCAAAAGTGAGAATGCGGCTAATGCACCCAGTGCATCGTTAAGGTTGACAAAGTCCATAAATAAATCTTGTCGACCTAGTCTTATGAGATATAGCCAGATGAATGTCAGTGATATAAATGAAGCAATAAGAGAGGATGGGACGAGTGCCAGAGCCCATTCTATAGTTTTTTTTAACTGTATTTTTTCCATGTTAGTACCTGTTATGACTTGATTATGATATTGTCAATATATCATAATCAAGCATGAACCTGAATGTGCTGAACGTATTTATACAAGCCTGTGTGGCTGCATGTCAGTATTTTAATTAGATGTCTAAAAAACATTAATGCATTATAATGTAATTTCATCTGGTTATTATTTTGAGTTCTGTTTTTTAAAACACGTCTAGAAATATCACCAGGATGATTCAGTGTTTTGAAAGATAAATTAAATTGGGATAAATAAGCTAAAATTATTTATGAGGTGTGCTTTTGTGGCTGAGTTGCACAGCTAGGTTTAGCCTGTGCAGTTCTAATATGTGGCAGAAACACAATGTCTTTGATGCCCGACCATCAAACAACGGCCATGCTCTGGCGAAAATGAAAACCGGGAATGATCAACCGGTTCAATGGTATATGTTCATCATGTAGTATTTTATCGTTTTCAGAGTTTGGTATCGGTTAACGTCATTATTGCCCAGCTATCTGACAGTTCATTGGCTGTGGCTTTCAGGTTGTGTGATGCCAGCGTCTGAATAAATTCCTCGTTATCGCCTTTCACCAGAAAATCCAGCGCAGAAAGCAATACGCCATCGTCAGAAAAAGCGAGAGTCAGTGCCGATTTTCTAATCAACATGATCGACTCTTTTTCCCTGAATTCTTCCAACAGTTTGTCGGTTTGCCACTCGCCATCGGGCAGCGAAATGTTTTGCCAGCCCGCGACTTTCAGAGCCTCAATCGCATATGTCAGACGAAACAGAGCAGACTGCTGGTCAACGGGAGAGGTACAGGATTGCCAGAGGTATTCGAGACGTTGCTGCAGACTGGCGGCCAGACTATTTCGCCTGCCAGCCTGCAGCAGACCGTCAATATCCAGGGCAATGGTTTTGGGAAACCGGCGTTGCTTTTGTGCCATCGCGAGCCAGCGCAGCAAAAAGGTGTGGGCCATCATCGGTGACAGGGCTTGTCCGTCTTGTTGAGCCAGACGCAAGGCAATCAAGGCACACCAGGCAAAATGGGCCAGGTCGGAAACCGTTTCTTCGGGCGTAGGTGCGGTAATGGTATGCATAGGCTGGGGAGTATAGCGAAGCAGGCCTGAGCCGGAAAGTCGGCAAATAATTTCTCACTGAATCTTTTCGCGGCGGTATTGGTTTTACCAAAGTATCTGTCCCGCCTTTGCCCCATTCTGACGCTCTCCTTTGTCTCCACCGGAGTGTCATATGAAAATCTCGCCTTATCTTCTGCTGCCAGGCCTGCTGCTGGCAGGAGCAGCCATGGCAACACCGGCCACCGAACAGGAGAGCCTCGCGTTGCTGCTCAGGCAGTTTGATCAGCTTAACGCGACCCTGCAACGTGCGCAGCGACAGGCTTCCCTTACGGCAGGCTCTCGTTTTTTCTTCGATTACCCACAGGCACATGCCGACATTCGCGCGATGCGAACCGGCGTTGAGCACTATCTCAGCCCTTCCCGGGCCCAGCCCCGTACGGTACTGCCGCTGATGGGACTGTATCGCCAGGAGCAGGCTCCATGACTGACGAGCAAATCACTGCCTTTCGGGCAGGCAGTTCGGCGAAGCCTGCGGAAATGAATACGGTTCTGCTCGGCCTGCTGTGTGCCGGGCTGTTTGTCTGGGCTGCGTGGGTGTGTCTGCGCTCTTATCGTGCGTTTGCCTGTGGCACCATTTCCCTGAAGCAGCTTGGCAGTATCGTCGCCCGTACGATGTTGCTTTTGCTTGTCTGCTTCTGGCTGGTGCTCAGTTGAGGAGAAAAGTTATGAATAAATATCATCTTATACGCACCCTGGTGCTCTCCTTTACCGCCGTATCGCTGTCGGCCCGGGCGGATTTGCCGCAACTGGAAGATCCGTCGCGCGGTAAGGGCAGCGGCATCATGGATACGCTTAAAAATTACGGTTACGACATGGTGGTCCTGATGTCGCTGGGTATTTGTGCGGTGGCTTTTCTGGTGGTCGCTAACAGTTGTGTTTCCACCTATTCGGAGATCCAGAACGGCAAAAAACAGTGGAAGGATCTGGGAGCGATGTCCGGTGTCGGCGCCATTTTGCTGGTGGTGATTATCTGGCTGCTGACGCAGGCCGGAGAGGTGCTGTAATGGCGCTGACCATTGAGTTTTTGCCCGACAGGCTGAACCGCGAACCGGCAGTGTTTCGCGGGATGAGCACCAAGGAGCTCTTTATCGCGCTGTCCGCTGGCCTGGTTTTCGGCGGCAGTATGGGGATTTTCCCCTCTATCGCGCTGAGCGTGTGGGCGATGATCCCCACCGGCGCGCTGGCCGGTGCGGTGTTGCTGGTGCTTACGGGGGGACGTTATCTGGCCCGGGTGAAGCGCGGTCGCCCGGATACGTGGTTGTACCGCAGCCTCGGTGCCAGGCTTGCGCGTCACGGGTTTGGCGACCCCAAACTGGTGCAACACAGTGCCGTCTGGGTTATTCGCCGGAGTGGGGCGCGATGAGCCGCTTTAAGCACGCTCTGGCGGCGCGGGATGCACATATTCTGACGCTACGCCTGGTGATTGGGGCCGTCCTGCTGGTTTGTGTCGGTCTGTGGTACGGCTGGCAACGTGCACCGGAAAAACTGACGATCCATAACCCGCCGGATCTACGGGCGGGCAGTACGCGCCCCTGGTGGCAGGTGCCGCCGGGCGAAGTTTACGCCTTCAGTTTTTATATCTTTCAGCAACTTAACCGCTGGCCGCTTAATGGGGAGGTCGATTACCCGCGTAACCTCACCGCACTCGCGGTTTATCTGACACCCGCCTGCCAGGCACAGTTACAGGCGGATTTTCGTCTGCGCCGTGACCGGGGGAGCTGCGTGACCGCGTGCGCGGGATATATGAGATCCCCGGACGGGGTTTTCAGAACACGCGGGTGAAGGTTCACGATCGCGACAACTGGACTGTGTCGCTGGATTTGACGGTGGATGAATACTTCCACGACGAACCGGTCAAGCGGGCGCTGGTGCGTTATCCGCTGAATGTAGTGCGCTATGACGTGGACGCGCAAAAAAATCCCTGGGGTCTGGCCCTGAACTGTTTCGACGGGCAGCCACACAAGCTGGAAGCCAGCCCACTCCCTTCAGTTCCGGAGACAACACCATGATGAATCGACGATATCTGCTGCCGTTGCTGGCCGCGTGCTATCACGCGGGGTTGAGCGCCACAGAGCTGGTGCAGTGGCAACGTCTGCCGCTGCCGGTGGTGCTGCACACCGGGCATGAACGGGTGATTTTTGTTAATCGCAATGTCCGTGTCGGCTATCCGGCTGCTCTTGATGACAAACTGCGCATCCAGAGCAGCGGCGGCACGGTGTATCTGCTGGCCCGCGATGATTTTTCGCGCACCCGTCTGCAACTGGTCGATATGGACAGCGGTGAACTGATCCTGCTCGATATCAGCGCTGCTGCCGGCGATGAACTGGAGCCTGTTGAGCTGCGCTATGGCGAGGCGGTGTACAGGAACGATAAGGCGGTGAAAGCCGACGAAGAGGAGGCCAGCACTTCCCGGATGGCTGCGACCACCGGGCTTCCGGTGCCGGTTGTGCTGACTCGCTACGCCGCCCAGAGCCTTTATGCTCCGTTGCGCACGGTCGAACCCCTCAATGGCATTACGCCTGTTCCGGTGCGCCTGCCCGCAGTGGTGTCCACTTTGCTCCCTACGGAGGCGGTGACGGCTGCACCGCTGGCGGCGTGGCAACAGGGGGCGCTGACGGTAACCGCCGTGAAGCTGCAAAACCAGAGACAAGCCCGAATTGACCTTGACCCCCGTGCCCTGCAGGGGCAGTTTTTGACCGCAACCTTTCAACACAGATGGCTCGGCGCTAAAGGCACACCCGAGGACACCACGGTGGTGTATCTGGTCACCGAAGGCGGGGCCGATACATCCGTCATCCCGGAGCCTGCTGCACCGGATAAAGAGGGCAAATAACATGCAACTGAAATCGAACCCTTTGCTGAAAATTCTCGGCCCTCTGTTGCTGGCGGGCGCCGGTTTTATCGGCCTGAAATCCTGCGACTCTTCGGGTCACAATCCGTCAGGGCAAGACGGTGTCGTGGTCACTGACCTGAGTGCGGATGAGCTCAGGGCGCTGGGCATTGACGGCGACACGCCCCGCGACACCGTGGCGACGCTGGTGGGGCAGATGAAACAGTATCGTAAAGAGATGGCGGCGGTGCGTGCCGACAGCGCGACGCTGATAAAAGAGAACCAGCACCTGCGGGAGCGCGATTCTGGCGTGGAAAGCCGGATAAACCAGGCGCTGAGTCGTGAGCGGGAGAGCTTCAGCGGTGAGATGCAAAAACAGCAGGCCTCGTTGCTGGAGACTTTCGAGCAAAAGCTGAACCAACTCAATCCGGCGTCCTCTTCATCCGGTGACACGATACCCGCCGGGCTGGGGCTCGATGAGCAAAGTTTGCCAGCCGATGCTGTGCGCTGGGTGGAGCCTGCGGATGCGCTGCCGGTCGATAAACAAGGGCAAAATACGCCTTCGGTCAGATTTCCTGGCACTTTTGGTCTGGCGGGCGAAAATCCCGCCAGTGAGCAGCAAAAAGACACGTCGCCTGTTGAGGAAGTGCAAACGGTGTTCACGCTGGCCCAAAACAGCACGCTGACCGGCTCGGTTGCCATGACCGCGCTGTTGGGGCGCGTGCCGATGGACGGCACCGTCACCGATCCGTATCCGTTTAAGGTGCTGATTGGGCGCGATAACCTGATTGCTAACGGCATCACGTTACCCGATGTGGAAGGGGCGGTGATGTCCGGCAGCGCGTCGGGTGACTGGACGCTGTCGTGCGTGCGTGGGCACGTGCATTCCATCACCTTTGTGTTCCGTGACGGCACGATCCGTACCCTGCCGGGTGTGGAAAATAAAGCTTACAGTGGCAATAAAAAAGTGCCGGACAGCGAAATTGGCTGGCTGTCCGACCCGAGCGGACTGCCGTGCATTCCCGGTGAGCGTAAATCCAATGCCGGTGAATATATCGGTTCACAGTTTCTGCTGGCAGGCTCAGCAGCGGCCGCCGATGCGTTTGCCAACGGGCAGACCACGACGCTTGTGGAGGGCGGGGCGGTAACATCGGCGGTGACCGGCAGCAGCGGGCAGTACGTGCTGGGTCAGGCGCTGGGCGGCGGGCTGAAAGAGTCTGCCGACTGGTTTAAACAGCGTTACGGGCAGACGTTCGATGCCATTTATGTGCCGCCCGGCCATCCGGTCGCTATCCATATCACCCGCCAGCTCGCTATCGATTATGAGACGCAGGGTCGTCGCGTCAGATACCCGCAAGCTGCTGACACTTCCCGGAGACTGGACTGATGCAAATAAAACACGCTTTTATTTTCAGCATACTGCTGGCAGGGCTTAGCGGATGCAGCACCTCGCAAAAAACGCTACTGCCCGTGGATGAAAATACCACCATGCTGTCGTTATGGTCGCGACAGACCGGCAGCGGAAACCGACTTTTTGACGCGCGCAGCCTGTTGCGCCGTCCGCTCACCGGAAACCCACAACAGGTGCTGAAGGGCTATACGCGTACCGCCGCCAGTGAAATCACCGCGCAGTTCAGTCGCCTGCCCGACCCCGATATGGTGATGTATGTGTATCCGCATCTCACTGGCGGGGAAGGTGTGCCGGTGCCGGGCTACAGCACAGTGTTTGCGTTTTACCGCAATGTGCATTACGCGCTGCCGGGTGAACGTACGGAGGGGTTGTGATGCCGACAACCGCGCGGCCCCGCACCGGCAGACGGACAGAGCAGGATGTGGATGCGGCGTATCAGAAAGGGCCGTTTTTTGCTGATTTGCTGCCGTGGGTGGAATTTCAGCCGGACTCGCAGACGCTGCTGCTGGAAGACGGGCGCTCGGTGGCGGCGGTGTATGACATTCGCCCCATCGGCACCGAAGGGCGTTCAGCGCACTATCTGGCGCGGGTGCGCGATATTGTCGAGGATGCGCTGCAGGACAGTTTTGACGAACGGGACAGCTATCCGTGGGTGGTGCAGTTCTTTTGCCAGAATGAAGACGACCTGAGTGGCTATCTGCAGCAACTGCGTGATTACGTGACACCGGCGGCGCAGGGCTCGGTGTTCACCGAAGCCTGGCTTGCCGAAATGGCCACCCATCTGCAGGGGCTCGGTCGTCCGGACGGCGTCTTTTTCGACGATGCGGTGACCCACACACCGTGGCGGGGGCAGAGACGACGAACCCGGATGGTGATTTATCGCTGGTTGCCTGCCAGCCAGACACGAAATGACCTGACGGCAGAGCAGGCGCTCAATAATACCGGTGAACGGCTGGTGTCGGCACTCGCGGGCGCCGGGCTGACCGCGACACGGCAAACTGGCGACGCCATCCGCCACTGGCTGGTGCGCTGGTTTAATCCGGCGCCCGACACTGATGAGCGTCAGGCGTTTTACCGCACGGTGACACAACCCGATGTGCCTGATGCGGCGGCAGCACCCCTGCTGGGCGATTTTGCTGAATCAGTGTTGTTCAGCGAACCGGTGTCAGATGCGAAAACAGGACTCTGGTATCTGGATAATCGCCCCCACAAAGTGGTGGTGGTTGACCGCCTGCGCAAAGCCCCGCGCCCCGGCCATCTGACCGGTGAACAGCGGCGGGGAGATGCGATGAATGCCCTGTTTGATCTGCTGCCGGTGTCAGCCATTTTGTCGCTGACGATGGTGGTGCATCCGCAGGACCGGCTGGAGTCACATCTCAGTCGTCTGTCTGGCCGGGCCATCGGGGAAAACACCGACTCGGAGTACACCCGCCGGGACTGCCAGGAGGTGAAAACCTGGCTCAAGGACGGCCACAAGCTCTACCGCAGTACGCTGGCCTTTTACCTGTCTGCAGACGATGTGCCGGCGCTTGACACACAGACGCGTGAGCTTAACAGCGTGCTGCTCAACGCCGGCCTGGTGCCGGTAGCAGAAGGCGATGAGGTGGCTCCACTCGCCAGCTGGCTGCGCTGGTTACCGGCAAGCTTTGACCCGGCGCGCGATAAACGTCACCTGTATACCCGCTTCTGTTTTGTTCAGCATATTGCCAGCCTGCTGCCGGTGTTCGGGCGGGAAACCGGCACCGGAAATCCCGGTATTAGTTACTTTAATCGCGGCGGCGAGCCCCTGGATTTTGATCCGCTTAACAAAGCCGACCGGACGAAAAATGCCCATCTGCTGTTACTGGGCCCCACCGGGGCCGGGAAGTCGGCCACTCTCAACGGGAAAATCGCTCAACTGATGGCGCTGCATCGCCCGCGCCTGTTTATCATCGACGCCGGCAACAGCTTTGGTCTGATGGCGGATTATGCCCAACGCCACGGGCTGACGGTGAACAACATCAGCCTTCGGCCCGGCAGTGGCGTCACGTTGCCGCTGTTTGCGGATGCGTGGCGGCTGGTCGGGGAGGCGGTCAGCGCGGAATTGCCGGATGAGGAAGACAGTGGCGAGCAAACTGGCGACGATCCGCGCGATATTCTCGGTGAGATGGAAATCACGGCACGACTAATGATAACTGGTGGGGAATTGCGGGAAGATGCGCGACTGACCCGCCCTGACCGGGCGATGATACGCCAGGCGATTATTGATGCTGCCACGCATTGCCACCAGGCGATGCGCCAGACGCTGACGCAAGATGTGCGTGATGCGTTGTTTACGCTTTCAAAAGACAATGCGCTGCCGGAGAGTCGTCGGAACCGCGCCTATGAGATGGCAGAGTCCATGAACCTGTTCTGCACCGGCTTTGAAGGAGAGTTGTTTAACCGCGAGGGGGAGGCCTGGCCGGAGGCGGATATCACGCTGGTTGATCTTGCGACCTTTGCCCGCGAAGGATACGAAGCCCAGCTTGCCATCAGCTATATCTCGCTGATTAACCACATCAACAACCTCGGTGAACGTGACCAGCACCTGGCGCGTCCCATCGTCAACATCACCGATGAGTCGCATATCATCACCGTCAACCCGCTGTTGGCCCGTTTTCTGACCAAAGGGTCGAAGATGTGGCGCAAACTCGGGATCTGGCTGTGGCTCGCCACCCAAAACCTCAGTGATTTTCCGGATGAGGCGAAGAAGCTGCTGAACATGATTGAGTGGTGGGAGCTGCTGGTGATGCCCCCGGAAGAGGTTGAGCAACTGGAACGGTTCAAAACGCCGAGTGAGGCCCAGCGAGAACTGCTGCTGTCCGCCCGCAAGGCACCGGATAAATACACCGAGGGCGTGGTGCTGTCCAGCAAAGTGGAAGCGCTGTTCCGGGTGGTACCGCCGAGCCTGTATCTGGCACTCGGCATGACGGAGAAACATGAGAAAGCCGAGCGGGCGCAACTGATGCACGAGCTGGGGATCAGCGAACTGGATGCGGCGATTCTGGTGGCACGCAGACTCGACAGACAAAGAGGGCTGAGTGGATAAAAATCATGCACTGACAGCATTAAGTTTTCGCTGTTGAAGCGCCAACGGCTTATTTACAGCGAATTGTGAACGAGTTCACATGGAAGCGTAAATATATAAAATACAATTTTGTTTTTTATGGATATCTGTTTTATTTATCTGATGTCTGGCATTGGCTGTCCTCCATGGGATTTTGTTGTTGTCACGACTTTCGGAACCAGGAACAACGGAGGGTCAACTTTGACCTGAGTACTTATAAATGGAGATAAACGTGAAAAAATTATTCTGTACGGCGTTATTGCTGTTAAGCAGCACCTGCTTTGCACAAAGTACCGATGTTAAAGCGGTGACCGAAGCAGTGGAAAATATGCGCCTTGCGATGCTCAGCGGTGAAAAGACCAGCCTGGACAAAGTCGGTCTGCCTTCCCTGAGTTATGGTCACTCAAACGGAAAAATTCAAAATAACGCCGAATTTGTGGATGCGATTGTGACAGGGGAGTCCAGATTTCAGACACTGAACTTTAGCGGTCAAACCGTTCAGGTTGACGGGGATGTCGCTATCGTCCGCCATACTCTGGAGGCAAAAACGCATGACAATGGTAAACCGGCGGGTGAAGTTAAAATTGGCGTGATGCTGGTCATGGAAAAAGACAGTGCCGGACAATGGAAGTTGCTAGCCCGCCAGGCGTATAAGTTACCTCAGCAATAGGTGGGTAGATGCTGTACACCCCGATGCATGGGCTAACCGGACATAACGTTTACAGTATTACCAGGCGCTGAATGCGAACTGATGACACAAAACGCACAACGCTCCGTAAGGGGCGTTGTTGTTGATAAGGCCGCAGTGGGCGTGAAGAGGGCGTTGATGCCTACAAATCTGCAGCATCAACCGTGGTTGGTTTAGTGCAACTCATTTGTTGCGTGCATGTCCATATATGCAGGGGAAGATCACTTTGCATTGATCTCATTAGTAACCCACTCTTCCTTTGCTGATCCGATTTTCTGTGTCTGCCGAATAAGGTTAACACAACTATTATCCATGCAGCGTAGTGGGGCTCCCACCAGGGAAAAAATTGAATTTTTATTATTTAATGCAACACCCACATTTTGATCAATAGCTGCCGAATATAACGGTGCTGATAGTATCCAGAATTAATGATAAGTTTCAGGTGCTGAAACACGCACTTTGATGCTTGTTGGATATAGGAATAAATGTTTCCAGGTGCTTTAGTTTCTAATAAATGCACGTAATGTTTTTTGTAAACTGTAATTAAGAATAATCTCAATTCAAATGTATTGCCCGTGAGTTTTTAAAGCGTATCTATTTCAATAAATAGAAAAATGAATTTTATTCGCACTCTAAATATCGCTATTATTCCATGATGAAATGAAATAAAAAAACAAGGTAAAACAAAGCAATAGGATTGTTCTATTAGCAGTTTAATAGACAGGAGTTTGTATGTACATTCCTACTCTTATTGGCAAAATAATTGAAAGTGTGACATGACACATAAAAATATAAATACTGTTAAGCTATTAATTAATACGTGCACACAAGTAGTACTTCGCGAAACCATAATTAACACTAATCATCACTAAACATGTTGAGGTAAATAATGGAACGTATCGTAGAAGTAACATCGAAAAAAATATCTGAAATTCGTGGCTATATGGCAAATAGTGGAAAGGATTGCGCTAGCGGTACTTGCGACTGCGGTGGAGGGCCATACATTAGTGCCGAAGATATTTTGATTAAAGAACTTGAAGAGGTTTCTGAAGAGTTCTTTATTTAAAATGATACTAAGCGGTGGCACTATTTGGTGCCACCCTTAAAGTAAAATGGCCACCAAACAGGTTGGAGCTGGGAAATGAAATATCATGTTACAGAACCATATCGTGCATATTTATTCTATCCCCATTTGCAATCATTTGACTCCCGGTTGAAAATGCTTTTGTCGTCAAAAGGTTTGCTTGGATGGGAGTATTCTGGCGTGCTGAGGCAACTCGCAGAAACACTGGATCAGATATATTTGCCAGATTTTGTTGTTTCCTTTGACAAATGGCTTCTAGAGCAGGAGGTTTCATCTACAGATCGATACAAACAATATTTTAAAAATAGTGATGAAGAGTGGAGGGAAAGTATAAGAGGTAAGAATGAATTTGTGGAAAAACTTGCTGCGCATGTCTGCGAATCTACATTGCAGTGTCTGGACATATTTTCAGATCGGCTATTGAAAGATAAAGCTTTACTGACGGAGAATTTTTATTTTCCATCAGTGATTCATACTGGGGTTATTGATATTCTCGGTGGCGACCGCCATGAGAATGGCCAACAACCAGTGCTGTTAACTGTCAATGATCAACATGTTGTGTATAAACCTCGTGATGCACAAATTGAATGTGTTCTCAATAAAATTTGCAATATTTCAGGACTTAAAGCCGTCTGCCCAGAAACGCTTAGCATGAAAACGCACATATGGCAGAAATTCATTCCTAATCAGCCTCTGTCAGCTCCAGAAAATGCTGAACAGGTCTATACCCAATATGGGAATATACTGGCACTGGCAGACTTATTAAATATAAATGATTGTCATTTTGATAATTTTATCGTAGACAAGAATCGTGTTTATTTTATTGACTCAGAAACGAGTTTTCAGTATTTCTTTTCAGATGATCCCGATTATGAAAGTTCTATTTATCAAAGCGGGTTACTTCAAAGTCCAGAAGTTCTCAGCAACGGCATAGGTCATACTTCAGCTATAACTGCTGTAACCAACATTTTTCAATCATATACTTATCCACATGCAGTTAATGATGGAAGTGAACAAATCCAGGTTCACTATGAGCAAGGTTTTCTAAAGAGGACACATAACTACCCTCACCACGGAGGTAATCCTGTATTGCCCGATGATTACATTGATAATGTTATTTTAGGATACGAAAATGGATACGAAAAACTACTTTCTCATGCGAGTGAAATAATTTCGCTCCTCGGAAAAACAACCACAATGAAACCTCGTTATCTCATCAGGACTACTGCTTACTACATGCTTGTTATTAATAAAATCATTCACCCTGGAACAAGTTTGAATATCGATGAAAAATTCAGCGTATTGATTAATGAGTATTTACATTATGATGGTGCTCACCCACGCTTTGCCGAATTAATACCATATGAAGCAGAAAGTTTGATTCATTATAACGTTCCTATTTTTCAAATGGATATACACTCAACATCAATAATGACCGGAAGCGGGCAGGTAATTCCTGATTTTTTCATTGCTCCTCCACTTGAGCAAGTGAAATCAAACTTCACTAGGCCACCGTGTTACATTGAACGGCAGCGTGAACTGATTAGAGAAAGCATGAATGTACACATCAGACAATAGTAACCAGCAGCTTTCATTTATTGGACAAAATAGCCATGGCTCAGATGAATCATGGCCATTTAGAATGAATGTATTAAAAAAAATTCCTCTCACGGAACCTACGGCAGTCGTATTCGAGTGTCCTACTGTTGATTTAATTTTGTATAGCCTGAAGAGGAAATCCTTTAATAAAAACATATCGCATCAACATTTATCTTTTTCGACATATTGGTGGATGCGCTCTCAGGAATGTATTTCTTTTTTAGAAATCATACCTCGGGAGTTTGATGTCTTTGGAATTGATGTCCCTCTTTCGTTAAAAGAGCACTCAAATTACATTTCTAAGATCAAAAAAATGATGAGCTTTCCTGCTTTGGTTAAACTTCTGGATAAAGATAAAAGTTTAAATCATACAATGGATTTAATTACACCGGAGCTAAGGGAGAATCTTTTATTTGAAAAGTTATCCTTAATTACGAATGAGAATTATAAGAATGTTTTAGTTATTTGCCATAATTTTCACGCGACTAAAAACTCATGGTTATCTTACTCTTCACTTTGTCAGCGTTTTGTTGAAAACTCTAATTACTCGGGGGATATCACCGCCCTGGCAATATTTTCTGATGATATGAATTTTCTTGCCACCCCTGATGGAAAAAAATTAATACGTATCGTATTTCCCAGGCTTGCCAAAGACGTGATGATAAAACATTTGATGTGAAGATGATCTCATCTTACTTCAGAAATGAACAACGAGATGCCCTTCCTCTCACGATCCAAGTACCTCGGCACTATGATCAAGTTATCAGCACTTCTTCAGGGCATCCTATCAAGCTGGAAGGGGTTTTATGAAAAAAATTAACGATAAGTTGCAGTTGGTAATGTATTCACTTTCTCTCTTACTGAGAAGTTCGCCTTGGCTTTCAGGTGGCTTTATTTTGCTTATTGCGGCTCAGAGCATCCTTCCTACATTGGGGGTTATAGCAAGCATTGAGCTTGGTAATATTATCAGTAGCAATGATCATACAGGGCTGCTTATGATCGCAATGCTCTGGGCTCTCACTTTTGTTATTCCAGGCATCCTGGCACCTATAACAAGCACGATGCAAAGTGTTTTAAATTCGCAAGCAACATTTCTGACACAACGGAAAATCATGGAAGCAGCAAGCCGAATTGATAACCTGAGTTTGATTGAGTCGCCGGATATCCATGACACATTAGAAGTACTGTCTCGCGAAGCTGCTCACAGACCACTGAATTTACTGGTTAACTTGGTTGATATTTTCAGAGGAACACTAACGCTTCTATCCCTTTCGCTGGTGTTGGCATCTGTAACTTGGTGGCTTCCGCTCGCCTTTCTTGTCCCCTTGATCCCTGTAACGTTTGCTGTTGCATACTCCCAGATCGATATCTTCAAAGCGATGCTGGGGAAGGGTACATCCGCAAGGTTAATTAAGTATTACTTATCCGTACTGCTGGATGTAAAACTCGCAAAAGAAATACGGCTGTTCAATCTTTCTGCTTTTTTCCTTGAAAAACACCAGCAGGCATTTAATGAGCTAGAGAGTGAACTCAACCAAGTCAGAGGCAGGCAGTTAATGCGCCCGCAACCCTGGAATTTGCTGTATTTAGGGTCCGCTTTGGGGGTCATGTTCTGGTTCATTGATTATCTTTCCACAGGCAAAATTTCTTTTGGTGGTCTGTTAGGGACTATTCAGTCAATCTCATTTTTTGGTCTGTCCTGTCAGTGGATGGTCTACTCGTTTGCAAGTTTAGGTGTCTGCTTTGGCTTCTTTTCTCGTTTGCGAGAACTCGAATCGGTTGCCGCTAATTACAGCATTTCCCATTGTGACGAAGATATTTTCCCAATAAATGAAATTGTTTTTGAAGATGTATGTTTCGCCTACCAGAACGGACATTATGTGCTGAGGAATATCAACATGCGCATACAGGCGGGTGACCACCTTGCCATTGTTGGTGAAAATGGTGCAGGGAAAAGCACGCTAATAAAACTTCTTTGCCGCTTATATCTGCCGACTTCAGGCAGGATCACTTGCAACGGAGTGGATATTGCTGACATTGATATTCATACATGGAGAAACCAGTTAAGTGCCATATTTCAGGATTTTGGTCACTACACATTAACGATCCGCGAAAATGTCACTTTTACAGCTAATCCTTCAGCAGATGACGATATTGCTTTTATAGAGGCTTGTAGGAAAGCGAAGTTTAATCTGGATGAGGGCACCAAAGCTGACAGCCTGCTTGGCAAAGAATACGCTGGCACCGAGCTTTCGGGTGGTCAATGGCAGCGTCTCGCTCTGGCTCGAGCGCTTTATGCTTCTGGTGATTTGATTATTTTAGATGAGCCAACCAGTGCAATGGATCCACGCATTGAGGCCGAAATATTCAATAAATTTGCTGAGCTAGTTCAGGGAAAAACATCAGTTATGGTAACCCATCGTCTCGGTGTCGTAAAACATGCAAACTCAGTGATCGTACTAAAAAAAGGGGAAATTGTTGAAAGAGGAACTCCTGCTGAGTTGGAACTTGCTTGTGGCGAATATTACGAATTACTGCGGCTACAACGTGAGCAATATGAGAACCATGACGTAGAAAACGGCGCTGTAACTTGATCTTGCATTAATTCCTACTTAATGGCTTTGATATTTGAAAAGTTATTTTCAACTCAAAGCCTGTATGTTTTTTGCACCACAATTACAACTACAGTTTCGCTACGCCAAATTCATGAGAGATCGACTGCACACTTTCACCGCTTGTCCCGTTGGTGAATTCTGGCAACACCTACACTAGTGTAGTTTCATCCAACGTTTTAATTGCCGGTGATATTCCCCGTAGCTATTTTTATGCCGTCTTGCCTTGTGCATCATCGTCTCCGCAGCAAGTGCAGGGGATAATTGTTATGCCGTTAATGTTACCTGCCAACTTCCGCTGTTCGCGCAATGCTGCCCTCAGAGCCTCGCAGGAAGCTCAGGGTGTGAAGCGGACGGACAACGGATCTTCCCCAATGCACCAAGAGCGGAAGTATCAAAACTTGTCTCTGGCTCTCAGATCCCTACAGGAATAAAGTGATATCTGAGAATACAAGTTCGTCCTGCTTTTTCTGCTGCTTTTATAGACGCCAAATTTTGGGGGATAATTGATCCCGTTAGTAAAGACACCTTCTGAGTGGTATGGTAAAGATGTCTACATAATATTCGCTGGGCTCTAGATGCCAGAGACCGCCCGCGAAAAGCAGGAAGGATGAATTCTTCGGAAATACGAAAACTCGGTAGAAAGACTGTTTTTCCTTCCTCACAAATTATCAAACCAACTCGTACCCCATACTCCATTATGACATATGCATGACCTGCCGAGATATGGCTTCCAAGTTCATCGTCATCAATGGCGAATAGACTACCAGCTAAGCCAGGATTAGTAGACCATGTATTCTGGTATGCCTCACTCAGAGATTGCCGGCACCAGCTAAGCTCTGCATAGGTGGCAAGTCTCACTTTCACTGAATTGTCACTCTGTGGTTGAGAAGCGCTGGAAAGTGGAGAGGCATAGAAAAGCTGGTCTACCGTGCCCAGTGGTTTCTGGTGTCCGGGTGTGAGTATTCGAATGAGTTGAGGCTTCATTTCTGCCCATTCTTTACTGATAACCCGGAATACATCTTTATCCACATCAGAGTCAGAAGCAACAATATCAATGAAAGGGCAGTTAATATCACCACCCATGTAACGAGGCCCAGTCAAGAAATTTTTTCCTTCGATGCATAATTTGCGCTGTAAGAAGTAATCTTGTGATAAACCTGTTTCACGCCACGGGAACTGCGCAGAAAAGGCTTTATCGATGCAATTGTTCTCCTGCACTGATATCCATTGTTCAATGTGCTTACGAAGAATATCGTGAGGTAAAGGAACTGTGCCGTATTGTGAAAACATATATGCACTCATTTTAACCATATGACGTTATTCCAGTAATCAGGGAATTAAATGTAAAACTTGGCATCGTAGTTTAACAGAGGGTAGTCTGACACTTTCGAACGATGTTACTCAATGCTTTTTCCCAAGTATAACGACCGCTTCACACTATGAGGCATTCGATAATCTTTTAGGGGCAACAATATGTCACATATGATCCTTCATATATTAAATGCACAGGAGAAACTGACCGCTCACCGTGAATGGCTTAATACTTGCCTGACAGAAGCATACACAAGAGCAAATATGCTGATGAAGCTTCCCTCTCTGGATATTATCGTGAAAGCTGGCTCTCATGTTATTCCTGAGAAAGGTCACCTCGGATATAGTCCTGAACCAGGAGTTGTGTATATCACGGTTGATCCTGAAAATTCTGCATTTTGCTCTAATTACAATGAATCCCTGGAGCGGATGTTTGCCCATGAATTACATCATGCTGCAAGGTGGGCAGGACCGGGGTATGGCTTTTCTCTGGGTGAAGCGATTGTGTCCGAAGGGCTTGCAGGACATTTTGCCCTTGAGTTATATGGCGGAGAACCTGAACCCTGGGAGCGACTAAATGCGGAAGAAGTCCAGTATGTTGGCCTACGGCTTTATGAAAACTGGGATCGCACAGATTACGATCACAATGCGTGGTTTTTCGGAACGGGTAATTTGCCCAGATGGCTGGGATATACCGCAGGATTCAAGCTGGTTTCCAGCTACCTGCAAGCTAATCCGAATCAACGTGCGTCAATGCTTGTGAGTGCAAACGCAGAGGAATTTAGAACATTTATTCAAACTCAATAGCCACAACTCAGGAAGACATCGCTGAATCCATTATTATGGCAATGGAAGAAAAACACGATGTCCACAGATTGCGCAAAACGGCCCAAAGTCTTTAGAGTTGGCAGTTATGTGTCATCAGCGGACGTGATTGTCATGTTATATTGATTTTCTGAGTTACTTCACGAATGCCGTCAATGCTGATGGTGGGGTGAATCGGAATAATTGCCCCGCAAATTCAACCATTTAAGCGAGATCACGCTCTCGATATTTTTTCGATAGTTAAAAACAAAGCTCAAAAATGCTAAATCAAAACGCTCTTCACATCCAGGAGTTAACTCATTGCCTCCATTACCGCTCAATCCCATCATTGTTCGGCGTCTAACCCTCCAGACACATAGCCACGCCGGATAGTCCAAATGGATGACTGTATCAGCTGGTACTAACCGTATTGCGAGTGTACCGCTGTAATTACCGTCCATAATCCAGGTAGGCTTCGATACAAGGTTATCAACGATGCTGCTCCATTTCGAACTATCCATTTTTCACCATTCCGGCAACCAGTAATATTGGTCAAGATGAACGACAGGAATACCTGTTAGTTATGACAATTCCTTTGCGATGTAGGATTTTCCTGAACCGGGACAGCCAACAACTAAAACTCTTTTCATCTTGAGCTCCATAGCACGTCCTCCAAATCTCTCCCTCATTACTCAGAATCAGCTTGCCAGAGTAGTCGGCCATAATGATGATCTGGTCACCCAGCGCGTCTATGCAATGGGCGAGTAGTTCCATTGCGTGGCAGGTCCGGGACCATTGCTTCTGGCTTCATGGCGAAGATGATGCTGACGGTGGTGATGGCAGGAGTCTGGTTGAGGGTCTTCATGGCACAGTTCCTTTGTTGTTTGTTCGCAGGATTAAGTTGTGTGCGATAGATACTTGCAAAGTTGAACAAAAAGGACAACAAACAGACGTCCTTTAGCCTACACAGCATTAATTAACACACCGTGTAGTTAGTAGTGCCCGTTTTTGGCACAAGTATCTTGCCGATGTTTCAGTAGGTTGTGGGCTAAGTGGACGTTGATTCTCTATATGCCCAACATGGTGCTCAATGGCTTCTCTTAATTAAATTTTGTGATAATGTATTTAACTTAAATTTAACACTTGGTGATGTATGCCACAGGGAGCGTCAATGTTTTGGGAATCGGAAAGACTGGTCTACAGGCAAGCAGTCATGTCTGATGTGGAAGCCCTCTTTCGTATTTATGGCGACCCGAGAACTCACGCATTTAACCCCGCGGGGCCGCACCTCAATATTGAACGTTCAAGACAATCGCTTGAACGGCGTATTGCTGACAGAAAAGTATATGGATTTGATGACTGGGCAATAATGGAAAAGGATAAACCCCATCATATCATCGGTTTTGGCGGTGTATTTGTCAGTGAGTTTAATGGAATACTGACTAACAATCTGGGATATAGATTTGAACCGGATGCCTGGGGAAAAGGATATGCCACTGAACTTTCCGAAAGGGCTATCAATTACGGTTTTGAGGATATAGGACTACAAGAAATTGTCGGTGTAGTCAGAGAAAATCATCTGGCGTCAAAGAGAGTGCTCGAAAAGGTGGGGATGAAATTTGTTGAAAGAATAACGAATACTGAAAATCTGCCCGCGAATCTTATGTTTAGTATTTTGCGTACTGAATGGATGGCCTGCAGAGTTAGATGAATCGCCGCCACTTTGGGAGTCATTATTTAAGTTAATTACTGTGTCTTATGACCACAAGTAACTTCCGCTTCGCGCACAGCGGCCGGTAGTCGCAGTCTCGCGCCGAAACTGTTTTAGCCGTGATGTGACCTTGCGCAGACTCAGATCTGAGAATAAACAAGGAGAGAACGTGCGTGCGGAAATGAAGGAAAAAATCATCAAACCGTGTGAGGCAAAAATCGTGTTCAGAGGCGGTAATGTAGGGTTGTCGTTCTATGTTTTTTTGCCAATAAAAATGATGACCCGGAGCGGCTAATGGAAGTTGCGAATTGGTGGATTATGGAGATGAAGCTGGATCATTTTGAAAAAGTTGAAAAGAAAAAATCCCTCATTTTAGCAATGTAACGAATCCGTCAGGCTTATGGCCTTGGGTTGAGCCAGGTCGTCGCTACTTGGATGTTATGCCGTGGAAAAGAGAGTGTTTTTATACGGGTAGTCACAGTGGTGCCATACAATAAGTAATGGCCTCAGATGTTTGAAACTGAAATTTCGCAGATACAGGCATTGCCAGGGGGGCGTTGAAGACGCTCACCATATTGGCAGTGCGTCCGTGCCTTCGTACTTGGTTGCCCCCTAGTCGCTGCCATGTGCTGCTTAGTACCATCAGGGGGAGTTAGTCGCTGTGGATCAGACTAACTTTCCGGCAAGTATGCTGATAATCAAATCGTGTGGAAAGATTGTTTCTTTGGTGTGTCTGAGTTCTTCTATTGTCCACCAATAGTGATCGCGAATAACTTTCCTTTCGTTGCTACTCCATCCTGAGCAATCGATATCTGATTTTTCTGCATGGATAATAAAAAAACGCTCTTCAGCGAGAACTCTTTCACCACTTGGCAACATCATGGCGAAGCTGCTGGATGCTACTTGCGGCCCTGCTGATCTTCTTGTTAAACCCGTTTCTTCAAGTAATTCACGTAAGGCTGCCTGCTCAAAAGATTCATTGGGTTCAAGCCCTCCACCCGGAGTTGCCCAGTAAGATTTTCCACTTAAGGCGTCATCTTTGTGACAGAAACTAAAGAGCAGGACGCGATTTTCCGGCGAAAGAACTATCAATCGGGATGATGGGCGAGTACGCACAAAGCCTCCTGAAATAAGAAATTAACGCAATCCTTCAGTTTCATATATAAACATTATTTGCATTCTGAATCACTCAATGAGGTTGCATTTTCTGGCGCAGTAACTGCATACAAAGCTTGTTGCTCGCGCGCAGCAGTCTTGAGAATCCTTCATTGATGCTTACAACAAACAGGAAATAATGTTGAAATACAAAATATTGGGATATATCGCAATAATTAGCATACTGGGCGTGAGCCAGGCGTATGCTGAGTGTGAAGCGCCTCCGTTACCCGAGGAAGGGGCGGGCTATTCAGTGTGCAAGGACTGGCCTGCTTATGACGGTCAGACTATCACCGCGTTGTCGAAGATAGAACCGGATCCTAAGCTCAGCGAAATGGAGGATGGCTCCGGCATGTACGACCTTGAACTGAGCGTGGTGTCCACGATCAATGGCAAGCCGCTGGCAAACTATTCCAAAGCCTCGGTGTTTAGCTCTGATGCCTTCCGATTCGATAGTCTGCGTATCGATACTGCGCGCTACAAACTCACTTCTGATTTGCGGGCATTTGGCGTGCGTGCCAGCTTCACCGGTTCATCGAGGCCCAACCCATTTTACGAGACCTGGCTGTCGCTGTATGTGCGCGAAGGTAACGTAATACGTCCGGTACTGGAAAAACTGGTGATTGAGTCCGGTAGCGGTGAATGGGATACCAACTGTGCCGGAGAATTCTCACACACCAAACGAAGCCTGGACATGGCCAAAACCCGCAGCCATGATTTCGCCGACGTGATCGTCAAATCGGTCACTACCGACTCGAAAAGTTGGGTGGAAAATGGTGATTGCAAATCCAAAGATACGGTGGGGAAAACGGTGCTGACGACACTGAGGTATAATGGTCAGCAGTATGTGGTTCCAGAAAAAATGCGAGGGTTATAATACTTTAAGTGTCATTTTTGATGCCAAAAGAGTGTCTGCTTCGCACACAGCGGCCTGTCAGATTATTTAAGGCAAAAAAAGACCAGATACCCGGACTTCTCGCATGAAGGGGGTGGTATCTGGTCTGAAAGAATGTTTTCGTGCACAATACGTGCAAATTATTTTAAGTATGTTATTAGCCCGAACATCATACGAGTCGCAGGCCGTGGCACAATTAATAATTATTTTTTAATTATCCGAAGAGTGACAGGCATGTGCCCGACATGGTTGAGGCTATGTTGGTTCTACAACGGTTATCCAGAAAACCTTCTTCCCCCCGTAATGAGTTTTTCAACGCCAGCTTTTCGCTTTGCGCGTTAAATCCCCGTCTGACTGAAACATCAGGGGAATACCATGCCGCGTTATCTTTTCTTCTCACCGTGCATTTTATATTTTGTCGCAACGTCCGTATTCGCCCAGGCGGTGGTTTACACCACTAAACGCTGGCCGGTAGAGCATCCCGAACCCGGTGTGGTGGTGCAGGTGCTGGAAGAGGTGGTCCTGCTCGAAAAAGGGCTATTCCCATCGCTTTCTGACAACACGCAGGAAGCTGAGAAACAGGCACAACTTCGTATGCAGCAGCCTGACTGGCATGAGCAGGAAGCCCGCCTGACCCATGCTTATCAGGCTTTGCTTGAAGCGCGAGCGGTGGGGATCGCCAAAATTCCGGCCGTGGTTTTCGATGACCGCTTCGTGGTGTATGGCACAACGGATGTGGCGCTGGCACAGCAGCTGCGGGATGCGTGGCAGGCGCAACAGCCATGAAAATCACTCTTCGTATCGTTCGCCTGCGGCTGGCGTCGTTGCTGGCGGTGACTCTGCCGGTGGGGGCCATCACCACGCCGCAGATTATCGCCTCGGCCCTGTCGCCGGATTGTCTGGAGTACCGGGTGGCTGGCATCTGCTACTGGCTGCTGTGCACGCCGTACGGTTGCACGGTCAAAACCTCGGTCAAGGTTAGACACAATCTACCTGACCTGGTGGTGTCGGCGTACAGCACGCCCGGTGACAATCCCTGGCAGGAAATGGCCGTTGCCGGCACAGCATTGCCCGGAGCGGAAGAGGGCGGAGACACTCACTCCCGCATCACCCATAACAAAACGCGTATTCGCTTTAAAAATGCGGATGCCTTCGGGCATCCGGCGGACGCGGCATTTTACCGTTTTCTCAGCGGCTTGGGTTACAGCTGTAGCGGCAGCGCCGTGCCGTTTCAGCCCTATTTTGTCAGTACCCTCGATATCCTTGCCTGGCGGGGCGGTATCCCGGAGATGTTCTACCCCGAGGCGCTGACGCCAGGCCTGCGTGAGCTGGGCGCACCCGGTGATTTATGGGGCAATATTTATCCCCGAGCAGGGGCTCTAGGGCAGACAAACGACTATAAAGCGGCGGCGACTATGGCCCAGCGTGCCGCCGATATTGTCACCCGCACCGGGCAGTTGCATGTTTATTTACCGCAGACGACCTCTGCACGTCCGGGTTACTGGCCACCTGAGCCGGTTCAGGAGGGTAAACCTGGCAATCACACCTGGCAGCGCCTTTCCCCACAGATGAGTACGACTTGCGCCATATTCCCCGACCCTCCCGACCCTCCCGCCACTGCCGACTGGCGTGACCGTTATTCGGAAAACGGCAGTTACAGCTGGGCGCTGTGGCGGCCTTACGCCTGCTGCCAGCGGCGTGGGCAGACTTTTCTGGGGAGTACCGGAGGATGAAAATAATGAAACAGATGCACAAACAGGCACTGATAGCGGTGGCCGTTGGCCTCATCTGCCATACCGTGCGGGCCACTGACGACGGCTATGGGATTGACCAGAAGGGCGCTATTGCGGATGCACTGTACTACCAGATTGGCGGTGGCTCGGTGATCACCCCGGCGCTGACCCGGCGTAACACGCAAGTATTGAACCTGCGGGCGGGCTTTAACAGCGACCTGATGTGCGGAAATTTTGATATAAGCACCACGGTGCGCAACCAGCTTAACGGGGTGACAGAAGGTTTTCAGCAACTGATGGGCAGTGTGATCCAGAATGCCACTTCAGCCGTTGCCAGTTTGCCGGCGATGATAATTCAGCGTGCCAATCCCCAGCTCTACGACCTGCTCACCAATGGCGTGCTGCAGGCCCGGGTGGATTTTGACAAGGCAAAACTCTCCTGCCAGGCGATGGCGGAGAAAATGACCGATTTTGCCTATGGCCCGGCCTGGACACAAAGTGCCAAATCAGAGAATTTCCAGTCCGTGGCGGCTGGCGATACTGATGCCGTCCGCGCACAAAAACAGGGGGAAAAAGAGGCCGCCAGTAAGGGCAAAACCTGGGTGGGCGGGCAAAAGCGCGGTGGTCGTGGGCAGCCACCGATCAAGCTTGTCGGGGACACCGTGAGGGCGGGCTACAACATTCTGAACCAGCGCAGCGTCACCGAATCCGGCAACATTTCTGCCTCACAGTGCCAGGGGGAGCTGTGTCGGATCTGGAGCTCACCGGCGCAGGCGGCAACCTGGCTTGGCAGGGTGGTGGGGGAGCAGACCATCAATGTGGCACCGGATAATGATGAGAATGGCAACAGCGTGCAGAAATCGGGTGCTCAGGCAGGGGTCGGGCTCTCGCCGCTGATTGCCGACGAGCAGGAGAAAATAGCGGCAGTCCTGGCGGCCCTGGTCAGCGGTGAGCTCAGACCCTCGCGTGAAAATCTGGCAAAAGCCTCCGGTGGTAGTCTGCTACTGACCCGTGGCGTGGTGGAAGCGCTGCGGGCCGATGCGGATGCGCTGGTGCTGATGGAACGACTCGCCGGCGAGATGGCCCTGGCACGCGTGATGGAGCAGGCGCTGATGGCCCGGCGTATGCTGCTTGCCGGGATGCGCGAGCCCAATATTGCTGCAGAAAAGGAAGCACAGATCCAACTGAACCAGACCACTCAGCAGCTTGACGGGGAGTTGAACCAACTGCGGCTGGAGCTGGAAATGCGGCGGATGCTCGCCAGCAATACCAGTAGCGCTATTCTCGGGCGCGAAGCGGCACGCAATGCCACCCGAGGGCAGGCGGTCAGCGTGGAAGATGACGGTGATGCGCGCGTGCGCAACCTCAGCACCCCGCAGGAGGAGAAGTGATGATATGGCGACGATTCAGAATGACACTGATAATCCTCGCTCTGCTGACCGGTGCATTGCTGCTGGCCGCCGGAGTGCTGAGTGAGACCTCGCCGGTGCTCGGCGTGCAACATCTGCTGCTGCAGGCCCGTTACGGCCTGCTGGTCTGGCGGTTGTGTCTGTACACCGCCATCGCGATACTCTGGTGCCGTGCCTACCACCCTGCCGCACCGGCCTCCAGACGGCAGATGAAACGCACAATGGTGTGTTTTATGCTGCTGGTGACATTGAGCGAAATCAGCAATCTGCTGCAGACCGGAGGTGCGGCATGAGTGCCAACAGTTATCTGGAATATGTTCTTACCGTACTGGGCTGGCTGGTCAGCAACGGTATCTGGAGCATTATCACCTCCACCGGGCTGTTTGCTCTGCCGCTGCTGATGAAACTGATTGCGCATGTGCTGAAGGCGCGTGAACAGGGCGCAGATGAGGGGGATGCAGGCGGCCTGACGCTGGCATGGATGGAAAACACCGTGTATATGGCGATGCTGGTGGTGATGTTCACCTGCGTACCGCTGCTCAGTGTCGATATCACCCAGATGCAGCTCAACACGGAGCGCTCAAAACAGTGCAACATCACGGTGCCCGCCGCACCGGAATCATCTGGCTACGCCCCGCTGGTGAATGAAATCAACGGCCAGACGGCCAGGGTACCGATGTGGTGGTATCTGGTCCATGTTGTGTCAAAAGGGGTGATGAATGCCGCCACGGTCACACTGCCCTGCAAACCGGATTTGCGGCAACTGCGCTTTGATGTGCAGCACACCCGCATCGGTGACCGTATCCTCACACAGGAATTGCAGGATTTTGTGATGGAGTGCTACGCGCCCTCGCTGGTCAGCCTGAAGCAACGCGCAGCGGAGCTCACTGATGACGAAGACCAGGATGTGGCCTGGCCCGGGTCATCGCGCTTTATGACGCAACCAGGTTACTACGACACAGAGCATGCCCGCACCCCGAGGCCAGCCTGGCCGTATAACAGCGACCGTGATGCGGGGCTGGTGGATAACGGTAAGGGAGGCTACCCGACCTGCCAGCAGTGGTGGGCGGATGCGGATATTGGGCTGAAATCGCGGCTGCTGGCGCGGGTTAAACCGGATGTCTGGCAGACCTTCCGGACCCTGGGCACCGCGAAAGAAACACAGGAGGAAGTGGTTCTTCGTGCGCTGGTCAGCACGCGCAATATGACGGTCTCACCCGACGGGCAAGCCTATTCCGGTTATGGCGGTGAGGTGGAAGGCTCGTTTTTTCATGGGGTGACGCGGGTCATTGCCTCGACAGGCAACCGGCTGACGGCGATTGCGGCCTTTCCGGCATTTGATTCGCTGCGCCAGGCGTTGCCGATGGTGCAGGCTATTTTGCAGATGGCGCTGATTATCTGTATTCCGCTGGTGACGGTGTTTTCTGCCTACAGTGTGAAAACGGTGCTGACCCTGACGTTTGCCCAGTTCGGTCTGATATTCCTGACCTTCTGGTGGGAGCTGGCGCGCTGGCTGGACAGTGCAATGCTGTCGTTGTTGTACGAAAGTGACACCCACAGCGGCTGGAATCTGGCCGGGATACAAAACGTGCAGGACAATATGATTATGCAGTTTGTGCTTGCGACGATGTTTCTGGTGTTGCCGGCATTCTGGATGGGGGCGCTGGGGTGGGCGGGATTACAAGTAGGAGGCGCAATCGCTAGCTCTCTTCGGGCTGGAAGCGAGCCTGCGAAGCAAGCGGGAGGTGAGGCCGCTGAGCAACTTAAAAGCGTTTTGACCAGTATTCTGAGTAAATTGCGCTAGCGGCCATTTTAATCGCCATGGTTGTCAATTCTGTATCCATCAATATACGTACCAGGGCCTTCTGGCCCATCAAAATAGTACCCGTTAAGTTGTGTATCATCATACGGCTTGCATGCTTTTTTAGGTGCATGCTTAATCATCGTAATTAGCACATCCAGGGCCAGATCTTTGGGAGTGTAATGCTCCGTTCCTGGAATTTTCTGGCTGAGCCAGCCTATTGCATTGCGGGCCTGGCGGTGCAGGATATCGCTGAGCGTTTTCTGCGACATGATGATGTCCTCCTGTTTTGCTGCCTAATCACACACTAACGAATGGTTAAAAAATAGCCAGTTATTTTTCCCGCATTTGCGATACTAGTTTTCGCTTTCATCGTATGGCGGTCACATCCGATACTGACCCGGCACACTGCTGCTGTTGCAGCGCCCGGTGAACGTCACGTTCATGCCCTTTAAATGCTCAGACGCCTGAAAACGAGCGGTGTATTGCACACTGGCGCTTACCTTCTCTCAACGATATCCCCAACACATTATTCCCCACAGGAGTTCTGCTATGTCTGAACTGAGCCTGCACGCCTGTATTTCCGATAAAGATCAGCGGCTGGTTGAACGCGCCCTCAGGGCCGTTGAACGCCAGTTTCTGTGCGCTGACGCCGCACCTGAATTTACCTCATCGACCCTGGCGCTGAATTATTTACGCCTACAACTCTGGGAGCAGGATCGGGAGCATTTTCTGGTGTTGTTTCTCAATAATCAGCATCAACTTATCGCCACGGAGAAACTGTTCAGTGGCGATCTGAACCATGTTGAAGTTCATCCCCGCATCATCGCCCGCAAGGCGCTTTTGTATAACGCACCGGCGATCCTGATCGCCCATAATCATCCCTCCGGAATAGTCTGTCCAAGCGAGGCCGACAAGCGCGTCACCGGTCGCATCAAAGATGTGCTGTCGATGCTGGAGATCCGCCTGCTTGATCACATCATCATCGGTGCCGATGGAAACTACTGGTCATTTTCCGAACACGCACAACTCTGAACGGTGCACCCTTCATCTGAAGGGTGTTTTTTTGTCATGACAGCATGAATTTCACTATTCATGAAGGGCTGCTGGCGGGAAAGGGCGACGGTTTGATGAACGCCATCGCAAGCCGGAATAAAAACGTAAAAGGCCACGGTAAAGGGCAAGGGAGTAAAGGAAAGGGTAAAGGATGACAAGGGTAACAGCCTTACCCGAAAAGGCTAAAAACCCAAAGGCCTCTGCTGCGAACAACATTTCCTGCCTTCATTAAATGTGCCTGCGCGAAAATGAGTTTATTGCCGACCCGGGCGGTGTTTTTCGCCAGAGTGCTCCTGCATTCCTTTTTTACGTTTTTCATGACCTCATGAAAGCAGGAGACGATGATGATTATCAGTTTTATCAGTCAGAAAGGTGGTGTTGGGCGCTCAACCCTTGCCCGCGCCACGGCGGTTGAATGTATCCGTTCGGGAAAAAGCACGCATCTGTGCGACCTGGACAGCCAGCAACAGACCAGCGCCAAATGGGCCGAGCGCCGCGACAAATCCGGTTTTTTACCGGCAGTTGAGACTGACGTGTATCGCCGCCACGATGTGGCGCTGAAAGCGACCCGTCATTATCCGTGCCTGATTGTCGATACGCGCCCGTTTGTCGATATTTCCTCATTGGATATTGCCCGCCAATCGAACCTTGTGGTGATAGCGACCGGGACATCACTCGATGACCTGGAGCCCTCGCTGCTGCTCGGCCATGAGCTGGTGCATAAAGGGATCCCGCACAACCGGTTGTTTTATGTGGTGGGGAAAGCCCCGAGCATCGCGGAAGGGAATGCCGCCATCCGGACGATAAGCGCCTGGCAGTTTGCCTGTTCGCCCACGTTTCTCACCTTCAAAGCGGGCTACAGCATCGCGCTGGATGCGGGGCATACCATCACCGAGACGCTCTGGAAAACCCTCAATCGCCGTGCCAGAAATATCGTGCATGACATTCTTGCTCGCGCCGGGCAGACCGGCGACTGATCCCCTGCAGCTGAAATCATGCAACGCGCATTGCCTATTTTCATGATTTCAGCCTTTCACACTGACGGAGGCTGTGATGGCAAGAAAACCGCAACTGAAACTCTCCCCAATCGTTCCACGCCCGCTGGCCGCGACCCTCGTTGACCACCGGGTGGGAGATACCCGACCGCTGCAAATTCGTATCGACCCACAACTTCACCGTGAGATCAAACTGGTGGCCACCGAGCAGGGGAAAAGCATGACGGCATTTTTATTGGAGTGTTACCACTTCTGGCGCAGCATGAATAAATGAAAGGGGGCATTCATGAACGCAGGATTTTATGCAAAGCTGAAATGGCTCAGAAAGCCGGCGCCACCACCGGAAAGCGATAACCGGCAGGCGGAAGTGGAAAACAAACCCGGCTGGTTTTATCCGCAGCGGGCGGAGGCGTTGCTTGCCACACCGCTGCGCCAGCGACTGATGAAAATTATCTGGCAGCGAACCTCCATGCCTTCCTCTTTATTTAACGAACTTTATGACGTGCCGATTGCGCGTTTCGCTGAGCTGGTGCAACAGTTACCGGCCTCTGAATACCATCATCACGCATACCCCGGCGGACTGCTTGACCACTCGCTGGAAGTGATGGCGTTTGCGGCGAAGCTGCGCCAGCGTCATTTGTTGCCGACAGGCGCGGCACCGGAAGACCAGGCCCGCGAAGCGGAAGCCTGGACGGCCGGGGTGTTGTATGCCGCGTTGCTACATGACCTGGGAAAAATTGTCGCCGACATAGAGATGACGACCGATGACAATGAGCCCTGGTATCCGTGGACGGGGCCGCCGGAAAAACCGTACCGACTGAAATACCGCAGGCCACGGGATTATCAGCTTCATCCGGTGGCGGGGGCGTTTCTGGTCGCCCGAGTGCTCCCCGACGCGGCGCTGAATTGGCTGGCGCAGTTTCCGGCGTTGTATGCGGCGTTTTTATACTGCATCAGCGGGCATTCTGACCGGGCAGGCGTGATGGGCGTGCTGGTACAGGAGGCGGATCGCGCGTCGGTGGCACAGTTTATGGGGGCCCGGGCAGACAGCGTGCTGGATAATCCGCAGCCGTCTCTGGCAAAGCAGATGCTGACAGCGCTGTGTGAGCTGGTACTAACCCGCTATAAGCTGAATAACCCCCATTCGGGCTCGGATGGCTGGCTGACAGAGGATGCGTTGTGGCTTATCAGCAAAACTACGGCCGATAACGTGCGCGCCTGGCTGTTGCAGCAGGGTGTCACCGGCGTGCCGGATAATAATCTTCGTCTGTTTGATGAGATGCAGGCCCACGGTCTGATCATTCCAACCCCGGAGGGAAAAGCCATCTGGTCGTGTGACATTAAGGCTGACGGTGGCTGGACTCCAGGTAGCCCGTTGACGCTACTGCAGCTGTCGCCTTCGCGGATCTGGCGGGATGTGGAGAACCGTCCGGCAGCGTTTGCAGGGCAGGTCACCGTCGTTTCTGTTCTTGGCGGAGCAACAGACAAGGATGATATCGACGTCGCCATGCAGGTTTCGGAAGTGCAACCCGTGCCGGAAAGTGACCCACTGGCTGAGCTGGCATTTTCGCTCTTTGCGCCAGCCAAAGCGGTAAATCCCGTCTATGAGGCTGAATGTGTAACAGGTGCTGCGTGTTTACCGCCAATGGCAGATGCCATGAAAACCGAAGTTCCGGCTCAATCCACCACCACAGAAATAACCTCTCCTACATCTGAACATTCGCCCCGTTCGGCAGTCGGTGAGGATTTTTTCCGGTGGCTACGCGAAGGCCTGCAGGCGCGCAGCATCGCGGTGAATGATGCGAAATCCCCGGTGCACAGAGTGGATGGGCGGACTTTTCTGATGTCACCGGGCATATTCAAACTGTATGTGCAGTCAACCAGTGGAAAAACTGGTGAAGAGTGGCGTCAGGTTCAGCGAGGTTTTCAGAAACTGGGAAACCATTATCGCGGAGATGACGGCATTAATATTTTTACCTGCGAAGTGAAGGGGCCACGCAAGACCCGGCAGGTAAAAGGGTATTTGCTGGATAATCACGATGAACTTTTTAGCGAGACGGTCCCGGAAGATAATCCCTATCTGTCAGTGATGGATAGCGACAATGACATCAGCTCCTGATGGCCTGTTTTTAAAGCGCTGTGGCCAGATTGAGTCTTCCACCTAAATCACTAGGGTTCACAGGGACAGATATAAAAAGCAGACACCAGTGCACTTGCTTTAATCAGAAATCCTGATGCTATTAACGTGCAGGTGCTGTCGGAAATAATTGTACGGTGCGGCATCCCCTTGGCTGTTCACATCCAGATAGGGGGGATTAATTTTGGTAAAAACATTGAGTGATTGAGTTTTTAAAATCTTACAAACCAGAAACACAGTTTGTTGAGTTTATTTCACATACGCGTCGGATAATCATAAGTCCAATAAGGTCTGGAGGGTAATATGAGTATTCATCGTTTATTACGATTACCTGAAGTAATGGATAAAACTGGTTTGAAGCGTTCGCAGGTTTATCGCGATATGCGGAGCGGTAATTTTCCCCAATCTTGCAAGATTGGTCCAGCAAGCGCAGCTTGGCTTGAGTCTGAAATTGAAGATTGGATTACAGCGAAACTCAATAGCCGCAAACCGCAATTAGTTTGATTTTTCTCTAAGCACTATAGCAACCACCCGGACTGCGTGGCAGGTGGTTGCTATAGTGTGTAATTTGGGGCTACGGGAATAAATGAATACAGTCCGAAACTTGGTCCACACACCAATCGAATATCGGAGTGATGTGAACTACCTATGACGTTGAAATAATTCATGCAACTTAGAATAGAGTAAGTGCAAGATTTTTAGCGATGAAACGGTGGAAATTCACTATAACCCAGGACCCATTCATCTATCCTATTTGCCCAGTCTTGCATCATTACTTTTCTTTCATCAAGATAAATCGCGTGGTTGTATGTGCTACGAACATTATTTGTATCAGCATGAGCAAGCTGAGCCTCAATAGCATCAGGCCGATAGCCCATCTCATTCAAACGTGTACTCCCTGTAGTTCTGGTTGCATGTGGGCTGTAAATTCCGCTCCAGCCAAGGCTCTTGAGCAGTTGCCGTAGGGAATGCGAAGTCATGGGGCCACGAGGGTTATCACGCCCCGGAAAGATATGCTGTCTATGCCCGGTTAAACCATGAAGTGTCTCGAGCATTTTTACGGCTTGTGAAGGAAGAGGAACAACGTGTTCTCTACGAGCTTTCATTCGTACTGACGGAATGATCCATAATGATTTATCAAGATCGAATTCAGCCCATTTTGCCCCTGTGACTTCGGCGGGACGAGCCAGTGTCCACCACATTAACCACATGCAATAGTTAACCTGATATGTCCCTCTGCTGTTATCAAAACTGTTTAATAGTTTACCAATTTGCTGTGAACTCAAAGCCTGTTTATGTTGCGTTTTATTTGCAGGGAGAGCTTTGCGAACAGGCCAGACTGGATCACTATCCGTTCTGAGGGTGGCAACCGCTAGCTCAAATACTGAGGAAATGGTTCGTCGGGCTTCAGCCGCAACTGTTGGTGCGCCGCGTTTCGCTGTTTCCTGAAGAATTTTAAGGATGTGGTGCGGGGTGATCTCTTTTACAGGGAGCTTACCAATTGCCGGGAAAACTACACGTTCCAACATATTGAGGCGTCGTGTCTTTGTGATTTCAGCCCAGTCCTTCATCTGCAGCCACTCTTTGGCAATAAGTTCAAAAGTGTTGGATGCATCGTTAATCTTACGGATCTTATCTAACTGACGGGCTTGTGCAGGGTTTACGCCATCGGTTACCTGTTTGCGCGCTTGCTCACATTTCTCCCGCGCTTCAGCGAGTTTTACTGCAGGGTATTCACCCAACGCAAACATGCTGGATTTTCCGTTGAGTTTAAATCGATAGCGCCAGGCTTTTTTACCGTTAGGCTTCACTTCCAGGTAAAGTCCGCTGAAATCATTGAGTCGATAGAGCTTTTCTTTAGGCTTGGCAGTACGGCATCGAGTATCAGTAAGCATAGCGACCTCTTGTATGTTTTTTATTCTGTCATTGTACTCACCTAAACTGAAAGTGGAAATTTATTGTACTCATTTTTGTACTCATTTTAGGTCGGGCTTATATGGAATTACCTGGGACGTTATGAAATGTAAAATCCACGCAATAGCGTGGATTTTATGGGTTTTTTTTGTCGTCATGAGATTCAATGAAACCTCATGAGACAACGTAAAGGATTTAGACGTTGAACAGGAAGTTCATCACATCGCCATCTTTAACGATGTAGTCTTTACCTTCAGCGCGCATTTTGCCGGCTTCTTTCGCGCCTTGTTCACCCTTGTAGGTGATGAAATCTTCGTACGCGATAGTCTGAGCGCGGATAAAGCCTTTCTCGAAGTCGGTGTGGATTTTACCGGCCGCTTGTGGGGCTGTTGCGCCAACAGGGATAGTCCAGGCACGAACTTCTTTTACGCCAGCGGTAAAGTAAGTTTGCAGGTTCAGCAACTCATAACCGGCGCGAATAACGCGGTTCAGACCCGGTTCTTCCAGACCCATTTCAGCCATAAATTCGTCACGGTCAGCGTCGTCAAGTTCAGCAATGTCAGACTCAACAGCCGCACAGACAGCAACAACCACAGAGCCTTCAGCCGCGGCGATTTCACGCACTTTGTCGAGGTATGGGTTGTTCTCATAACCATCTTCGTTGACGTTAGCGATGTACATGGTTGGTTTTAACGTCAGGAAGCTCAGATATTTGATTGCGGCTTTATCTTCATCCGTCAAAGGCAGAGCGCGCAACATACCCGCGTTCTCAAGCTGTGGCAGACATTTTTCCAGCGCAGCCAGTTCAGCTTTTGCGTCTTTATCGCCGCCTTTAGCACGTTTCTGCACACGGTGGATGGCACGTTCGCAGGTGTCGAGGTCAGAAAGCGCCAGTTCGGTGTTGATAACGTCGATATCATCAGCAGGATCGACTTTGTTATTCACGTGAATGATATTGTCGTTTTCAAAACAACGTACAACGTGGCCGATAGCTTCGGTTTCACGAATGTTAGTCAGGAACTGGTTACCCAGGCCTTCACCTTTGGACGCGCCTTTCACCAGACCGGCGATATCAACGAATTCCATGGTTGTAGGCAGAATGCGTTGTGGTTTAACGATTTCGGCCAGTTTATCCAGACGTGGGTCCGGCATCGGTACCACACCAGTGTTCGGCTCAATGGTACAGAACGGGAAGTTTGCTGCTTCAATTCCCGCTTTGGTGAGCGCGTTGAACAGGGTTGATTTACCAACGTTCGGCAAGCCGACGATACCGCATTTGAATCCCATGGTTTAATTCACCTTAATGACTTGATATTCAATGAGTTAACGTTATCTCATTGATAAAATGATCGTAACTTTCCCCATTATACACCCAAACGCTGTATAACGGGGGCAGAAATCCTGCCTGACAGCCGCGCATGCGTTATTGTGCCTTAAAGGCATGTAGGCGGTTGGTCGCTTTGGTCAACCCTTCTTTTAACCAAACTTCGGTGCAACGTGCTGCTTCGTCTACCGCGTCGTCAATCAACTTTTGTTCGCTCAGCGGCGGTTTACCCAGTACGAAACCAACAACTTTGTTTTTATCGCCTGGATGACCAATTCCGACACGTAAGCGGTGAAAGTTTGGGTTATTGCCTAATTTGCTGATGATATCTTTCAGACCATTGTGGCCACCGTGGCCGCCACCGAGTTTGAATTTTGCTACGCCAGGCGGCAAATCTAACTCATCATGGGCGACGAGGATCTCATCCGGAGCAATACGGAAAAAGGTCGCCATTGCAGCGACAGCTTTACCACTGAGGTTCATAAACGTGGTTGGCACTAACAGGCGAACATCTTCACCTGCAAGGTTTATGCGCGCGGTGTAACCGAAGAATTTGCTCTCTTCTTTTAGCGACTGGTTATGGCGCTGTGCCAGCAGATCCACATACCACGCCCCAGCGTTATGGCGAGTCGCCGCATATTCCGCACCTGGGTTTGCCAGGCCAACTATTAATTTAATACTCACGTTTAATTTCCTGAAAACAGACCAGAGCCGCGTAGTTTACTGCGCTGATGTCACGATGACAAAGCGGCAATGTGCCGCTACCCAAACTATTGAATAGTTCCCGTGGTTAACCATTGTAATTTCATGCTATTCAGCGAGTTATTTGTAAATATTTGTAGTCCTTCGTTCGTAATTGTGATCGCTGACGCACATAATCCGAAGCGGTGTTGTCTATACTTTACACACAAGGAATGGGGATTTTCCCCGCCGACCCAGTAACACCCGGAGGTGACATATGAAACGCAAAAACGCTTCGTTACTCGGCAATATTTTCATGGGGTTGGGGCTTGTCGTCATGGTGGGTGGTGTCGGTTACTCCATTTTAAACCAACTCCCACAGTTTAACTTCCCGCAATATTTCGCCCACGGTGCTGTTCTGAGCATCTTTGTTGGTGCGGTTCTTTGGCTAGCTGGTGCACGCGTGGGGGGACACGAACAAGTCTGCGACCGTTATTGGTGGGTACGCCACTTTGATAAACGTTGTCGCCGTGATGATAATCATCGTCACAGTTAATCCTCGGGATTAAACGAAAACGGTTCTCTGAGAACCGTTTTTTTTGCCCAAATGTTACTCAGCCAGAGCTGCGTGAATATCCGGGAAGAAAGCAAGGCGGCCTGCAATAGGTTTAACGCCAGCGCGTGCAAGAGTCTTCAACGGCTGAAATTCAAGATTCGTCACTCGTAATTCGCAACCTTCCGGCAGCTTCTCAACGAAACGTTGAAACGCATCCAGTCCTCCCGCATCAAGTACTGGAACCGCATCCCACTGCAAAATAATCAGATGGTTTTGCTCAATACGTTGGGCGAGGTCATTAAATAATCCTTCTGCCGCAGCAAAGAACAGCGGACCGGTTACGCGCAAAGCCAGCACACCTTCCGGCGTCTGGACGTTTACAGGCGCCAGCCGAGTCATGCGCGCAATGCGGCGCATAAACAACAGCGAGGCCAGTACAATCCCCACGCTGATGGCGATAACCATGTCGAACAACACCGTCAATGACATGCAGATAAGCATCACGATAATGTCGTCTTTTGGCGCATGGCGCAGCAGGCTCAGCACTTTATGCGCTTCACTCATATTCCATGCAACCATCAGCAACAGTGCAGCCATTGCCGAAAGCGGTAGCCATGAAAGCAACGGTGCTAACACCAACAACGCCATAATCACCAGCAGCGCATGAATCACGGCGGCTATCGGGGAGGTTGCACCTGCGCGTACGTTGGCGGCTGAACGGGCAATCGCGGCGGTGGCGGTTATCCCGCCGAAGAATGGCGCAATAATATTGCCCAACCCCTGGCCGATAAGTTCGCTGTTGGCGTTGTGTTTGGTGCCGGTCATGCCGTCTAACACCACGGCGCACAACAGCGATTCAATGGCACCGAGCATCGCCATCGAAAATGCCGCCGGAAGCAGGGCACTCAGGGAGTCCCAACTTAGCGTAAAGTTTGAGTCGGGAATGTTCCACGGCAGCATCAATTGCGGTAACAGCTGCGGAATTCCGTTACCTTGCGTGCCATCGGCGAGCACATAGTGGAAGCGTGAACCAATCGTTGCCACATCAGCGCCCATCGCATGAACAATCGCCATAACAGCGCAACCGGCTAAAAGTGCGGGTAAATGACCTGGTAAACGAATGCCCAGGCGCGGCCAGAGAATTAACACGCCGAGTGTGACCACGCCTATTGCCGCATCGCCGAGATTTAAGGTCGGCATCGCCATTGCCAGCGCCGCCACTTTATTCAGGTAATGTTCGGGGACGTGGGGAAGCTGGAGGCCAAAGAAATCTTTTACCTGCATGGTGGCGATAGTAATCCCAATCCCGGAGGTAAAACCGAGCGTCACGGAAAGGGGAATATATTCAATCAGGCGGCCAAAACGTGCCAGTCCAAATAAAATAAGAAACAGGCCGGACATTAATGTCGCGATAAGCAAACCGGCAAGGCCAAATTGCTGTGCCACCGGATAGAGGATGACCACAAAGGCCGCGGTAGGGCCGGAAACGCTAAAGCGTGAGCCACCGCTTAGCGCAATCACAATACCTGCAACCGCCGAAGTGTACAGGCCATATTGAGGTGCTACACCGCTTCCGATAGCCAACGCCATCGCCAGTGGAATGGCAATAATCCCAACGGTAATCCCGGCAATAACGTCGCGGCTAAAACGGGATACGGTGTATTTCTCACGCCAACAAGCATCTACCAGAGCGCGGAAAGGCAATACAGAAGAAGATACGGTTTTCACTTTGATTCCATCCGTGAGCGCATCATCTGTCAAAAATGGCAGGTGATAGAAAAGAAAAAACCCGCCGCAGCGGGTTTTTTATGCGAGTTCGATTAGTGCTCGAACATCGCAGAGATTGATTCTTCATTGCTGATACGGCGAATTGCTTCAGCCAGCATACCGGACAGAGTCAGGGTGCGGACGTTTGGCAGTGCTTTGATTTCATCAGACAGTGGGATGGTGTCACATACGATAACTTCGTCGATAACGGAGTTACGCAGGTTGTGAACCGCATTGCCGGAGAAAATCGGGTGAGTTGCATAAGCAAACACACGTTTTGCACCACGTTCTTTCAGCGCTTCAGCAGCTTTACACAGAGTACCGCCGGTATCGATCATATCGTCAACCAGTACGCAATCACGGCCGGATACATCACCGATGATGTGCATAACCTGGGAAACGTTAGCGCGAGGACGACGTTTGTCGATGATAGCCATGTCGGTATCGTTGAGCAGTTTTGCGATAGCACGAGCACGCACAACGCCACCGATATCTGGAGAAACCACGATTGGATTTTCCAGGCCGATTTGCAGCATATCTTCCAGCAGGATTGGGCTACCGAAGACGTTATCTACAGGAACATCGAAGAAGCCCTGAATCTGTTCTGCGTGCAAGTCCACGGTGAGAACACGGTCAACCCCAACACTTGAGAGGAAGTCAGCAACCACTTTCGCGGTGATTGGCACACGGGCAGAACGCACACGACGATCCTGACGAGCATAACCAAAGTAAGGGATAACAGCGGTGATACGACCTGCAGAAGCACGGCGCAGGGCGTCTACCATAACAACCAATTCCATAAGGTTGTCATTGGTGGGTGCACAGGTGGACTGGATGATGAAAATATCACCACCGCGTACATTTTCGTTGATTTGTACGCTTACTTCTCCGTCGCTAAAACGACCGACGGCGGCGTCACCAAGGGAGGTGTACAGGCGGTTGGCAATACGTTGTGCTAGTTCCGGGGTGGCGTTACCAGCAAAAAGCTTCATATCAGGCACGAGAAAAACCTCAGGCATGCGTCCAGTGGCGGATGGTACTACCGCAGCATATGCGGGCGGGGTAGCGCCATCCAGGCGGTGTATAAAGAGCTTGATGCAACGTCTGAAACAAGGTGACGTTGTCACCAATACTCAGCTTGCCCGGATATGGCCTGATGCAGCGGGGAGACATTAACGCCTCGCGCAACAAACCCATGCAGCCATTCCGGGGCTTGCTCAAGCACCTGGCGGGCAGCGTTCTCGGTGTCAAATTCAGCAAACACACAAGCGCCGGTGCCGGTCAGGCGCGACGGCGCGTATTCTAACAGCCAGGAAAGCAGGTCATCAACCTTACGAAAACGTTTTCTTGCGATAACCTCACAATCATTACCAAATTCACAGTTTAATAACGTGTCAATTGATCTAATCGGGGTATTTCGTGGTAGCTCCGGATCTTTAAAAATAACCGGCGTCGGAATGCTGACACCAGGATGCGCAACCAGGTACCACTTTTCTGGTGGTGAGACAGGGGTAAGCTTCTCGCCAACACCCTCGGCAAAAGCGGCAAATCCTCTTACGAATACCGGCACATCGGCACCCAGGGTAACACCCAGTGCAGCCAGCTGATCTTCAGTCAGGCCGGTGTTCCACACGTGGTTTAACGCCACTAAAACCGTTGCTGCGTTTGAAGAACCTCCGCCTAAACCGCCCCCCATAGGCAAGCGTTTTTCAACGCTTATCTCGGCTCCCGCCCCCTGAGGCAATGTCCCCATCAGTAAGGCGGTGTCTTGCAATAATCGGGCGGCACGGACAATTAAATTTTCTTCATTCGGCACCCCTTCAACAGGGGTAGATAAACGAATTTGGCCATCGTTTTTGGGCTCAATGATGATGGTGTCGCCATAATCGAGGAACTGAAATAAAGTTTGTAAATTATGGTATCCATCTTCACGACGGCCCGTGATGTACAAAAATAAGTTCAATTTTGCCGGTGACGGCCAACGATTTTTCATTACTTAACCGTCCAGCTATCCATTTTGAGCTTGATACGTTGCGAACCTTCGCGCAATTCCATGTTTGAAGGCAGAGCAGGTTTCACACTGTCGTCATAATCACTGTAAACCACTTTCCAGGTTTTACCGTCTTGCGTGTAATTGACTTCGCTCAGACGATACTGGGCATCAATTTTATAGTCAGTGGCATCGCCTGGCAGGCCAAGAATCCATTGACGCAGGCTATTGATCGGAATAGGCATTCCGGTCAGGCGGCCAATCATCTCTTCGGCGTTATCGGCAACGTACTTTTTACCATTGCGGTCAGTCAGTTGGACAACGCCTGGCTGCGCATTGAGTTCGAGTTCGGTGCTGCCTAATGGGTTAGTCAGCAATAAACGATAACGGTCTGGCGAAGTTTGTTGCCAGTTATAACGCGCATAAACTTTTTGGCTATCAGAAAGATAGGCAAAAGCACCACGCGTCTGATATTGGGTGATTTTTTGCACTTGTTGCTGGTGTTGCAACCACTGTGGAGAGTCAGGACTTTTGCCTGGACCGCTGGATTGTGGGGTTACACAAGCAGTCAAAACAAGGCTTGCCAGTGGCGCAAGGCACAGCAGACGGGCTTTCGGCATAAACATAGCGGCAGCAGATCCTTCTCAATCATTTTAGTTGTTAACTGTTTATGCTAGCGGTGGTCGGTCTGGCCGTCTACGGTCAAGTTGTCTTAAATCATTAATTGCACTGATACCCCGCAAGGGGTGGCTCTCTTTTATTGACTGCGCGCATCCTGTATGATGCGCCGAGTTAATCCTTATCAACATCGGTATTACTCAGACCGCTCAATGACCCTATTAGCACTTGGCATCAACCACAAAACAGCTCCAGTCTCGCTGCGAGAACGTGTTACGTTTTCGCCGGACACGCTCGACCTGGCGTTGAACAGCCTGCTTGAACAGCCGATGGTGCAGGGCGGCGTTGTGCTGTCTACGTGCAATCGAACTGAGTTGTATCTGAGCGTTGAAGAACAGGAAAATCTGCACGAGAAACTCGTACGCTGGCTGTGTAATTACCACAACCTCAACGAAGAGGAAGTGCGTAAAAGCCTGTACTGGCATCACGACAACGATGCAGTCACGCATTTAATGCGTGTCGCAAGTGGTCTTGATTCGCTAGTACTCGGCGAGCCACAAATTTTAGGCCAGGTCAAAAAAGCCTTTGCCGACTCCCAAAAAGGGCATTCGCTTTCCAGCGAACTGGAACGCATGTTCCAGAAATCCTTCTCTGTCGCGAAACGAGTCCGAACTGAAACTGAAATTGGCGCGAGCGCCGTATCGGTTGCGTTTGCCGCCTGTACGCTGGCGCGACAAATCTTTGAATCTTTATCGACCGTGACCGTATTACTGGTCGGTGCAGGCGAAACGATTGAGCTTGCTGCGCGGCACTTACGTGAACATAACGTGCAGAAAATGATTATAGCCAACCGCACCCGTGAACGTGCTCAGGTACTGGCTGATGAAGTCGGAGCCGAAGTCATCAGCCTTAGCGACATCGATTCACGTTTGCAGGAAGCCGACATTATTATCAGTTCTACCGCCAGCCCACTGCCTATTATTGGTAAAGGTATGGTAGAGCGCGCGTTGAAAGCCCGTCGCAATCAGCCTTTGCTGCTTGTAGACATTGCCGTTCCACGCGATGTTGAACCCGAAGTGGGCAAACTGGCTAACGCCTATCTTTATAGCGTTGATGACCTTCAGGCGATTATTCAAAGCAACCTTGCGCAGCGCAAAGCTGCCGCTGTTGAAGCCGAAACCATCGTCGCCCAGGAATGCAGTGAATTTATGGCATGGCTGCGCGCGCAAAGCGCCACAGAAACCATCCGTGAATATCGCAGCCAGGCTGAGCAAGTTCGTGACGATTTGGCTGCTAAGGCCATCGCCGCGCTTCAGCAAGGTGCGAATGCCGAAACCGTTCTTCAGGATCTGGCATGGAAATTAACCAATCGCCTGATCCACGCTCCAACCAAATCTCTTCAGCAGGCTGCCCGTGACGGGGATGACGAACGCCTGCAGATTCTGCGTAACAGCCTCGGGCTGGATTAGCAAATAAACTCTTATTACAAGGTAAAACACCGCCCATGAAGTCTTCTATCGTTGCCAAACTAGAAGCTCTGCAAGAGCGCCATGAAGAAGTTCAGGCTCTGCTTGGGGATGCTGCCACAATTGCCGACCAGGATCGTTTCCGTGCGTTGTCACGTGAATATGCCCAGTTAAGTGACGTTTCAAGCTGCTTCCTGAAATGGCGTCAAGTGCAGGAAGATATTGAAACCGCACAAAGCATGCTCGACGACCCGGAAATGCGCGAAATGGCGCAAGAAGAATTAAATCAGGCGAAAAGTGACAGCGAAGAATTAGAACAACAACTGCAAGTTCTGTTGCTGCCAAAAGATCCTGACGATGAACGTAATGCTTTTGTTGAAGTTCGTGCCGGTACTGGCGGCGATGAAGCGGCTATTTTTGCCGGTGATCTGTTCCGCATGTATAGCCGTTACGCGGAATCTCGCCGCTGGAAAGTTGAAATCCTGAGCGCCAACGATGGCGAACATGGCGGCTTTAAAGAAGTGATCGCCAAAATCAGCGGTGAAGGTGTTTACGGGCGTCTGAAGTTTGAATCCGGTGGTCATCGCGTGCAGCGTGTTCCTGCGACTGAATCCCAGGGCCGTATTCATACCTCCGCTTGTACGGTTGCGGTCATGCCAGAAATTCCTGAAGCAGAATTGCCTGATATCAACCCAGGCGATCTGCGTATTGATACCTTCCGTTCTTCAGGCGCAGGCGGTCAGCACGTCAACACCACGGATTCTGCAATCCGTATTACCCACTTGCCGACAGGTATCGTGGTGGAATGTCAGGACGAACGTTCCCAGCATAAAAACAAAGCCAAAGCGCTTTCAGTGTTGGGCTCGCGTATTCGCGCTGCTGAAATGGCAAAACGCCAGCAGGAAGAGGCTTCAACGCGCCGCAACCTGCTCGGTAGTGGAGACCGTTCAGATCGCAACCGTACTTATAACTTCCCGCAAGGGCGCGTGACCGACCATCGCATCAACGTGACGTTGTACCGTCTGGATGAAGTGATGGAAGGGAAACTCGACGCGCTGATCGAACCTATCGTGCAGGAGTTCCAGGCAGACCAATTAGCGGCGCTGTCTGAGCAGGATTAATGGATTTCAAACATTGGTTACAGCAGGCAATCGGCCAGCTACAGGAAAGTGAAAGTCCGCGTCGCGACGCGGAAATCCTGCTGGGTTTTGTCACTGGAAAAGCGCGAACCTTCATTCTGGCCTTCGGGGAAACCGTCCTGACTACTGAGCAACAGCAGCAGTTGGCGGTTTTACTGGCGCGAAGGGTGCAAGGTGAGCCGATTGCGCATCTGGTCGGTGAGCGTGAGTTTTGGTCGCTACCACTGCGCGTGTCACCGGTGACGCTTATCCCACGTCCTGATACTGAATGCCTTGTCGAACAAGCCCTCGCAAGAATGCCTGCTACTCCGTGTTCAGTGTTGGATTTAGGCACTGGCACCGGGGCCATTGCCCTGGCTATCGCCAGTGAACGACCAGATTGTGACATTACCGCACTTGATCTGCTTCCTGATGCAGTCGAGCTTGCTCGCGATAATGCGAGGCGCCTCGGAATTACCAATGTTGAGGTCTTGCAAAGCAACTGGTTTAGTGTGCTCAATACACAACGTTTTGCGGTGATAGTCAGTAATCCACCGTATATCGATGAGGAAGATCCGCACCTTTCGCAAGGTGATGTTCGCTTTGAACCCCGTAGTGCGCTGGTGGCCGGAAACCACGGCCTGGCCGATTTACGCATACTGGTGGAAACATCGCGCCACTTCCTTGAATCTGGCGGTTGGTTGCTGCTTGAGCACGGTTGGCAGCAGGCATCCCAGGTTCGCGAGTTGTTTACCGATGCTGGGTATACCGAGATACAAAGCTGTCAGGATTACGGTGGCAATGACCGTCTGACAGTAGGACGCTTTTTTTAGAAAGAAGGAATCGAGCTAAATGGCAACTTACTTCGCGCTCAAGCATTTGCATATACTGACGGTCTTCATTTCCATCAGTTTGTTCGTTTTACGCTACTGGTGGCAATACCGCGATTCAGCCATGTCGAACAAGCGCTGGGTACGCATTGTGCCGCATGTGAATGACACGGTATTGCTGGTCAGTGGTGCTGCGCTGGTGATGATTACGCATTTCTATCCCTTCACACCGCAAGGTGCATGGCTGACTGAGAAGCTATTTGGCGTTATTATCTATATCGTTTTAGGGTTTATCGTGCTGGGCAAACGCCCGCGCAGTCAGCAGATTCGGCTGTTTGCCTTTCTGCTGGCCCTGGTGGTGCTTTACATCATCATTAAACTCGCCACCACAAAAATACCATTATTGGGGTAAGTCATGAGGTCGTTAGCCGATTTCGAATTCAATCAGGCGCCGTTGTGCGAGGGCATGATTTTAGTCTCGCAGTTGATCCGTGATGATTTCCCGGCAGAAGAAGTACGTGCACAACTGGAAAGCCTGGCGAGCCTGGCGCGTGAAGAGATCTGCGAAGGTCTTCACCAGGATGTGCAACTCGAAAAATTAGTCGAACTGTTTTACGGCAGTTGGGGTTTCAAAGACGCCAGTGGCGTTTACCGTTTATCCGACGCATTGTGGCTCGATAGTGTGCTGAACAAACGTCAGGGGAGTGCGGTGTCGCTGGGGGCCATTCTTTTGTGGATTGCCGAGCGTCTCGATATTCCGTTAAATCCGGTCATTTTCCCGACCCAGCTGATTTTACGCGGCGACTGGATGGACGGCGAAATGTGGCTTATCAATCCTTTTAACGGCGATACGCTCAACGAGCACACGCTGGAAGTGTGGTTGAAAGGTAATGTCGGGCCAACAGCTGAACTGTTCGATGAAGATTTAGATGAAGCAGATAACGCGGAAGTAGTGCGTAAACTACTCGACACCCTGAAATCCGCGCTGATGGAAGAACGTCAAATGGAGCTGGCACTGCGTACCAGCGAAGCGTTGCTCCAGTTCAATCCGGAAGATCCGTATGAAATCCGCGATCGCGGTTTGATTTATGCTCAACTCGATTGTGAACATGTGGCACTCACCGACCTCAGCTATTTTGTTGAGCAGTGCCCGGAAGACCCGATTAGCGAAATGATCAAAGCGCAAATCAACTCGATTTCGCAAAAGCAGATAACTTTGCATTAAGACTAAAATTTAGCCCTGAATCATTCGAGTTGCAGCCAACACGCCTGCAGCTTGAAGTATGACGGGCTCTCCTGACAAGGCGAAAATATGAAACAAAAAGTGGTTAGTATTGGTGATATCAACGTCGCAAACGACCTACCGTTTGTTCTGTTTGGCGGTATGAACGTGCTGGAATCACGCGACCTGGCGATGCGTATTTGTGAGCATTACGTCACTGTGACCCAGAAACTGGGCATCCCGTACGTATTCAAAGCATCCTTCGATAAAGCCAACCGTTCATCCATCAACTCCTATCGTGGCCCTGGTCTCGAAGAAGGGATGAAGATTTTCCAGGAACTGAAGCAAACCTTCGGCGTGAAAATCATCACTGATGTTCATGAAGCAAGCCAGGCACAACCTGTTGCCGATGTGGTTGACGTTATCCAGCTGCCTGCATTCCTTGCACGCCAGACTGACCTGGTAGAAGCGATGGCGAAAACCGGCGCGGTTATCAACGTCAAAAAACCACAGTTCGTAAGCCCGGGCCAAATGGGTAACATCGTTGATAAGTTCCACGAAGGTGGCAACGACCAGATTATCCTGTGTGACCGTGGTGCAAACTTCGGTTATGACAACCTGGTTGTCGACATGCTGGGCTTTAGCGTAATGAAACAAGTTTCTAATGGCTCACCGGTAATCTTTGATGTGACCCATGCCCTGCAATGCCGTGACCCGTTTGGTTCTGCATCTGGCGGTCGTCGTGCGCAGGTAACAGAACTGGCGCGTGCAGGTATGGCGACTGGCCTGGCGGGTCTGTTTATCGAAGCGCACCCGGATCCAGACAACGCACGTTGTGATGGCCCATCAGCACTGCCGCTGGCGAAACTTGAACCGTTCCTCAAGCAAATCAAAGCGATTGACGACCTGGTCAAGAACTTCGAACCGCTTGATACCAGTAAGTAATCAGCAGATAAAAACAAAAAAGCCCTTATCTCACGATAAGGGCTTTTTTTTGTCTCATAGATTTGTCAGGCAAAAATCGTCATCAAATAAGCGGCAAACAGCGCCAGGTGCGCGGTGCCGTTAAGCACATTGGTACGCCCGGTTGAAAACGAAATCTGGCACAACACTAACGAAGTCAGCATCACCACTAACTCCGGCATCCCTAAGCCAAAGGTCAGGTCGTTGCCTGTCAACATCGCGATAAGCGTAACCGCCGGGACCGTCAATGAAATGGTTGCCAGTACCGAACCGAAGAACAGATTCATGGCACGCTGAACCTGATTACTCAATACCGCTTTCAATGCGCCAAGACCTTCAGGCGAGAGGATCAATAACGCGATCAGGAAACCGGTGAACTGCGCAGGAGCATTCAACGTGCTTAGCAGTGACTCCAGTGGCACCGCGTTCATTTTGGTGACCGCAATGACCGCAATCAGGTGAACAATAAGCCAGATGGCATGCCAGGTGCTGCTGTGTGCAGACGGTTTGCCATGATGCGGATCGTCGTCGTCAGACTCATCTTCATGCTCGTAAACGAACAGACTTTGGTGCGTCTTGGTTTGAATTAACAAGAATACACCATACATTGCTGCGGAAATCGCGGCCGCCATTAACGCCTGGCCGGTGCTAAAGTTGCCTGCGGGCAGCGCGGTAGGTAACACCAGCACAATCACCGCTAGTGGGAAAAGGGCAATTAAATACTGTTTGATACCAAACAGATTCATATATTGCGTGGCAAATTTATTGCCACCGAGCAGCAATGAGAAGCCGACCAGGCCACCCGTCACAATCATAATGATGGAATAGAGTGTGTCACGCATCAGCGTCGGCGCAGCATCACCCGTTGCCATCAATGCGGAAATTAAGCTGACTTCAAGAATAACGACGGAAAGACTCAGAATCAGAGAACCGTAGGGTTCACCCAAACGGTGCGCGAGTACGTCAGCATGACGAACCACGCTAAAGGCGCTACTTAAAATGCCCACCAGGGCCAGAATATTTATCCCAACAACCGCTGGCAAAGACTGGCTCCCTCCCCAAATCGCCAATACAGCCAGCGCTAAAACCGGGAAAATGAGGGAACTCTCCTTATGACGGGTTTTCACCGCCTCATGTTGTGTTTTGGTCAAAGTACTTCTCCATATCCAGAGTTGCTAAGTCATTTATTTATTATAGTCGTGCAATAAAACCCCGTTAACATAACAAATAATCAACGTTTTCTGCGGAAATTTACTCAGTTTTACCGCTTCAATAGCAATAGTATTTCTGATGATTAAAAACCTATGTTTACTGATATTAAGCAATGCAAAACATGAAGATGCATTTTAAGTAAATAAATAATAGATGATTTTCACCTCATCAATGACGCCTACACATCTTCAATTTTGGGTATAACACGTATAAGTAGCACACGAAAAAAATTAACCTTACATAATGCATTGATATTGATATTCAAACGGCGCAGGACTCCTCAGTATGGCAAGTTAATATGACATTTTTGTTTTTTTGTGACTGTCATCAAACTTGCCAGCGTCCCGTTAATTGCATATGTTCACAGTTATGCTGCTCTATAAATAACCGGCATATTTCGAGTTGCATCTCGAATTATTGAGGTTATTGAGCAGTCAATATAAAGCCCGGAAGGCGCATCTGACGTAATCACACGGAAGTTTGCAGTGGCGGAGGTGTATCGTGTTAACACGTGATTTCTTAATGAAAGCGGATTGTAAGACAGCTTTTGGTTCCATTGAGGAATCGTTGTTGTGGACCCCTGAGCAGCGCTCGGCTTCACTTGCCGCAACGCTCGCCTGTCGTCCCGATAGCAGTCCCGTATGGATTTTTGGCTACGGTTCCCTGATGTGGAACCCGGCATTCGAATATGAAGATTCAGCCGCAGGAACGCTCGTTGGCTGGCATCGTGCATTTTGTTTACGTTTGACAGCGGGGCGCGGCACCGCTTGCCAGCCAGGACGCATGCTGGCACTGAAAGAGGGCGGGCGCACCACCGGTCTTGCGTATCGTCTACCCGAAGAGATTCTTGTAGACGAACTGACGCTGGTCTGGAAGCGAGAAATGATCACCGGCTGTTATTTACCCACCTGGTGCAAACTTGAGCTGGATGATGGCCGGGTGGTCAATGCGCTGGTGTTTATCATGGACCCTCGTCATCCGCTTTACGAAGCCGATACCCGAGCTGAGGTGATTGCCCCATTAATTGCCGCCGCCAGCGGTCCATTAGGCACTAACGCGCAGTATCTGTTTTCGCTGGAACAAGAACTCATGAAGCGCGGAATGCATGATGATTGTCTTGATGAGTTGGTGAATAAAGTCAGGGCCTGGCTACAGCCAAACGATGATGAAGGGTTACAACCGGGATTTGCCTGAAAGAGTATTCCGGCCTTCATGCTGAGGGCCGGAATCGAGCGTTTATGCAGCGACATAACTGATTGAATGCTCAAGCGACTGGCTATGGCTATCAATCAGCACTTTCCACGTCCCGCTGTATGGCACCGTCAAATAAGCAGACTGCTTATCTTCCACGCTAAGAATATCGGCCTGCGGTTTGCCCGCAGAACGCGTCTCACTCATCAAATGAATATGGCAATTGTTTGAACAGCGAACCACCACGGTATCGCCGCCAAAAAGGTGCAGACTGGCTTTCACTACTGGCATTTTTATACTCCGCTATGACATCAAAGTTAGGCGTCTTTGCCGCCGCATTTCTCGCAATCAGTGACGGTGTTCACAAATCACACTTTATGCATAACACCAGACCCCGATGTGACGAATGCTGACTTTGATCAAAAAATGCCGTAACGATTAAACTTTAGTGTAGATGCGCCTGATACCTTTCAGCTGATGAATTTTTATGCGGAAAATTAACGTCAGGTCGTCATAAAATTTGGTATCAGAACGTTAATACTTTATCAGCGCTTAGCGTCCACTCGGCTAATTCCACCAACGTGCCAATTTCTACACCTTCTACCAGCGGCAGCGCCGAGATACCGCGCCCGTCAGTACACGTTTTGCATAATTTCACTGACACATTTTGCGCCGTTAAAATCTCAAGCATCTGCTGGATGTTGTAGCCTTCAGCGGGTTTCTGGCCGCGCAAACCGGCGGTCACCGCATCAGACATGAGAAACAATTTCACTTCCGGCTGTGGTTGCTGGTCGCACAGTGCGATTGCCAGTCGCAGGCTGTTGAACAGAGATTCGCTGCCGTATGCAGCCCCGTTAGCAATAATCACAATCTTTTGCATGTCTTTCTCCCTGGCACCTGGCGGCACGACTTTTGCTTATATGGATGTATCAGAAGCACGACTTGCCGTTCAGGAGCGTTTTATGAAGGCTACCGTCACCGTGAATCCTACCGCCCATGACTTTTTAATGGCGGCTCGCACTCGTGGGCGTGAACAGTTGCAGGACATTTTACACATCGGGCAACTCACCGGACGGATAGCCAGGCTCGCGCATATGCTACAGCGTGAGCGAGGGGCTTCCAACATCTGGTTGTGTTCGTCAGGCCAACTTTTTTCGGCTGAACGCTCACGTTGCATTGAAGAAGTCGACCATGAATTAGCGCTTTTCAAACAGGCGATTGCCGACCCGAATGACCTGCCGGGCAGCGCTATCCTGGTGAGCCTCGCCTGTGCGCTTCATTACCTCGAGCGTTTACCGCCGCTTCGGGCAGCAATTGCGGAGCAACACATTCAGCCTTTGCAGGCGATGGAGCAATTCAACATCACGCTGCGCCATCTGCTGAGCATTGTTCCGGAAGTCAGTAACGTGGTGGATGATGCCGGCGTGGTGCGAAGCCTGGCCGCACTGTTTAGTTTTATGCAGGGTAAAGAGTTGGCCGGGCAAGAGCGGGCGATAGGTGCGCTGGGCTTCACGTTAGGGGAGTTCACCGACGTGCTGCGTCAGCAACTGGTCGACCGTATCGACAGCCAGCAACACTGTTTTGATACGTTTTGTAGCATGGTTGACGAGCCGTTGCGGGTGCAATTCAGGGCTTGTAGCGAGCCTTGCCGGGAAACAGAACAGTTGCGACGGATGGCCTGCACGCGACTGAAGAGTGAGGGTGACGACTCGCCGCGCGCCTTACGTTGGTTTGCGTTGTTAAGCGCCAGAATTGATGCTTTGAAAGCGGTGGAAGATGCACTGATTGATGGGGTGATGGCTCAGGCTCAGCGGGCGCTGGGGCAGGGTTTACAGCAAACCCCGTTGAATGAAGACGACATCGCTCATTGGGTTGCAGGCAATGACGGGATGAAAAACGAGCGCTATCTCGATCGCCATTTATTACCGCTGGTACGCCAACAAGCCCAACAACTCGAAATGATGGCGCAACAGTTGGCGTCGCTACAGGCCACCATCGAGGAACGTAAAATCATCGATAAAGCCAAAGCGCTATTGATTCGTCATCAGGGGCACAGCGAAGAACAGGCCTGGCAGGTTCTGCGCAAAATGGCAATGAACCAGAATAAACGCATGGTAGATGTCGCCATTGCGATGGTATCGGTAGCGGAAATCTGGCAGTTACCCACTAAGGAGTAGCTGCACAAAGCGTGGGCATTTAATGCATTTTTGTGGTGCGCTCACGACCCACTTTGACTGACAAAGTCCCTGATATTGGGCTATCTAAACTGGCACGCGAGTTGCATTGCTTATATGAAAACTATTTTTACCTGAATGGCGCCAATGGCGGTGCCTTCCAGGTTGGACAAAGGCGTCCTTCAATGTGCTTACCCACATTGTTGGGCGTTTTTTTTTATCTTTTTATCAGGATGAAGCCGATGAGCAACAAACCTCTGGTCCTCTCGCGTCGTCGTTTTCTACAGGCGGGTGCCGCTTTAGGTAGCGCAGTTTTGCTCCCCGGCATGATGGATTCTGCCTGGGCGGCAGGCAGTGATGCCCCTGAGCAAAACACCGTAAAAGTGGGTTTTATTCCGCTGACCGACTGCGCCTCGGTGGTTATGGCGTCGGTCAAAGGCTTCGATAAAAAATACGGTATTTCGATTGTTCCAAGCAAAGAAGCGAGCTGGGCGGCGGTACGCGACAAAATGGTGTCTGGTGAGCTCGATGCGGCCCATGTTTTATACGGCCTGGTCTACGGCCTTGAGTTGGGCATTGCAGGTAAACAGCAGGCGATGGCTAACCTGATGACGCTCAACAACAACGGTCAGGCGATCTCGCTCTCCATGGAGCTGGCAAAGCAGGGAGTCACCGACGGGGAAAGCCTGAAAAAAAAGGTGATAAGCCAGGCACCAGGCAGTTTTACCTTCGCGCATACCTTTCCGACCGGCACGCACGCGATGTGGCTCTATTTCTGGCTGGCTCAGGCGGGAATTAACCCGTTCACCGATGTGCGCACGGTGGTGGTCCCACCCCCGCAAATGGTGATGAACATGCGTATCGGCAATATGCAGGGGTTCTGCGTGGGTGAGCCATGGAATCAGCGAGCCATCAGTAACGGCATCGGATTTACTGCTGCCACGTCTCAATCAATTTGGCCGGATCATCCGGAAAAAATCCTCGGTACACGTCGCGAGTGGGTGGAGCAAAACCCTAATACTGCACGGGCGTTGGTCGCCGCAATTCTTGATGCATCGCGCTGGATTGATGCCAGTGACGACAATCGCCGCGAAACCGCCAACGTGCTCGCAGGACGAGCTTATCTCAACACCAAAGCTGAATACCTCACCGGGCGCATGCTCGGGCAATACGACAACGGGATGGGGAAAACCTGGCAGGACAACCACGCAATGCAGTTTTTCCGTGATGGCGAAGTGACTTTCCCGTGGTTATCCGACGGCATGTGGTTCCTGACCCAGCATCGTCGTTGGGGATTGCTGGACCACGACCCGGATTATCTCGCCGTTGCCAAACGCATTAACCGTATCGACATCTATCAGCAAGCCGCAGCAGCCGTGGGTAACGTTTCACTACCTTCAAGCCCGATGCGCACCAGCACGTTGATGGATGGAAGCACCTGGAACGGCGGCCATCCTGCCGCTTACGCCGCAAGTTTTGCCATTAAACGCGAAGGGGAATGATATGAACACGCCAGCACAAAAACCGTCAGTGCCGGAACTTAGCGCCCCTGTGGGTGAAGTGATCTCACTGCCACCGGTCGTCGTTCGTCGCCGCAAACCACGATGGCGCCAGCTAAGTTTGAGTCTGTTTCAACGCCTGATCCCCGCCGTTTTCGGTATGGGTTTGTTGGTGTTGGCATGGCAACTCGCCGCGCTCAACGGCAAAGGCATCCCGACGCCGCTCAGCACCCTGGATTCGGCAATCGTCTTGTTCTCCGACCCGTTCTATAACGCCGGACCAAACGACCAGGGCATCGGCTGGAACATCCTGGCTTCACTTCAGCGTGTGGCTATAGGGTTCGGTCTTGCCGCCATCGTGGGTATTCCGGCGGGTTTCCTGATTGGCCGCTTTACCTTCCTCGCCCGCATGTTTAACCCGATTATCGCGCTATTGCGCCCGGTCAGCCCGCTGGCCTGGCTGCCAATTGGTTTACTGCTCTTCCAGAAGGCCGAACCTGCGTCGAGCTGGACCATTTTCATCTGTTCCATCTGGCCGATGGTTATCAATACCGCCGAAGGGGTGAAGCGCATCCCGGACGACTATCTCAACGTGGCGCGTGTGCTGAAGCTTTCCGAATGGACGGTCATGCGGCGCATTTTATTTCCGGCGGTTCTCCCTGCGGTATTAACCGGCGTGCGTTTATCTATCGGCATCGCCTGGCTGGTGATTGTTGCCGCAGAAATGCTGACTGGCGGGTTGGGGATTGGCTTTTGGATCTGGAATGAGTGGAACAACCTCAACGTCGAAAACATCCTTATTGCCATTGTGATTATCGGGGTGGTTGGGCTGTTGCTCGAACAAGGCTTAATGCTGTTAGCGCGTCGCTTTAGCTGGGAAAAATAAGGGGAAAAACATGAAGAAAATTATTCAGGTTCAAAATGTCAGCCAACATTTTTCTACCGCAAGCGGTGAGTTTATTGCACTGAGCAATGTCAGTTTTGATATCGCCGAAGGGGAAACCATCAGCCTGATTGGCCATTCCGGATGCGGTAAATCCACGCTGCTCAACTTGATTGCCGGGATAACGTTGCCGTCAGAAGGGGGGCTGCTTTGCGACAACCGTGAAATTGCCGGTCCCGGTCCTGAACGCGCGGTGGTGTTTCAAAACCATTCACTGCTGCCATGGATGACCTGTTTTGACAATGTCGCGCTGGCGGTAGACCAGGTTTTTCGCCGCACCATGAGTCGCGCCGAACGGCGTGAATGGATCATTCACAACCTTGAGCGGGTGCAAATGGGTCACGCCATTGATAAACGCCCAGGTGAAATTTCAGGCGGCATGAAGCAGCGGGTAGGTATTGCTCGCGCACTGGCGATGAAACCAAAAGTGTTGCTGATGGATGAACCCTTCGGCGCGCTCGACGCGCTAACTCGCGCCCATTTGCAAGATGCGGTGATGCACATTCAGCAAGAGCTGCGCACCACTATTGTGCTGATCACCCATGACGTGGATGAAGCGGTGCTGCTCTCAGATCGCGTGTTGATGATGACCAACGGCCCTGCGGCAACGGTGGGCGAAACATTGCTGGTGGATTTACCACGCCCGCGCAACCGCGTGGAACTGGCGGAAGACCGTCGCTATCACCATTTGCGCCAGCAGGTGCTGCGTTTTCTCTACGAAAAACAGCCGAAGGCTGCCTGAGGAGCCGCTTATGAAACCGCAACGTCTGATTGTTATCGGTAATGGCATGGCCGCCATTCGTCTGGTCGAGCAGGTTGTGGCGCGGGCCTCGGGGCGTTTTGCTATTACAGTATTTGGCGAAGAACCCGGGCTCAGCTACAACCGCATTCAGCTCTCTCCGGTACTGGCGGGTGAGAAACCCGCCAGTGTCATGCAACTGCACGATGCTGCCTGGTATGTTTCCCACGGTATTGAGTTATTAACGGGCGAAGCCGTGCTGGACGTGGACACCCAACAACAGACGGTGCGATCGGCAAAGCGCTCCATTAATTATGACGAACTGGTCTTCGCAACCGGATCGCTGCCCTATATCCCGCCGATTGAGGGGCATACGCTGCCGCATGTCCACGGTTTTCGCACACTGGCAGACGTCGACGCTATTTTGCAAGGCGAAGGAGATGCCGTGGTGCTGGGTGGCGGATTGCTGGGTGTTGAAGCGGCTGCCGCACTTTGCATGCGTGACATCCCCGTGACGCTGGTTCACCGCCAGCCGTGGTTGATGGACATTCAGCTTAATCAGGATGCCGGCGTCCTGCTTGAGCAACATCTCGCAGAGCGCGGCATTGTCTGCCAGCTCAATTGCGGCATTGAGCGCATCAATACAGATAGCGTGGTGTTGAGCCACGGTGAGGTATTACCTGCCGGGCGGGTGATTATCGCAACCGGCGTAAAACCGAATATTTCGCTGGCCTTGCGAGCGGGAATCGCCTGCCAGCGCGGTATTACCGTTGATGCCCAACTGCGTAGTGACACTCCGCACATCAGCGCAATAGGGGAATGCTGCGAAATAGACGGGCAGACGTGGGGGCTGGTGGCTCCGTGCCTGCAACAGGCTGATGTATTAGCCGCTCGTCTGTGCGCTGAAGCCACTCATGATTTCTGCTATCAGGATCGTGGCACGCGCCTGAAAGTCAGTGGCATTCCGCTGTTTTCGGCAGGCGACATCAACGCAGCACCGGATACCCAGATACTCACCGCATTTGATCCCCTGGCGAAACACTATCGTTGCCTGCATTTGCGCAGCGGCAAATTAGTGGGTGCTTTATTGCTGGGGGATATCACGCCCGCCAATGCCCTGGCCGACATTTTATGCAGCGCAGCGCCGATTACGCCTGCCGTGCTGTTTGATGAATTCCTCTCAGATGAGCAGCCGCTGGCTGCCGGAAATGACGACATGACAAAACAAACGCTGGTAGTCATTGGCCACGGCATGGTCGGCCATCACTTTCTGGAGCAGTGTGTGGCGCAACAACTCCATCTGCGCTTTCACATTGTGGTGTTCGGTGAAGAGCGCCATCCGGCCTACGATCGTGTCCATCTTTCGGAATATTTTGCTGGACGCAGTGCGCAATCGCTGTCGATGGTTCAGGGGGATTTCTTTAACGAAAACGGCATTGAACTGCGTTGTCAAAGCAAAGTCGTGGATATTGACCGTAAGCAACGCCTGGTGCGCGATGACCAGGGGCATGAAATTTTCTGGGATAAACTGGTACTGGCGACCGGATCGTATCCCTTTGTCCCACCCGTACCAGGCCACACGCTTCCGGCCTGTTTTGTCTATCGCACGCTCGACGATCTTGATGCAATTGCGGAACGAGCGCGTCACGCCACGCGTGGCGTGGTGATTGGCGGCGGTTTGCTGGGGCTGGAAGCCGCAAACGCCCTCAAACAGCTTGGCCTGGAAACGCATGTGGTGGAGTTTGCCCCGAACTTAATGGCGGTACAGCTCGATAACGCGGGTGCCGCGATGTTGCGTGAGAAAATAAGTGATATCGGTGTTCAGGTGCATACCAGCAAATCCACCACGGCGATTACTGAGGTTGAGAATGGCCTGCAACTCAATTTCTCCGATGGCGAAACGCTGAGCACCGACTTAATCGTCTTTTCCGCCGGTATTCGCCCGCAAGATGAATTGGCGAAAAGCGGAAATTTGGCCGTTGGCGAGCGTGGCGGGATAGTTATCAATGACCACTGCCAGACCAGCGACAGCGCGATTTACGCCATCGGTGAGTGTGCGTTGTGGGAAGGGAAAATCTTTGGCCTCGTCGCACCCGGTTACCAGATGGCACGCGTCACGGCGGCGACCCTTGCAGGGCAAGAGTCCGGGTTTCACGGTGCGGATATGAGCACCAAACTGAAGCTGCTGGGTATTGAAGTGGCCTCATTTGGTGATGCTCATGGGCGCACACCTGGCAGCCAGAGTTACCAGTGGACCAACGGCCCGCAGCAAATCTACAAAAAGATCGTGGTTTCTGGCGACAACAAAACTCTGCTGGGAGGTGTGTTGGTGGGCGACAGTAGTGAATATGCGCAACTGCTGCAAATGATGCTCAACGCCATGCCTTTGCCCGCCCAACCCGAAAGCCTGATTTTGCCTACATCGGCGGGTAGTACGCCGAAGGGTTTAGGTGTGGCGGCGTTGCCCGACACGGCGCAGATTTGCTCGTGCCACAACGTCAGCAAGGCGGATATTTGTTCCGCAGTGAACATGGGAGCAGGTGACATGGGGGCGATTAAATCCTGCACCAAAGCGGCGACGGGCTGCGGAGGTTGTTCGGTGCTGGTGAAACAGGTGCTGGAGTACCAGTTACACCTGCAGGGTGTGGAGGTGAAAAAGGACATCTGCGAGCACTTCCCATACTCACGACAAGAGATTTATCACCTGGTTCGCGTCAATCACATCCGCAGTTTTGAACAGCTGATTAGCCGCTACGGTCACGGTCATGGTTGCGAAATCTGCAAACCGCTGGCGGCCTCTGTGCTGGCATCATGCTGGAATGAATACCTGTTAAAACCGGCACATTTGCCGCTACAGGACACTAATGACCGTTATTTTGCCAACATCCAGAAAGACGGTACTTACTCTATTGTTCCGCGCGTTCCTGCGGGGGAAATTACACCGGACGGGCTGATTGCTATCGGCCAGGTGGCAAAGCGTTATCAGTTATACAGCAAAATTACCGGCGGCCAGCGCATAGACTTATTTGGCGCACGCCTGGAAGAGCTGCCAGCGATTTGGTCAGAATTGGTCGCGGCGGGATTTGAAACCGGTCATGCCTACGGAAAATCGTTACGCACGGTGAAATCGTGCGTGGGTTCGACGTGGTGTCGATACGGCGTACAGGACTCGACCGGCCTCGCGATTGAGCTGGAAAACCGTTACAAGGGGCTGCGCTCACCGCACAAAATCAAAATGGCGGTTTCTGGCTGTACCCGTGAATGCGCCGAAGCACAAAGTAAGGACATCGGGGTGATTGCCACCGACAAAGGCTGGAATCTCTATGTTTGCGGTAACGGTGGCATGAAACCGCGGCATGCGGATTTGTTTGCCAGCGATTTGGATCGTGAAACTCTGATTCGCACCATCGACTGCTTGCTGATGTTTTACATCCGCACCGCCGACCGTTTACAGCGCACCAGTACCTGGATGGATAACCTCGAAGGTGGCATTGACTATCTGCGAGAGGTCATTTTGCACGACAGTTTAGGCCTTACCGACGAGCTGGAAAAAGAGATGAGTAACGTGGTGGAAACGTACCAGTGCGAGTGGCAAACCACGCTCAACAGCCCGGACAGACTGGCACTGTTTCTCTCCTACGTTAACAGCGATAAACCTGACGAAGCGGTACAGCGTCAGAATCTGCGCCAGCAACGACAGCCCGTCAATGAGGTGACACATCCGCAAGCACTGCTTCCGGTAAAACCGTGGCAGGCGGTATGTGATATTAACGCGATCCCTGCGCAGGCCGGAATTGGCGCACGCCTGGGCGAGCATCAAATCGCGCTGTTCCGCATAGGTGAGACTATTTACGCCCTCGATAATCTCGAGCCGGGTAGCGATGCCAACGTGCTATCACGCGGGATCGTGGGTGACGCCAGCGGCGAGCCGATTGTGATTTCCCCACTGTATAAACACCGAATTCGCTTGCGCGATGGATGCACGCCAGACGGTGAACGGGCCGTGCGTGCGTGGCCGGTAAAAGTCGAACAGGGCACGGTGTGGGTGGGGAATCAGGCGCTGATTATGCGTGCGGTGGCATCATGAAACGCGCGGTGCGTTCCACGTGCCCTTATTGCGGGGTTGGGTGTGGCATTGAAGCTGAGCAAACAGCAGCCGGAACCTTCGTCATAAGCGGCGATAAACAGCATCCCGCAAATTTTGGGCGATTGTGCGTGAAGGGCGCGGCGCTTGGCGAAACGCTGGGGCAGGAAGGGCGTTTGCTTTATCCCGAAGTTAACGGCGAACGCGTGGAATGGAGTGCTGCACTGGATGAAACGGCGCGACGACTCAATGCCATTATTGAAGAGTTCGGCCCGAAAGCGGTGGCATTTTATGCTTCCGGTCAACTGCTGACCGAAGACTATTACGTTGCGAATAAACTGATGAAGGGATTCATCGGCGCGGCCAATATCGACACCAATTCACGGTTGTGTATGTCTTCGGCAGTGGTGGGCTACAAACGTGCATTTGGCGCAGATTACGTTCCGTGTAGTTATGAAGACCTGGAACAAACCGACCTGGTGATATTGACCGGTTCTAATGCAGCCTGGGCGCATCCGGTACTTTATCAACGCCTGGTGCAAGCCAGGCAACAGCGTCCGACGATGAAAATTGTCGTCATCGATCCGCGCCGAACCGCGACCTGCGACATCGCAGATTTGCACCTGGCGCTGCGACCTGGCAGCGATGCCGCACTGTTTGTCGGCCTGCTGAATGACCTGCATCAACAGCAACGCCTTGTTGCCGGACAGTTTGATGGGCAAAGCGCGGCGCTGGGTCTTGCTGAAAGCTGGGATCTGGCAAAAACCGCCGACTTTTGTCAGCTCAATCAGGAGGATGTGCAGACGTTGTGGCAATGGTTCAGTCAGTGCGACCGCGCCATGACGCTCTACACCATGGGAATTAATCAATCCTCGAGCGGTAGCGACAAATGCAACGCGATAATCAACGTCCATCTGGCGAGTGGCAAACTTGGACGGCCTGGCTGCGGCCCGTTTTCGCTGACCGGACAGCCAAATGCAATGGGTGGGCGCGAAGTGGGTGGCCTGGCTAATCAACTGGCCAGCCATATGAATTTTGATGCTGCAGATATTGCCAGGCTAGCGCGTTTCTGGGGGAGTGAACGCATTGCCCAAACGCCGGGGCTGATGGCGGTGGAACTGTTTGCTGCCATCGGGCGCGGCGAAGTTAAAGCGGTATGGATAATGGGCACTAACCCAGTGGTTTCGCTGCCCGATGCGTCGCGTGTAGAACGGGCGCTGGCGAACTGCCCGCTGGTGATCGTTTCTGACGTGGTGCGTGAAACGGACACGTCGCGTTACGCTTCGGTCAGATTCCCGGCGCTGGCATGGGGTGAGAAGAACGGCACTGTCACCAATTCTGAACGCCGGATTTCACGCCAGCGTGCGTTTATGCCCGCAGCGGGCGAGGCACGGGCAGACTGGTGGATACTGGCGCAAATCGCGCAACGTCTGGGCTATCAGGATGCCTTTAACTGGCGACATCCACACGACATTTTCAGCGAGCATGCGGCACTTTCCGGTTTTGAAAATAATGGATCTCGCGCTTTTGATATCAGCGGGCTGGCAAACCTGAGCCGTGAACAGTATGACGCGCTGGAGCCGGTACGTTGGCCGGTCTCCACACAGTGTCATCAGTCCTTTAAAAGCTGGCGACCAGATGGCAAATTCCAGATGGTGCCCATCGAACCGGAATTACCGCAGGCTATTGCTGATGCTCACTATCCGCTGATCCTCAACAGCGGACGGATCCGCGATCAGTGGCATACCATGACGCGTACGGGTCTCGTTCCGCGTTTAATGCAGCATATCAATATGCCGCTATTGGATATTCATCCACTCGATGCTAAACGTTACGGTGTCACAAATAATGGATTGGTGAGAGTTGTTTCGCGGCTGGGGGGAATGGTAGCGCGAGTGCAGGAGAGTGACAGCCTGGTGCCAGGCAATGTGTTTATTCCCATGCACTGGAGTCAACAGTTTGCCCGCAAAGGGCAGATTAATAGCCTGGTAGCGAGCGTGTGCTGTCCTCATTCCGGGCAGCCGGAAAGCAAGCAGACGGCGGTGCGTATTCAACACTGGCAGCCGTCATGGCGGGGAGAAATATTTGCCCGCAATCAGATAGCGTTTACCGAGGATATTCAGTGGTGGCGCCAGGCTTCTGCTGGCATACACCATTTTCTGTGTGCCGCAGACACGCCGCCTGAATCGTGGATTGAAACGCTGAGTGCTGCGAGAGGCTGGCAGTTGCAGTATGCGCAGGGAAATAGTGAGTTTTATAACGTGCTCGCCTGGCATGCAGGTGAGCTGCAACTGGCGTTTTACAGCGCGAAAACGTGGCCAGATATTCACACTGCTTCGGTAGTTGCGGGATTTGAAACAGCGCCGCAAACGCCACAGGGGCGCCATCTTTTGCTGGGGGAAAAGCGGCGGGAACCCTCGTGGATGCCGGTCGCACCGTGTGCACCTGTTTTAGCGTAGGGGAGAAATCTATTACGCACGCCATCGCGTCGGGCTGCCATTCGGTGACTATGCTCGGCGAGAAACTGCGCTGTGGAACCCAATGTGGTTCGTGTGTCCCTGAACTGAAAACGCTGCTCGCTAAAACTCTCGACGCATGACGAAAGTATTTCAGGAGTAATCTGTGTTTACCCCTTTTGGCGTGATTTGCAGGGTTAAGATGTTATAATTTCCAGATGTTTAGAAAAGCGGTTCCGTTGTTTACCCTTTCATATGCACTCCTCAGCGCGGGAGGGGCTGCCAGCACCCGGCAGACCTTTATCGAGCAAGCCGAAAACCCTTTTGACCAAACCACTGAACAGTTGCCCGATATGGGCCTTGCGCCTGAAAGCGATGCCGCGGCGCGGGAAATCGCCGCGATGGCAAAGAAATTCGGTGAAGCCAGCATGTTGGATGACGGGCTGGATTCGGGTGAACAAGCGCGGATGTTCGCTTTTGCCAGGCTGCGGGATGTATTAACGGACAAAGTGACCAACGAAGCCGAATCGTTATTGTCGCCCTGGGGTAAAGCCAGCATAAATTTGCGAGTCGATGAACACGGTAACTGGAACGGCAGCAACGCCTCGCTTTTTAGTCCGTGGGAAGATAACAATCGTTACCTGACCTGGAGCCAGATAGGTTTTGCCCAGCAGGATGAGGGCATGATGGGTAACCTTGGCGCAGGGCAGCGTTGGGTTGCCGGGCAATGGTTGTTGGGCTACAACGCTTTTTATGACAATCAGCTCTCCACCCATTTGCAACGCGCAGGGTTAGGCGCTGAAGCATGGGGTGAATATTTACGTCTTTCGGCAAATTTCTATCAGCCGCTCAACAGTTGGCAAGAAGGCGATAGCGAAACGCTGGAGCAGCGCCTTGCACGGGGTTATGACGTGACCGCGCAAGCCTGGCTACCTTTTTATCGGCACATCAATACCAGCCTGAGCTTCGAGAAGTATTTTGGTGACAGTGTTGATCTGTTTGATAGCGGCACCGGTTATCGCAACCCGGTGGCGGTGACGATGGGATTGAACTACACGCCGATCCCTCTCGTCACGCTCACAGCCCAGCATAAGCAGGGTGAGAGCGGCGTGTCGCAGGATAACCTTGGGCTGAAAGTAAACTATCGTTTTGGCGTGCCGGTGAGTAAACAGCTTTCTGCCGCTGAAGTGGCGACCACCAGTTCGCTGCGCGGCAGTCGGTATGACAGCGTGGAGCGCGATTCGCTGCCGGTGCTGGAATATCGCCAACGTAAAACATTGTCGGTCTTTTTGGCCACGCCACCCTGGGAATTACAGCCTGGTGAAACGGTGGCACTCAAGTTGCAAATCCGTGCCAGCCACGGGATTCGAAGCATCATCTGGCAGGGCGACACCCAGGATCTGAGTTTGACACCACCTGCCGATAATCGTGATACCAACGGCTGGAGCATGATTATGCCTGCATGGAGCGAGCAGGGGCCACACGAGTATCGTCTGTCTGTGGTTATCGAGGATGATAAAGGCCAGAAAGTCACGTCTAACTGGATTACGTTGAAAATGGCGGAACCGCTGCGGGTGGATCCGCTCAACGATCCACGTTACGAGTTATTACCCGAATAGTCGCGGAATCCACCGTTCTTTCCATGACACAAGCAATCAGAAAATACGATCCTGATGCACCCAAACGGCCGCTTCTACGCGGGATTTGAGCTTCATCTTTTTAAGCAGATGCTTAACGTGAACTTTCACTGTGCTTTCCGTGATGTCGAGACGACGAGCGATCATTTTGTTCGGCAAACCCTGGGCGATCAGCTTGAGAATGTCGCGCTCACGCGGCGTCAGAAGATTCACATCGCGGTCAGATGTGGCGCGGTTGGCGCGTAAACTTGCGGCCAGCACTGGCGTTAGCGCTTCGCTAAGCACCATCTCCCCCGCAGCGGCTTGTTGCAACGCTTTGAGTAAATCTTCCGGTTCCATGTCTTTCAACAAATAACCATCAGCCCCTCTCTTCAGCGCGGTGACCACATCTTCTTCATGGTTTGAGACGCTAAAGACCACGATGCGGCCAGAAAGCGGTTTTTCGCGCAGGCAATCCAGCGTTTCCAGACCGTTCATGCCAGGCATATTCAAATCCAGCAAGATCAGATCAGGGTCGAGTTCCTCCGCCAGCAGTACGCCTTGCGCGCCATTGCCCGCTTCGCCCACAACGGCCAGTTCCGGCGCCATACTGATCAATTGTTTAACGCCAGTACGCAGCATCGGATGATCGTCGATTAGCAAAATGGTCGAGGCTTCCGGGTTACTCATGATGGGCTCCTGTGGCTATTTCGGGGATAAAACTCACGACGACTTGAGTACCGCCACCTGGGCGGGCAAGCACCTGGCAGTCACCTTTTAGGCTCTGTGCGCGGTCTCGCATAATAATCAGTCCGTAGTGATTGCGGCGTTCACCGTTGTCGGGGATACCACAACCGTTATCCCATATGGTTAAGGTCATTTGATTCTCGCGGTGTATCACGCTTACCCCACATGCTGTGGCGCTGGCGTGTTTCAGGCAGTTATTCAATGCTTCACGGGCGATTTGTACCAGATGAATCGCCTGATGTGAGGGCACCAGACGCGGCGGCACTTGATAATCGAGGACCACCGGGAAGCCGAGTTTTTCACTAAATTCGCGACAACTCTCTTCGAGCGCCGGACGCAATCCAGGTTCGGTCAATTGCAGACGGAAAGTGGTCAACAATTCGCGCAACTGACGCCATGAAGTATTCAGTTCGCTACGCATCTGGCCGAGTAATGTCTGCATTTCAGGGGGCAGCGTAGCCCCCTGCATTTGCAAACAGCTGACCTGCATCTTCAGGCAGGAGAGCGACTGGGCGATGGAGTCGTGTAATTCGCGCGCAATAGCGGATCGCTCCTCCATGACCACCAGTTGCTGTTGGCGTTCGTACTGGCGCTCCAGCGCGAGAGTAGCCGTCAATTGCTCCATCAGCGTCAACACTAATTGCTGTTGGTCGTGCGTCAGGCTGCTGCCAAGCGGTAACTGCGCCAGCACCAGACCGTATTGAATATGGTTATCGGTTAATCGCCATTTTTGCGGTGTCGTTTCGCAAGGCTCAGGGCTGGGTTCACGCGGGCAAAGATGACAACCGCTGGCTTCACAGCTGCTGTCGGGCTGGTAGGTATATTCTTCGTAATTCTCTTCGTCTTCATACTCGTAGACCCGTAGTTCGAGATTACGCAGCGGCGTCAAATGCTGTAGATCGCTCAGGACCGGAGACAGGCGCTGACACAGCGGAGCCTGAGAGTGCAAACGGCGATTAGCCTGATAGAGAAATGACAACATCTGATTTTTTTGTTCAAGCCCAGCGGTTTTCTCACGCACACGCTGCTCAAGGCTTGCGTAACTTTCCGCGAGTTCTTCCGACATACTGTTTAACGCCACACCCAGCGTCGCCATCTCATTTCGACCCCGCACATTGACGCGATGGGTGAAGTCACGCTGCCCAATGGCTTGCGCCATGGTCAGTAACTTTCGCCACGGACGCAGCAGGCGTTTGCGTAACCAGATGACCGTGAAAATGATCAACAACCCCATTAACGCGGCCATACCCAGTTGCAACTGGATAATCCGCTGCAGGCGCAGTTCGGTTGTGTGGTCAAACGTCGTGACCAGTTGATCAATGCGCCCGACGAAACCCGCTACGTGCGGTTTAACCTGTTCGGCATTTGTGGCACGACGCAGGGCAGGCTCTAACGCCTCGCGCCAGTAATGTTGCAGCGCGGCTAATTTATCTTGTTGCCCGTCCTGTTCTGCCGCTTCTTTTAAGTCATCGCTCCAGGTGGTTTTTTCCATCTCATCAAGCAGAGCATTGTCTTTCTCGGTGAGCGGAATGGCGGCCAACAGACGATAGCTTTGCATGCGCATCGACCCGGCTTTATTGATTGCGTGCGCGTTGCCCTGAATACCTTGTGCCAACCAACCCGCAAGACTCATTCCCGCGACACCCAGCAGCGCCAACAGCAGCACAATCAATGCCAGTTGGTTAAACAAGGTGAGTGGGGATAGCAGGCGTTTTAGCATCGTAAGGTGAGCTCCGGGGCGGATAAAGAATGCGCGTATTCTCAGACATCCCCTGGAGTATACCCATACCCATTAAGGATTACCCACAAATAGCCATAGGTAGCATCTCGTGGTGTAAGGGGATTAACACTGCGGTTCAGCCATGTGAAAAACCACACTATTTTCATGATTTATCATTACCCACAAAGAATGATGGTCAATTTTTAGGCGTGATTCAGATGGTTTATCCCTTGATTCACATCAATTTTTATTCCCAATTAGCACCTAATGTGGCGGCAATTACTCTCACAATTTTTGAGGTGTTTATGTCTCAGTCTCCCGAACAAAGCCCAAAAACGGGTTCGCTCATTACTGAATGGCGACCTGAGGAACCTGCATTTTGGCAAAGTAAGGGTCATGGCATTGCCAGCCGCAATTTATGGATTTCCGTACCGTGTTTATTGTTAGCGTTCTGTGTGTGGATGCTGTTTAGTGCGGTAGCGGTCAACCTGAATAAAGTGGGTTTCAACTTCTCCACCGATCAGCTGTTTATGCTGACTGCGCTGCCGTCTGTTTCTGGTGCCTTATTGCGCGTGCCTTACTCCTTCATGGTGCCGGTCTTTGGCGGTCGTCGCTGGACGGCGTTCAGCACCGGGATTTTGATTATCCCTTGTGTCTGGTTAGGCTTTGCGGTGCAAAACCCAGCAACGCCATTTGGCGTGTTCATCATCATCGCGTTGCTGTGTGGTTTTGCGGGGGCAAACTTTGCTTCCAGCATGGCGAACATCAGCTTCTTCTTCCCGAAAGCAAAACAGGGTGGCGCGCTGGGTATTAACGGTGGTCTGGGTAATCTTGGCGTGAGTGTCATGCAGTTAGTGGCTCCGTTGGTGATTTCGCTTTCCATGTTCGCTGTATTTGGCGGAACCGGCGTTGAGCAAGCGGATGGCACGATGCTGTTCCTGGAAAACGCCGCATGGGTGTGGGTGCCGTTGCTGGCGATTTTCACCCTTGCCGCCTGGTTTGGAATGAATGACCTGGCGACCTCGAAAGCCTCTCTGAAAGCGCAATTACCGGTACTTAAGCGCGCTCATCTGTGGATTATGGGCGTGCTGTATCTGGCGACATTTGGTTCGTTTATCGGTTTTTCTGCCGGTTTTGCGATGCTGGCAAAAACCCAGTTCCCGGACATTAACATTCTGCACTTCGCCTTCTTCGGCCCGCTGTTTGGTGCCCTGGCGCGTTCAGCGGGTGGCGCAATCTCTGACCGCTTTGGCGGGACTAAAGTGTCGCTGATTAACTTCGTGTTTATGGCGGTATTCAGTGCGCTGTTATTCACCACGCTGCCACACAATGGTGTGGGCGGTAACTTCATCGCCTTCTTCGGTGTGTTCCTGATGCTGTTCCTGACGGCGGGTTTGGGGAGTGGTTCCACCTTCCAGATGATCTCCGTTATCTTCCGTAAATTGACGATGGACCGCGTGAAAGCGCAGGGCGGAACTGAAGAAAGGGCGCTGCGCGAAGCCGCGACCGATACTGCCGCAGCGCTAGGGTTTATCTCTGCGATTGGTGCAGTTGGCGGGTTCTTTATCCCTAAAGCGTTTGGTACATCGCTTGCTTTGACTGGGTCCCCGGCGGGCGCAATGAAAGTCTTCCTGGTGTTTTACATTGTTTGCGTGGTGATTACCTGGGTCGTGTATGGCCGTAAATCATCCAAATAATCGCCGTCATTCTTCGAGCTGCAGGGGTGTTGGCTGCACTGACTCACCCCAGTCACTTACTTTAGTAAGCTCCTGGGGATTCGTAAGTTTGCCGCCTACCTGCAACTCGAATTATTTAGGCGATAGTTGAGTTGTTTTTGTGTTATCCCTTGCGCGCGACTTCGGTCGCGCTTTTTTTGCCTGAAAAACCCCCGCGACCTGCTTTATTCTGAGAGAAACCTCACATTTAGAATATCTACTCCCCCAGGGACCATTGTCACACTCGTTGGCTGAGAGTACCGTGACTGAAAATCTGGTTTAAACCAAATGGGTTCAAACATGAAGAACACCTCAACAGTAGAAGCCGCAAAAGAGATGCTTAACGACTGGCTCAACAAAGGTGTTGTCCAGCCGGGCGGTAAATTACCTTCTGAGCGTGAATTGGAAGAATTACTGGGCATCAAGCGCATGACGCTGCGACAGGCGTTGTTGTTTCTCGAAGGGGAAGAGAAGATCTTTCGCAAGGATCGTCGCGGCTGGTTCGTTGCCTTGCCGTGCTTCAAATACAGCCCTAATACCTCCACCAGTTTTAAGCAGGCCGCACTGGAACAGGGGCGTTTGCCATCCTGGGGATTTCTGGAAAAAGAGCGAGTTTATAGTGCTGAGCCTGAAATTTTGTCGCAGTTGAATGTGAACGACGGCGATGAAATGTACAAAATCAGCGGGTGGGGTGCCCTTGATAACCATAAAGTTTTCTATCACGAAACGTTTATCAACGCGCAGCTCGCCCCAGGGTTTATCGACAAGTTAGGCGACCGTTCTTTTGTCGACGTGTGGCAAGAAGACTTCGGCAAAACCTCGCGCACGCAGCATTTAGCGTTTAAACCGACACGGCTTTCGGTGGGCGCATGTAAAGGGATGGGCGGCACACCAGGCACCCCGTCTATACGTGTTGAAAAATACCGAGCTGACGAAGCCGGGCACGTTATTCAGGTTGATATCGAATATTGGCGTTTTGAATCTGTAGAGTTTTTTATCGATTTATAGGAGTTACCATGGATAGCATCCAGGCTACAAAAATTGTTGAGCGTGTCGCGGGTCTGCCGCTTTATCTGCATGCATATGCGTTCCATTTAAATATGCGTATGGAAAAGATCCTGCCGGAAGATTTGCTGGATATCGCCAGCCAGCAGCAACTGAAAGGCGTAAAAATTCATGTTGTGGATGGCGAAAGCCAGTCGTTAAGACATGCCAGCGATGAACGGCTAGACCGCTTTGCGGCGAAAGCACGCCAGTTAGGATTGGATGTTCATATCGAAACCAGTGCATCGGACGCTAAGACCATTGATGAAGCGGTGAATATTGCGCTGAAATCGGGTGCAACTTCTGTGAGATTTTACCCACGTTATGAAGGCACGCTCTCTGAGGTAATGGATATCATTGCCAAAGATATTCAGTACATTAAAAAGCAATACCAACACTGCGGCCTGACATTTACCCTTGAGCAACATGAAGATTTGCAAAGCCATGAACTGGTGCAGTTGGTCCAACAAGCCGACTTCCCGCAGCTTTCACTGCTGTTTGATTTTGCCAATATGATTAATGCTAATGAAGAGCCACTCGAAGCATTAGCGGTGATGGGAAAAGAAATCACCCAGGTGCATATCAAAGATGCGTTGATTAATCACGAAGGTGAAGGGCGTGGGCATACAGCGTGTATTTCTGGACAAGGTGAATTACCTTTTAAAGAATTACTCCTGCAATTAGTGTGTTTGGGTGAGGATAAACCACAAGTCACTGCATTCGGTCTTGAAGAAGAAGTCGATTATTATGCTCCGGCATTTCGTTTTACCAATGAAGACAGTAATCCATGGATACCATTACGTGAAATGAGTGAAACGCCTTTGCCAACGTCCGGGCTTGATGAGCGACTGAATAAAGAGATCGATGATGCAATGAATCAAATACGTCATGTACGTAATATTCTTGACGATCTCAATAAAGATGCCTTGGCTATTTTACAAAAATAAATTATCCGAAACGTTTAAATTCAGATCTCTCACTGCGCGTGAGAACACTGAACTTTTAAAAAAATAATTAATTCCGCTAATCCAGGTGTGGGTGTTTTATGCTAACTAAAAAAAGATGGACCATATTTAGCTTGTTGGTTCTGTGTGGTGGGACAATATATAAATTGCCTTCATTGAAAGATGCATTTTATGTCCCTATGCAGGAGTACTTCCATCTGACTAATGGGGAAATCGGCAATGCGATGTCGGTCAACTCGATTGTCACGACCATTGGTTTCTTCTTATCCATCTACTTCTCCGACCGTTTGCCACGCCGGTTTACCATGTCTTTCTCGCTGATTGCCACAGGCTTGCTCGGCATTTATCTGTCAACGATGCCAGGCTACTGGGGGATCCTCTTTGTTTGGGCATTGTTTGGCGTGACCTGTGACATGCTGAACTGGCCGGTGTTGTTGAAGTCGGTGAGTTTGCTTGGCGACAATACGCAACAAGGGCGACTGTTTGGTTTCTTTGAAACAGGACGAGGCATTGTTGATACCATTATTGCGTTTAGCGCCCTGGCGGTATTCACCTGGTTTGGCAGCGACTATTTCGGCTTTAAAGCGGCTATTCTCTTCTACTCATTTATTGCAATTGTTGTAGGCGTTGTCATTCTCTTTGTATTGAAAGAAAGCCCAGAAGAACAAGTGGCTAAAAAAGAGAAAGATATCACCAAAGAGAGTCGTCCTGGATTGGGTGGGGTATTAAAAAACAAAACCGTTTGGCTCATTGCCTTCAGTGTATTCTGTGTTTACGCAGTCTATTGTGGTTTAACCTTCTTTATTCCATTCTTAAGAAATGTTTACGCACTGCCGATTGCACTGGTTGGCGCGTACGGGATTATTAACCAATATTGTCTGAAAATGGTCGGTGGCCCAATTGGTGGGTTAATTGCGGATAAAGTTTTAAAATCCCCAAGTAAATATCTGTTCTATACCTTTATTATTAGTGCCGTTGCATTGGTTGGCCTAATTCTATTACCTCATGAACATATGCCAGTTTATTTGGGTATGGCCTGTACATTACTGTTTGGCGCGGTGATCTTTACCCAACGTGCGGTGTTCTTTGCACCTATCGGTGAGGCGGGTATCAGTGAAAAAAATACCGGTGCAGCGATGGCGCTGGGTAGCTTTATTGGCTATGCCCCTGCCATGTTCTGCTACAGCCTGTATGGGTACATTTTAGATTCACAACCGGGCCTTATTGGATATCAAATTGTGTTTGGTTTGATGGCCGTGTTTGCTTGCGCAGGTATTATCATTTCCGGTCTGCTGATTAAAAACATTCGTGCGGAACGTCTGTCTGAATCGTTAGCGTCTGCCTGATAAACACACAAAACGGTATGGGGTTTTCCAGTCTCGTGGAAAGCCCCATTTTCATTTCGTCGCGACCACTTTTCCCGACTTACCCCTTAATACCCAGCCTCGTGAATTTCTACTCCTTACCTGTTGTGCTGATGAGCGTAAATTTCATCATTTCAATATCTTACGAGTGATTTTGTTATTGCCACTTAGGGGGTAGATCAACTTTTCCTCTATATAGCAGCGTCCCTCCCAGTTGATCGGCATCAATTATCCCTTCAATTCCGCGGGTTACCGTGCCGCCATTGTCAGCAATGTCGTATTCATAAGATAGAGCCTCCAGGCTCCACATCAGGAGAACCCCGATGAGCAAATTTCTTGACCGGTTTCGTTACTTCAAACAGAAGGGTGAAACTTTTGCCGATGGACATGGCCAACTGCTCGATACCAATCGTGATTGGGAAGAAGGTTATCGTCAGCGTTGGCAGCACGACAAAGTGGTTCGCTCCACTCATGGTGTAAACTGCACGGGCTCCTGTAGCTGGAAGATCTACGTCAAAAGCGGCCTGGTGACATGGGAAACTCAACAGACCGATTACCCGCGCACTCGCCCCGACATGCCAAACCACGAGCCACGCGGCTGCCCACGTGGTGCGAGCTACTCCTGGTATCTCTACAGCGCGAACCGCCTGAAATATCCATTGATGCGCAAGCGTCTGATCAAACTGTGGCGCGAAGCGAAAACCCAACATAACGACCCGGTGAATGCCTGGGCCTCAATCATCAACGATCCCGAAAAAGCAAAAAGCTATAAACAAGCTCGTGGTCGCGGTGGTTTTGTGCGCTCAAGCTGGCAGGAAGTGAATGAACTGATTGCGGCAGCCAACGTCTTTACCGCAAAAACCTTCGGCCCGGACCGCATCGCCGGTTTCTCGCCGATCCCGGCAATGTCGATGGTGTCTTATGCCTCTGGCGCACGCTATCTGTCCCTGATTGGCGGCACCTGCCTGAGCTTCTACGACTGGTATTGCGACTTACCGCCAGCGTCACCCATGACCTGGGGTGAGCAAACTGACGTTCCGGAATCCGCCGACTGGTATAACTCCAGCTACATCATCGCCTGGGGTTCTAACGTTCCGCAGACGCGTACGCCTGATGCTCACTTCTTCACTGAAGTGCGCTACAAAGGGACGAAAACCGTTGCGGTAACACCGGACTACGCTGAAATCGCCAAATTGTGCGACCAGTGGTTAGCACCAAAACAAGGCACCGATGCGGCGATGGCGCTGGCAATGGGCCACGTTATGCTGCGCGAGTTCCACCTCGACAACCCAAGCCAGTACTTCACTGATTACGTGCGCCGTTATACCGACATGCCAATGCTGGTGATGCTCGAAGAACGTGAGGGTTTCTACGCGGCGGGCCGTATGCTGCGTGCCTCTGACCTGGTTGATGGTCTGGGCCAGGAAAACAATCCGCAGTGGAAAACAGTGGCGTTGGACAACCGAAGCGACGAACTGCTGGCACCAAACGGTTCTATCGGTTATCGCTGGGGCGAAAAAGGCAAGTGGAACCTGGAACAGCGTGATGGCACCAGCGGCGAAGAAGCTGAACTGCGCCTGAGTCTGCTGGGCAGCCACGACGAAGTGGCGAACGTCGGTTTCCCATACTTCGGCGGTGAAAGCACCGAGCACTTCAGCAACGTTAAACTTGATAACGTGCTGATGCATAAACTGCCGGTGAAACGTATTCAACTGGCTGATGGTTCTACTGCGTTGGTGACCACTGTTTATGACCTGACGCTGGCAAACTACGGTCTTGATCGCGGTCTGGATGATGAAAACTGCGCGTCCAGCTATGACGATGTGAAAGCGTATACCCCAGCGTGGGCTGAGCAAATCACCGGTGTTTCTCGCCAGAACATTATCCGCATCGCTCGCGAGTTTGCTGATAACGCCGACAAAACTCATGGCCGTTCGATGATCATCGTCGGTGCCGGTATGAACCACTGGTTCCACATGGACATGAACTACCGTGGCCTGATCAACATGTTGATCTTCTGCGGTTGCGTAGGGCAGAGCGGCGGCGGTTGGGCACACTACGTGGGCCAGGAAAAACTGCGTCCGCAAACCGGCTGGACTCCACTGGCGTTCGCGCTGGACTGGCAGCGTCCGCCACGCCATATGAACAGCACCTCGTTCTTCTACAACCACTCAAGCCAATGGCGCTATGAGTCGCTGACCGCTGAAGAACTGCTTTCCCCGCTGGCGGACAAATCTCGCTACAGCGGCCATTTGATTGACTTCAACGTGCGCGCAGAGCGTATGGGCTGGCTGCCATCGGCTCCACAGCTCAACACTAACCCGCTGCATATTGCGAAGCAGGCCAAAGCGGCAGGCATGAGCCCGGCTGATTTCACCGCGCAGCAACTGAAAAGCGGCGACATTCGCTTTGCGGCGGAGCAGCCGGATGCGGGCAATAACCATCCTCGCAACTTGTTCGTCTGGCGCTCTAACCTGCTGGGTTCTTCCGGTAAGGGCCACGAGTACATGCTCAAATACCTGTTGGGTACTGAGAACGGTATTCAGGGCAAAGATCTGGGCAAAGAAGGCGGCGTGATGCCGGAAGAAGTCGAGTGGGTCGATAACGGCCTGGACGGCAAACTGGATCTGGTGGTGACGCTGGACTTCCGTTTGTCGAGCACCTGCCTGTATTCCGATATCGTGCTGCCAACCGCGACCTGGTATGAGAAAGACGATATGAATACTTCGGATATGCATCCGTTTATTCACCCGCTTTCTGCCGCCGTAGATCCTGCCTGGGAATCGAAAAGCGACTGGGAAATTTATAAAGGCATCGCGAAGAAATTCTCCGAAGTGTGTGTCGGCCATTTAGGCAAAGAAACCGATGTGGTGACACTGCCAATCCAGCACGACTCTGCTGCCGAACTTGCACAGCCGTTTGGCGTGATGGACTGGAAAAAAGGCGAATGTGACCTGATCCCAGGTAAAACAGCGCCGCACCTCATTACTGTTGAACGTGATTATCCGGCGACTTACGAACGTTTCACCTCTATCGGCCCACTGATGGAAACCATCGGTAACGGCGGTAAAGGCATTGCGTGGAATACGCAGAGCGAAATGGATCTGCTGCGTAAGCTCAACTACACCAAAACTGAAGGCCCGGCCAAAGGTCAGCCGATGATCAACACGGCAATTGATGCCGCAGAAATGATCCTCACTCTGGCACCAGAAACTAACGGCCAGGTGGCCGTCAAAGCCTGGGCTGCGCTGAGCGAATTTACCGGTCGTGACCACACGCACCTCGCGCTCAACAAAGAAGACGAGAAGATTCGCTTCCGCGATATTCAGGCTCAGCCGCGCAAAATTATCTCCAGCCCGACCTGGTCCGGCCTTGAAGATGAACATGTTTCCTACAGCGCCGGTTATACCAACGTTCACGAGCTGATTCCGTGGCGCACGCTGTCTGGCCGCCAGCAGCTTTATCAGGATCACCAGTGGATGCGTGATTTTGGCGAAAGCCTGCTGGTTTACCGTCCACCGATTGATACCCGTTCGGTAAAAGGCGTGATGGGTAAAAAATCTAACGGTAACCCAGAGAAAGCGTTGAACTTCCTGACGCCGCACCAGAAATGGGGCATTCACTCTACCTACAGCGACAACTTGCTGATGCTGACGCTTTCACGCGGCGGCCCGATTGTGTGGATGAGTGAAATCGACGCCAAAGATCTGGGCATCGAGGATAACGACTGGATTGAAGTGTTCAACAAAAACGGTGCGCTAACGGCGCGTGCGGTGGTGAGTCAACGTGTGCCAGAAGGCATGACGATGATGTACCACGCGCAGGAACGTATCGTGAACCTGCCGGGTTCTGAAATCACCGGTCAGCGCGGTGGTATTCATAACTCGGTCACCCGAATTAGCCCGAAACCGACGCATATGATTGGCGGTTACGCACAGCTGGCATACGGCTTTAACTACTACGGCACCGTCGGTTCAAACCGTGATGAGTTCGTCGTGGTGCGTAAGATGAAAGACATTAACTGGTTAGACGGTGAAGGCAATGACCAGAAACAGGAGAGCGTAAAATGAAAATTCGTTCACAAGTCGGCATGGTGCTGAATCTTGATAAATGCATCGGCTGTCACACCTGTTCTGTGACCTGTAAAAACGTCTGGACCAGCCGCGAAGGGATGGAGTACGCGTGGTTTAACAACGTCGAAACCAAACCGGGTATCGGTTATCCGAACGACTGGGAAAACCAGGAGAAATGGAAGGGCGGTTGGATCCGTAAAATTAACGGTAAGTTGCAACCGCGCATGGGTAACCGCGCGATGCTGCTGGGTAAAATCTTTGCTAACCCGCATCTGCCGGGTATCGACGATTACTACGAACCGTTTGATTACGACTATCAGCATCTGCATAACGCACCGGAAGGTAAGCACCAACCGATTGCCCGTCCACGCTCGCTGATTACCGGTCAGCGCATGAACAAAATCGAAGCGGGCCCAAACTGGGAAGAGATCCTCGGTGGCGAATTTGATAAACGCGCCAAAGATCAGAACTTCCAGAATATGCAGAAGGCGATGTACGGCCAGTTCGAAAACACCTTTATGGCTTATCTGCCACGGTTGTGCGAACACTGCCTGAACCCGGCATGTGCGGCGACCTGCCCGAGCGGTGCTATCTATAAGCGTGAAGAAGACGGCATTGTGCTGATTGACCAGGACAAATGTCGCGGCTGGCGTATGTGCATCACCGGTTGCCCCTACAAAAAAATCTACTTCAACTGGAAAAGCGGTAAGTCCGAGAAGTGCATTTTCTGTTATCCACGTATCGAAGCGGGTATGCCAACCGTGTGTTCGGAAACCTGCGTCGGCCGCATTCGTTACCTCGGCGTGTTGCTGTATGACGCGGATGCTATCGAACAGGCCGCAAGTACCGAGAACGAAAAAGATCTCTACGAGCGTCAATTAGGCATTTTCCTTAACCCGAACGACCCGGCGGTTATCGAGCAGGCGCTGAAAGATGGCGTGCCACAGAGTGTGATTGACGCGGCACAGCAGTCCCCAGTTTATAAAATGGCCATGGACTGGAAACTGGCGCTGCCGTTGCACCCGGAATATCGCACCTTGCCGATGGTCTGGTACGTGCCGCCGTTGTCGCCAATTCAGTCAGCGGCTGACGCGGGTGAGTTGCCGCACACCGGTATTTTGCCTGACGTTGAAAGTCTGCGTATTCCGGTGGAATACCTGGCGAATTTGCTGACCGCAGGGGATACCGCGCCGGTTCTGCGCGCCCTGAAACGCATGATGGCAATGCGTCATTACAAACGTGCTGAAACAGTCGAAGGCGTGAACGATACTCGCGCGCTGGAAGAAGTCGGGTTGACCGAAGCGCAGGCGCAGGAAATGTATCGTTATCTGGCGATTGCTAACTACGAAGATCGTTTCGTAGTACCGAGCAGCCACCGCGAACTGGCGGCAGATGCCTTCCCGGAAAGCAAAGGCTGCGGTTTCAGCTTTGGTGATGGTTGCCACGGTTCAGACAGCAAATTCAACCTGTTCAACAGCAAACGTATTGACGCGATTGATGTGACCAGCAAAACGGAGCCAAAACCATGATTGAACTTCTGGTGATTTCCCGCTTGCTCGAGTACCCGGATGCTGCCTTGTGGCGGCATCAGCAGGAACTTCGTGATGCATTAGTCGAGGGTAGTGCGCTTAATTTGCAGCAGGCGGCTCAACTTAACGGCTTTATTACGACCTTGTGCGGCCAGGATTTGTTGGATACGCAAGCCGGCTATAGCGAGTTATTCGATCGCGGTCGTGCCACGTCATTGCTGTTGTTTGAACATGTGCACGGCGAATCTCGTGACCGTGGGCAGGCAATGGTGAACTTGATGAACCAGTACCAGCAGGCCGGTATGGAAATCGACAGCCGTGAGCTGCCAGACCATCTGCCGCTGTATCTGGAATATCTGTCGCAGCGCGACGAAGCCGAAGCACGCGGTGGTTTGCAGGATGTCGCGCCGATTCTGGCACTGCTGGCGGCGCGTCTGAAACAGCGTGAAAGCGATTATGCGGTGCTTTTTGATGTGCTGTTGGGGTTATCGCAAAGCAATGTGGCGGTGGAAAGCGTCAGCCAACAAATTGCCAATGAAGCTCGCGATGATACTCCGCAGGCGCTGGATGCGGTTTGGGAAGAAGAACAGGTGAAATTTGTTGCGGACGCTGGATGCGGCGAGTCTGAAATCAGCAGCCATCAGCGTCGTTTTGCCGGGGCTGTCGCTCCGCAGTATTTGAATATCGGAGGACAGTAATCATGCATTTTCTCAATGTGTTCTTCTACGACATTTATCCGTATCTCTGCGGCACGGTATTTCTGCTGGGCAGTTGGTTGCGTTATGACTATGGTCAGTACACGTGGAAAGCCGGCTCCAGCCAGATGCTCGACCGTAAAGGGATGAACCTCGCATCTAACCTGTTCCATATCGGGATTCTGGGGATTTTCGCCGGTCACTTCCTTGGCATGTTAACGCCGCACTGGATGTATGAGTCATTCCTGCCAATCGATGTGAAGCAGAAAATGGCGATGATAGCCGGTGGTGCGTGTGGTGTGATGACGCTGGTGGGCGGCTTGCTGCTGCTCAAGCGTCGTTTGTTCAACCCGCGTATTCGTGCAACATCAAGCACGGCGGATATTCTGATCCTTAGTCTGTTGATGATTCAGTGTGCGCTGGGCCTGCTGACGATTCCATTCTCAGCGCAACATATGGATGGCAGCGAGATGATGAAGTTGGTGGGATGGGCGCAAGCTGTTGTGACCTTCCACGGTGGCGCATCTGAACATCTGGATGGTGTCGCGTTTATCTTCCGCGTGCATTTAGTGCTGGGGATGACGCTGTTCCTGCTGTTCCCGTTCACCCGTCTGGTGCACGTATGGAGCGCACCGGTTGAGTATTTGACGCGTAAATATCAGGTGGTTCGCGCTCGTCGTTGAGTTCTGATTGCTTGATGTGAGATACCCGGCTTCGGCTGGGTATTTTTTTGCTTTTAATTTGGCATTTTTTTGCCCTCACCCCAGCCCTCTCCCCCAGGAGAGGAGAAAATCGAACGCTCCTTCTTCTGGGGGAGAAGGTTGGGATGAAGGCGTAATAAACTCTTCCCCAACGGGAATATGAAAGATTGTGCGATTTGGATAAATTGGGAAGGTACTACAGAAGATGGTGGCGGGGGAAGGATTCGAACCTTCGAAGTCGATGACGGCAGATTTACAGTCTGCTCCCTTTGGCCGCTCGGGAACCCCGCCAGGGGTGTTTGATAATACAGGCCGTGCTTGAAGATGGTGGCGGGGGAAGGATTCGAACCTTCGAAGTCGATGACGGCAGATTTACAGTCTGCTCCCTTTGGCCGCTCGGGAACCCCGCCAGGGGTATTATATAAATTTCTATATGGCTTTCGTGCTCGCCGCCTTCGTCTGGAAGCGGGGCGCATCATATCAAATGAAGCGCCGCTGTAAAGCACTCACTGTAAGAAAATGAATCGTTTGCCGTTTTTTTACGCGTAACGTTGTAAAGCTAAACAATTCATCCGTTAACCACTACAGAATGATGGTGCGATTACCATAAACAAACACGCGTTGTGCCAGTACCTGGTATAGCGCACGGCTCAGAACATTTTTCTCAACGTCACGTCCGGCACGCATCATATCTTCGGCGCTGTACGTGTGATCGACGTTAATCACGTCCTGCATGATGATTGGGCCTTCATCCAGATTGTCATTCACATAGTGCGCGGTGGCACCGATGATCTTCACGCCACGCTCGTATGCCTGATGATAAGGGCGCGCGCCGATAAATGCCGGCAGGAACGAATGGTGAATATTGATAATCTGGTTAGGGAAGCGTGAAACGAATTCTGGCGTTAACACGCGCATATATTTCGCCAGTACCACGAAATCTGGTTTATGCGCTTCAATCGCGTCAGCCATCTGTTTATCGTGATCTTCACGCGTCAGCCCTTCGTGGCTCACCAGCTCAAACGGAATATCAAAACGTTCAACCAGCGTGCGCAGCGTCTCATGGTTGCCGATAACTGCGGCAATTTCGACATCCAGGCCGCCATAGTTGGCCTTCATCAATAGATCGCCCAGGCAGTGTGCTTCTTTGGTCACCAGAATCACGATGCGACGACGGCCAGCAGGTGTCAATTCACGCACTGAACCTTCAGGTAATGCGCCATCTAAATCCGCAAGCAGGGTGTTGTCATTGAAAATACCTTCGAGCTCGGTGCGCATAAAGAAGCGACCGGTACGATGATCAACAAATTCATTATTCTGAACGATGTTCAGTTCGTGCTTGTAACAAATATTGGTGATCTTGGCGATTAACCCTTTTGCGTCAGGGCAGATGGTACGTAGTACTTTGCGTTGTAATGCTTGCGTCACTGGGTGAGTCCTGTTGTGTGTATTTTCTTGATTTGTGCCACGGAGAGTTACCTACCACAACACTTTTTAAATTTTTTGCCAGAGCCACAAGGGCAGGGGTCATTACGTCCAAACTGTGGGCGCGTTCCGTCAACATAGTACCATTGACCGTTTTCCTTTAAGAAACGGGAACGTTCTATTATGGCACTTTCCACGCCTTGCTCTTCAAAACGCGCAACGAAACTGACGAAACCTTCGTTCTCATCTCGTCCGGCAGCCGTTTCATATACGGTCAGACCCTGCCAGTGAGTGGTCGCAAAACTTCCGGAAATATCGCTTTTCAGTGAAAGGCTGCGCGTCTGCGGGTACCAGCTTGCCACCAGATAATCTGCGTCCTGCATCACATAGGCGGAATAACGTGAGCGCATAAGCTGTGATGGGGTTGGCGCGAGCGTATCTGCGCTTATATATGGCTGGCAACATAAGCTATACTCCAGACCGCTACCACAAGGGCAAAGTTGCGACACAGCATCTCCTTGGTTACAAAAAAAGAGTCGGCGTAAATACGCGGGGTAGTTATGTTAACTGAGCAGTGGCGACTTCGTCACGAGGTGATAAACCGGGGAAGATAGACCGAGGCGGAATGAGACAGGTAAAGATCGGCCTGGCATTAGGGTCGGGAGCAGCAAAAGGATGGGCGCATATTGGTGTTATAAATGCGTTAAAACGTGCAGGCATACAGATTGATATCGTCGCAGGTTGCTCTGTAGGGGCGCTGGTCGGTGCCGCTTATGCCAGTAATCGCTTACCGATGATGGAGCGGTGGGTACGCTCGTTCGGCTATTGGGATGTCCTGCGACTGATGGATCTTTCCTGGCGCCGTGGCGGTTTATTACGTGGCGAAAGAGTCTTCAATAACGTTCGTAAAATTATCACCGAAGAAAATATTGAAGACTGCGCGCTGCGTTTTGGTTCGGTTGCCACTAATTTAAGCACCGGGCGCGAACTGTGGTTCACGGATGGCGACCTTCATCAAGCGGTTCGTGCTTCTTGTAGCATGCCTGGCTTGCTTTCGCCTGTCGGGTACAACGGCTATTGGTTGGTCGATGGCGCGGTGGTTAATCCCGTACCGGTTTCGCTGACCCGAGCGTTAGGGGCCGATATCGTTATTGCCGTCGACCTGCAACACGATGCACATCTGATGCAGCAAGATTTACTCTCCGTCAATATGACGACGCCGTTGGCTGAAAACCAGGTGCAACCTGATACCTGGCGCGGGCGGCTGCGTGAACAGCTCGGTAAAATAACGACCCGCCGCGCGACGACCACACCGACGGCGATGGAAATCATGACCACGTCGATTCAGGTGTTGGAAAACCGTTTAAAACGCAACAGGATGGCGGGTGACCCGCCGGACATTTTGTTGCAACCTTTTTGCCCGCAGATTTCAACTCTGGATTTCCACCGTGCCGCTGAGGCGATCAGCGCCGGGAGCCTGGCCGTTGAGAAAAAGATGGACGAGTTACTGCCACTGGTTCGTACCCATGATTGAGTACGGCGAAAACTCGCATCTTCAGGTAATTCTGACAGGCGGTGATTGTCATACCATGCCACTATTGATCTATCGCCAGTCAGGGGAGCGCACATGACACAGCCACTCGTTGGGAAACAGATTCTCATTGTCGAGGACGAGCCCGTTTTCCGCTCTTTGCTGGATGACTACCTCACTTCATTAGGGGCGAACATTGCGGTTGCAACGGACGGCGTGGACGCTCTGGAAAAAATGACCCGTTTTGCGCCCGATTTGCTGATTTGTGACCTGGCTATGCCGCGTATGAACGGACTGAAGCTGGTAGAGCATTTGCGTAATGAAGGCGTTCAGACGCCGATTTTGGTCATTTCTGCCACTGAGAATATGTCTGATATCGCCAAAGCGTTGCGTTTTGGCGTGCAGGATGTCCTGCTCAAACCTATCAAAGATCTCAACCGCCTGCGTGAAACGGTGTTCGCCTGTCTCTATCCAAACATGTTCAATTCTCGCGTTGAAGAAGAAGAACGGTTATTCCAGGACTGGGACGCGCTCGTTAGTGATCCGCAGGCGGCGTCCAAATTGCTGCAAGAGCTGCAACCTCCAGTGCAACAAGTGATGTCGCACTGCCGCGTAAACTACCGCCAACTGATCACCCTCAATCAGCCAGGGTTGGTTCTGGATATTGCACCGTTATCAGAAAACGACCTGGCATTTTATTGCCTTGATGTTACGCGCGCAGGGGATAACGGTGTGTTAGCGGCGTTGCTATTACGCGCGTTATTTAATGGATTGTTGCAAGAGCATCTTTCCCAGCAGCACCAGCGCTTACCAGAATTGGGGAGTTTACTTAAACAAGTGAACCAGTTATTACGTCAGGCGAATTTGACCGGCCAATTCCCATTAATGGTGGGCTATTATCATAGCGGGCTCAAGAATCTCATTTTGGTGTCGGCGGGACTCAATGCCACGTTGAATACGGGTGAACATCAAATTCAGGTCAGCAACGGTGTGCCGTTAGGCACAATGGGCAATACTTACCTCAATCAAATCAGCCAGCGCTGCGAATCCTGGCAGTGCCAGGTGTGGGGGGCGGGTGGCCGATTGCGTCTTATGTTGTCTGCAGAATGAGCATCTGGACGATTGAAAACATTTAGGTTTTCTCCCCTGCCATCGTGGGTGCTAATATCGCATTTAACTCATTCGTATTTATCTTAAATTACCAACGCATCGGGTAAACAGCCGTAGATTTCATTTTTAAGCTGATATACTCGAGGCGTTTTTTAATTGACTTGCAAGTGAAAACTTGAACAGTCCAGGAGATTTTTCAATGGCTGCCATTAATTCTAAAGTAAGAAAAGCAGTAATCCCTGTCGCGGGATTAGGCACGCGTATGTTACCTGCTACCAAGGCTATTCCTAAAGAGATGCTGCCTTTGGTTGATAAACCTTTAATTCAGTATGTGGTCAACGAATGTATCGCCGCAGGAATTACTGAAATTGTGCTGGTAACTCACTCTTCGAAAAACTCCATCGAAAACCACTTCGATACCAGTTTCGAACTGGAAGCCATGCTGGAAAAACGCGTTAAGCGCCAGTTGCTGGAAGAAGTTCAGGCAATCTGTCCTCCGCATGTGACGATTATGCAAGTTCGTCAAGGTCTGGCAAAAGGCCTTGGCCACGCCGTGTTGTGTGCTCACCCGGTTGTTGGCGATGAGCCCGTTGCGGTAATCCTGCCTGATGTCATCCTCGATGAATTCGAGTCAGATCTTTCCCAGGATAACCTGGCTGAGATGATCAAACGTTTCGATGCTACTGGTCACAGCCAAATCATGGTTGAGCCGGTAGAAGATGTCACTGCTTACGGTGTTGTTGACTGTAAAGGCGTGGAATTGAATGAAGGCGACAGCGTGCCAATGGTTGGCATCGTTGAAAAACCTAAAGCGAACGTTGCACCCTCAAACCTTGCGGTAGTGGGTCGTTATGTTCTGACTGCAGATATCTGGCCGCTGCTGTCCAAAACTCCTCCGGGCGCTGGCGATGAAATTCAGCTGACTGATTCCATTGCTATGCTGATGGAGAAACAGACTGTTGAAGCCTACCACATGAAAGGCGTGAGCCATGACTGCGGTAATAAACTCGGCTACATGCAGGCGTTTGTGGAATACGGCATCCGTCACAACACTCTTGGACCAGATTTCAAAGCCTGGTTAGAAGAGACCGTTGGCGCGAAAAAGTAATTCATTTCAACGCAGGATAGAAAGATGAAAGTTACTGTATTTGGTATCGGCTATGTTGGACTTGTACAGGCAGCAGTGCTTGCGGAAGTCGGTCACGAAGTTATGTGCATAGATGTCGATGCGAAGAAAGTCGAAAATCTGAAAAACGGCGTGATCCCGATTTTTGAACCCGGCTTAACGCCGCTGGTTAAGAAAAACTATGAGGAAGGCCGTTTGCAGTTCAGCACCGATGCTGAAATGGGTGTTCATCATGGTGAAATGCAATTTATTGCAGTCGGAACGCCACCTGATGAAGATGGTTCTGCTGACCTTAAATATGTCACCGCTGTAGCGCGTACCATTGCGCAGCACATGACTTCACATAAAGTTGTGCTCGATAAATCTACTGTTCCCGTCGGAACGGCAGACAAAGTGCGTAGCGTAATGGAAGAAACGCTGAAAGCCCGCGGTGTGGATATCACATTCGATGTGGTTTCCAACCCAGAATTCCTTAAGGAAGGGGCCGCAGTTTCTGACTGCATGCGCCCTGAGCGCATTGTTATCGGTACTGATAACGACGATGTGGTCGATTTGCTGCGTGAACTGTACGAACCGTTCAACCGCAATCACGACCGTATGATCCTGATGGATATTCGTAGCGCTGAGTTGACCAAGTACGCCGCAAACTGCATGTTGGCGACCAAAATCAGCTTTATGAACGAAATCTCAAACCTGGCAGAACGCCTGGGTGCGGATATCGAGAAAGTGCGTATGGGGATCGGTTCTGACTCTCGCATCGGCTACAGCTTCATCTATCCTGGCTGCGGTTATGGTGGTTCCTGCTTCCCTAAAGATGTCCAGGCTCTGATTCGTACTGCTCAGCAGATTGGCTATACGCCACGTATTCTGCAAGCGGTAGAAGAGGTAAACCACGACCAGAAGTTAAAACTCCCTGAGTTTATATCTCGTCACTTTGGTGAAGACCTGAAAGGCAAAACCTTCGCGCTGTGGGGGCTTTCTTTCAAACCCAATACCGATGATATGCGTGAAGCTTCAAGCCGCGTCCTGATGGAAGCGCTTTGGGAGCGCGGTGCTCAGGTGCAGGCGTATGACCCGGAAGCTATGGATGAAACCCAGCGCATTTACGGACATCGTTCTGATTTAAAACTGATGGGAACGAAAGAAGCGGCATTGCAAGATGCGGATGCCCTGGTGATTTGTACCGAATGGCAAAGTTTCCGTGCCCCTGATTTCGACGCAATTAAGAAATCACTTAAACAACCGGTTATCTTTGATGGCCGTAACCTGTATGATCCTGAGAGACTAAGCAAACGCGGCTTTGTTTATTATGCAATCGGCCGCGGAGCGTCCATCAATATTGCATAAGATACCCTAAATAATTCGAGTTGCATCGCGATGGTCAATGAACGTATCCCGAAGCATTTACATCATTAAGTGATTCGGGGTGGTTCATACAGCCAACAAAGATGCAACTTGAAGTATGAGCGGTATAAATGAGGGTTATATGAAATATTTGGTTACCGGCACGGCAGGTTTTATTGGATTCCATGTTAGCGAGCGTCTGCTGAACGCCGGTCACCAGGTTATCGGTATCGATAACCTGAACGACTATTATGACGTCAATCTTAAGCAAGCTCGTCTTGATCTCCTCGCTCCTCACTCTTCATTCCGTTTCGAAAAAATTGACCTCGCCGATCGTAATGCCATGGCAGAGTTATTTGCTACAGAGAAATTCGATCGTGTGATTCATCTTGCGGCACAAGCAGGTGTTCGTTATTCAATCGATAACCCTCTGGCTTATGCGGATTCAAACCTGGTGGGGCATTTAAATGTCCTTGAAGGTTGCCGCCATAATAAAGTAGGGCATCTGTTATATGCGTCTTCGAGCTCAGTATATGGCCTGAATCGTAAACTTCCGTTCTCAACGGATGACAGCGTCGACCATCCAATTTCTTTATATGCGGCGACTAAAAAAGCTAACGAGTTGATGTCGCATACCTACTCGCACTTATATGGTCTGCCGACGACTGGTTTGCGTTTCTTTACCGTTTATGGCCCTTGGGGTCGTCCGGATATGGCATTATTTAAATTTACCCGTGCGATTGTCGAAGGGAAGAGTATTGATGTTTACAATCACGGACAAATGCGTCGTGATTTTACTTATATTGATGATATTGCCGAAGCGATTGTGCGTTTACAGGATGTCATTCCACAACCTGATGCACAATGGACAGTAGAAGAAGGGACGCCAGCAACCAGTTCAGCGCCATACCGTGTGTATAACATCGGTAATAGTAATCCTGTGACGCTGATGGACTATATTACGGCACTGGAAACCTCACTGGGCAAAGTTGCGCAGAAGAACATGCTTCCTATGCAGCCTGGTGACGTACTGGAAACCAGCGCGGATACACAGGCGTTGTATGACGTTATCGGCTTCAAGCCACAGACGTCAGTACAAGATGGCGTACAGCGCTTTGTAGACTGGTATAAAGCGTTCTATAAAGTCAGCTGATACCTAAGTCGTGATTTGCCCATAAATGATAAAAGGGAGCCCTGGCTTCCTTTTTTTATGGCTACTGTTTATCGGCAGGATTTAAAAAAGCATAATGCAGAAAATAAAAATCCCGCCGAAGCGGGATTTAATAAGCAGCACTAAAAGCAAAAATTAGGCAATCAGGAAGTCTTCCAGTTTCTTACCTTGTTCTTCCATTGCTTTCTTGATTACAGCTGGAGTACGGCCCTGGCCGGTCCAGGTTTTGCTTTCGCCGTTTTCGTCGATGTACTGATATTTAGCAGGGCGCGCAGCGCGTTTTGCTTTGCCTGCAGATTTAACAGCAGCCATGCTATTCAGTAATTCATTAGGATCAATGCCGTCAGCAATCAGCATTTCACGGTATTGTTGCAGTTTACGAGTACGCTCTTCAATTTCTGCTGCAGCAGCATTATCTTCTTCGCGACGTTCGTTAACTACAACTTCTAATTTTTCCAGCATTTCTTCCAACGTTTCCAGAGTACATTCTCTAGCTTGGGCACGAAGGGTGCGGATGTTGTTCAGAATTTTAAGTGCTTCGCTCATTTTAGTAATCTCAATCTTATATTGATGGTTGGCTTGATGGGCTAATAATAGAGGCTTAAATTAAGTTCTGCAATAGGCGGTAATGTAAGGAATTCAAAATTACATAATATTTTGTCGATTTATTAAAGAACATTAACTTAAATTTTGTCTCACATGGTGAGTAAACAAAACCTGGATAACTCACTTTTTCTACAACAACCCTGATAGTAACAGGGGTTGTTGGGGTACTAAATTGAGGCATGAGAGCATTAATGGTGAAATATCAACCTTTGGTATTATTGTCTGCCATGGGGGATATTCTTAATAGTTAATTATTATTAGGGATTCAATGAGTTCCACTGAATAGCTAAGAAAATGCTTAAAGCTCCGTTAGTTAAGTGCAACGTGACGAACTTCAAACATCTGATGCCTTCATCAATTTCGCTCTGCAACTTATATATCAGACCAACAATACAGAAATTTTTCCTGGGAACGTCGGGTAACGGCAACTCTGTAACGGCTTATGATATAATCCGTGTTAATAATATTTACATTTTAACTCAGGCTAGCTGACCAATGGCACAACTCTACTTTTACTATTCCGCAATGAATGCGGGTAAATCCACGGCATTACTGCAATCCTCATACAACTATCAAGAGCGCGGAATGCGCTCGCTGGTGTATACCGCAGAAATTGACAATCGGTTTGGCTCTGGAAAGGTGAGTTCGCGTATTGGGCTGTCGTCGCCTGCCAAGCTTTTCAATGGTGCGACTCAGTTATTCAATGAAATACGCGATGAGCATCAGCGTGATGCCGTGCATTGTGTTCTGGTGGACGAATGCCAATTTTTAACGCGCGACCAGGTGCTGGCGTTATCAGACGTCGTGGATGAATTAGATATTCCCGTATTGTGTTATGGATTACGCACTGATTTTCAGGGGGAATTATTTGGCGGGAGCCAATATTTATTGGCATGGTCAGATAAGCTCGTGGAATTAAAAACTATCTGTTTCTGTGGCCGCAAAGCCAGTATGGTGCTGCGACTTGATCAGGAAGGTCGTCCCTATAACCAGGGTGAACAAGTGGTCATAGGCGGTAACGAGCGTTACGTATCGGTTTGTCGTAAGCATTACAAGGAGGCGCTGCAAACCGGCTCTCTACAGGGCATTCAGAGCGCATAAAAAATAAAAGAGAGGCGAAGGGTAGGCCTTCCCTCTGAGCTCTGTGAGATGCCTTATATTGCGTATTTGAAAAATAGTCATAAAAAAACCCGCCGAAGCGGGTTTTTTATTAGGCTTTACAATTAAGCGGTTTTCTTCGCTTTCTTGTCAGCTTTAGCTGCTGGAGCAGCTTCTTTCGCAGTCGATGCTGGCACGCTGCCTTCTTCTACATAATCACGACCATAGAAGGTATCCATCAGAATCTGTTTCAGCTCAGAGATCAGTGGGTAACGCGGGTTAGCACCGGTACACTGGTCATCGAACGCATCTTCAGACAGTTTATCAACGTGAGCCAGGAAGTCAGCTTCCTGAACGCCTGCTTCGCGGATGGACTTAGGAATACCCAGTTCAGCCTTGATGCTTTCCAGCCATGCCAGCAGTTTCTCGATCTTAGCAGCAGTACGGTCGCCCGGTGCGCTCAGACCCAAGTGGTCCGCGATTTCAGCATAACGACGACGCGCTTGTGGGCGGTCATACTGGCTGAAAGCAGTCTGCTTAGTTGGGTTGTCATTCGCGTTATAGCGGATAACGTTGGAAATCAACAGGGCGTTCGCCAGACCATGAGGAATGTGGAACTGTGAACCCAGTTTGTGCGCCATTGAGTGACACACACCCAGGAAGGCGTTAGCAAACGCAATACCCGCGATGGTCGCAGCATTGTGTACACGCTCACGAGCAACAGGGTTTTTAGAACCTTCATGGTAAGACGCTGGCAGGTTTTCTTTCAGCAGTTTCAGTGCTTGCAGAGCCTGACCGTCAGAGAACTCGCTCGCCAGTACAGAAACGTAAGCTTCCAGTGAGTGAGTCACGGCATCCAGACCACCGAATGCACACAGGGACTTAGGCATATCCATCACCAGGTTGGCATCAACAATCGCCATGTCTGGAGTCAGAGCGTAGTCAGCCAGTGGGTATTTCTGGCCTGTTGCATCATCAGTTACAACTGCAAACGGAGTCACTTCTGAACCAGTACCGGAAGTGGTGGTAACCGCGATCATTTTCGCTTTTACGCCCATTTTCGGGAACTTGTAGATACGCTTACGGATGTCCATAAAGCGCAGTGCCAGTTCTTCGAAGTGAGTTTCTGGGTGTTCGTACATAACCCACATGATTTTCGCAGCATCCATTGGGGAACCGCCGCCCAGCGCGATGATCACGTCTGGTTTGAAGGAGTTCGCCAGTTCTGCACCTTTACGTACAACGGACAGGGTTGGATCAGCTTCTACTTCGAAGAATACTTCAGTTTCAACGCCTGCTGCTTTCAGAACAGAAGTGATCTGGTCTGCGTAGCCGTTGTTGAACAGGAAACGGTCGGTAACGATCATCGCACGTTTGTGACCATCAGTAATCACTTCGTCCAGCGCGATAGGCAGAGAGCCGCGGCGGAAGTAGATAGATTTCGGAAGTTTATGCCACAACATGTTCTCAGCTCGCTTAGCAACGGTTTTCTTGTTGATCAGGTGCTTAGGACCCACGTTCTCAGAGATGGAGTTACCACCCCATGAACCACAACCCAGAGTCAGGGAAGGCGCGAGTTTAAAGTTGTACAGGTCACCGATACCACCCTGAGAAGCAGGGGTGTTGATCAGGATACGTGCAGTTTTCATTTTGTCGCCGAAGTGCTTAACGCGCTCTGGCTGGTTGTCCTGGTCGGTGTACAGGCAAGAGGTATGACCGATACCGCCCATCTCAACCAGTTTCTCAGCTTTAACGACTGCATCTTCGAAGCTCTTAGCACGGTACATAGCCAGAGTTGGAGACAGTTTTTCGTGAGCGAATGGCTCAGAATCGTCAACAACGCTAACTTCACCAATCAGAATTTTGGTGTCAGCCGGTACGGTGAAGCCTGCCAGTTCAGCAATTTTGGTTGCTGGCTGACCAACGATAGCTGCGTTCAGTGCGCCATTTTTCAGGATAATGTCCTGAACCGCTTTCAGCTCTTTACCCTGCAGCATGTAGCCGCCGTGGGATGCAAAACGTTCACGCACTGCATTGTATGCAGAGTCAACAACGATTACTGACTGCTCGGAAGCACAGATTACGCCATTATCGAAGGTTTTGGACATCAGGATAGAAGCAACAACACGTTTAATGTCAGCAGTTTCGTCAACAACAACAGGAGTGTTACCTGCGCCTACGCCGATTGCTGGTTTACCGGAGCTGTATGCAGCTTTAACCATGCCTGGGCCACCCGTTGCCAGAATCATGTTGATATCTGGGTGATGCATCAGGGCGTTAGACAGTTCTACAGATGGCTGGTCAATCCAACCGATCAGATCTTTCGGTGCACCAGCAGCGATAGCAGCTTGCAGAACGATGTCTGCGGCTTTGTTAGTCGCGTCTTTTGCACGTGGGTGTGGAGAGAAGATGATCGCGTTACGGGTCTTAAGGCTGATCAGAGACTTAAAGATCGCAGTAGATGTTGGGTTAGTCGTCGGTACGATACCGCAGATGATGCCGATTGGCTCAGCGATAGTGATAGTACCGAAGGTGTGGTCTTCGTCCAGAACACCACAAGTTTTCTCATCTTTATAGGCGTTGTAGATATACTCAGAAGCAAAGTGGTTTTTGATCACTTTATCTTCAACGATACCCATGCCAGATTCGGCAACGGCCAGTTTCGCGAGGGGAATTCGAGCATCAGCGGCAGCCAGGGCGGCGGCGCGGAAGATTTTATCGACTTGCTCTTGAGTGAAGTTGGCATATTCACGCTGGGCTTTCTTGACGCGCTCTACTAGTGCGTTAAGTTCAGCGACATTAGTTACAGCCATAATGCTCTCCTGATAATGTTAAACTCTTTTAGTAAATGAGCTGCTCGAGACGACAGTATAGTCAGCGGGCAACAGCTTGCGTAGAAGAGGGGCCACGACTATCCAAAAACTTCCCAAAACATCTTGCTGATTTACTAAAAGAGCCTTATCGAAAAAACCTATTCATGGTCTGAATCAAACGCTCTTCAGATGTATCTAAGAGTACTCACTTCTGAGTAGGTTTTTTGTGATTTGCATCACATTATCTCAAGGCTGACTCCATTCAGCAGGGCGGATTCAGGTTGTTGATAAGTCTTTAAAATATTCGTCACAGCAAAGATAAAACAAACTACCATATTTTCAACAAGTGAGTAACAATATTGTTTAATATCGCAATTGCGTATAAAAGTAGTTATCTATGCTGCGAAAGGGCGTAGCGCCTGCAGTGGTTTTCCATTACATTACCGCGGCCTTTGCTACGTTCATTTGCGGAGTTTTTAGTGGCTCAATCCTTATTTGATTTGCCAACCTATTTTAAGTTCTTTATTGGATTGTTCGCTCTGGTAAACCCAGTAGGGATCATTCCCGTTTTTATCAGCATGACCAGCTATCAAACGGCGATAGCGAGGAATAAAACCAATCTAACTGCCAACCTTTCTGTCGCGATAATTTTGTGGACTTCGTTGTTTCTTGGCGACGGCATCCTGCAACTATTCGGCATATCAATAGATTCCTTCCGTATTGCTGGCGGCATCCTGGTGGTGACCATCGCGATGTCGATGATCAGCGGTAAACTCGGGGAAGATAAACAGAACAAACAAGAAAAATCAGAGAGCGCTATCCGCGAAAGCGTTGGCGTAGTCCCGTTAGCACTTCCATTAATGGCCGGTCCAGGTGCAATCAGTTCGACTATCGTCTGGGGCACGCGTTACCATAGCTGGAATTATTTAATCGGTTTTACGATTGCCATCGCACTCTTTGCTTTTTGCTGCTGGTTGGTTTTCCGCCTTGCGCCTTTCTTAGTGCGTCTGCTGGGGCAAACTGGCATTAACGTTATAACCCGTATTATGGGGCTACTTCTGATGGCTCTGGGTATTGAATTTATTGTAACCGGTCTGAAAACTATCTTCCCCGGGTTATTAAGTTAGTTCTGCTGTAACTGGCAATTGAAAAAGCAGAATAACTATTCTGCTTTTTTTTGTTAAATACCCACCAACTTGTTTGAAGCATTAGTACTTCTGTCCTTTTCATCAGAAAATCATTCATAAGAAAAAGCTTTGGAAACCGCATATTAGCGATATGCGCTTTTGTCTGCTGTACACAAAACTCCCAATCAAATCGTTAATTAACTAACACTACACAATGATACTTGCTGTGGCTTTATTGAGATGATATTAGTTATTCACGCTGTCTTGCAGATGAATGTGCTAAAAAATAACCAATTGTTAATTTTTCGTGAACAACGAGGCCCCTTCATCACACCGCAAGATAACCAACCATCTTAATACTGCTATTTCTTTTATTTTTAGAGAGTTATCTCGAATAAATGAGCTGGCGCAGGATCGTTCCAGACCGCATCCTGGATAGATAAAAGAGAAATGGTTAACAAATTTGCAAATTGTATTGGCGGGAGTTAGGTGCTTTTGATACTTTCCAGACAACACAATTATCTGAAAAATGTTTCATTTACAGATGACTCATCAAAATCAACCTGAGAACAGGGTGGGTTGATTAAGAATCGACGGAGCAGGGTGCCATAAAGAGCATCCCCCAAATAAAGTCGGTGATAGCAGGTAACACAAAATAAATCCTGGCAGTCGCATAACGCTCTTGCGCTGTTAAGGAACCCCAAAGGGGAAGAGGCTGGCTTTCGGGTCGGTAATTATAATGAGTGGAGTATCAACACAATGTCCATCATCACAAAAAAAAGTCTGGTTGCAGCAAGCATTTTAACCGCGCTAATTGTAGGCAATGTGGCCACGGCGGCCGAAGTTCCTGCAGGTGTCCAACTGTCAGAAAAGCAAACGTTGATTCGAAATAACGGTGCTGAGCCACAGTCTCTGGATCCAAATAAAATTGAAGGTGTTCCTGAATCAAACGTAAGCCGTGACCTGTTCGAAGGTCTGCTGATTACCTCTCCAAAAGATGGCCACCCAATTCCAGGTGTTGCAGAGTCCTGGGATAACAAAGATTTTAAAGTGTGGACCTTCCATCTGCGTAAAGATGCTAAATGGTCTAACGGCGACCCAGTAACGGCACAAGATTTCGTTTATAGCTGGCAGCGTCTGGTTGATCCAAATACCGCTTCCCCGTATGCAAGCTATCCGCAATATGGCCATATCGTAAACGTTGATGAAATCATCGATGGCAAAAAGAAACCAAGTGAGCTGGGCGTAAAAGCTATTGACGACCATACACTGGAAGTGACGTTGAGCGAGCCAGTTCCTTACTTCTACAAACTTCTGGTTAACCCGGCGATGTCCCCGGTGAATAAAACCGCCATTGAGAAGTTTGGTGAGAAGTGGACCCAGCCTGCGAACCTCGTTTCTAACGGCGCATATAAACTGAAAGACTGGGTTGTTAACGAACGTATCGTGATGGAGCGTAATACCAACTATTGGGATAACGCGAAAACCGTCATTGATCAGATTACCTATCTGCCAATCTCTTCTGAAGTTACCGACGTAAACCGCTACCGTAGCGGCGAAATCGACATGACTTATAACAACCTGCCGATCGAACTGTTCCAGAAGCTGAAAAAAGAAATTCCAGCTGAAGTTCACGTTGACCCGTATCTGTGTACTTATTACTACGAAATCAACAACCAGAAAGCTCCGTTTAACGATGCGCGTGTTCGTACCGCTCTGAAACTGGGTCTGGATCGCGACATTATCGTAAACAAAGTCAAAGCGCAGGGCGATCTGCCGGCTTATGGCTACACGCCTCCTTATGCTGACGGCGCTAAGCTGACTAAACCTGAGTGGTTCTCGTGGACTCAGGAAAAACGTAACGAAGAAGCTAAGAAATTGCTGGCTGAAGCGGGTTATAGCAAAGATAAACCGCTGACCTTTGACCTGCTGTACAACACATCTGACCTGCATAAAAAACTGGCTATCGCTGCTGCTTCTATCTGGCAGAAAAACCTCGGTGTGAACGTGAAGTTGGTCAACCAGGAATGGAAAACCTTCCTCGATACTCGTCACCAGGGTAACTACGATGTGGCGCGTGCTGGCTGGTGTGCTGACTATAACGAACCAACATCCTTCCTGAACACTATGCTGTCTGGCAGTTCAATGAACACCGCGCATTATAAGAGCCCGGCATTTGACGCCATCATGGCCGAATCGCTGAAAGCGACCGATGAAGCACAGCGCAGTGCTGCGTACGATAAAGCCGAACAACAGCTGGGCAAAGACTCTGCTATCGTTCCGGTTTATTACTACGTGAATGCTCGTCTGGTGAAACCATGGGTTGGCGGTTATACCGGCAAAGACCCGATGGACAATATCTATACTAAAGATATGTATATCATCAAACATTAATGGCAATTAGTGGGGCAAGTTTTTTCCGTCATACTTCACGCCGCAGATGCGTTATCTGCGCTCATTCACCCCAGTCACATAGTTTGGCTATGTTCCTGGGGATTCATGAGCTTGTTGCCTTTCTGCAACGTGAATTATTTAGGAAAAAAGGGGAGGGCTTGCCCCATCGTGTCTTATTTCATTACTACTTAAAGGCACACGCCAGAAGGTACGGGCAATGTTGAAATTTATTCTACGTCGTTGTCTGGAAGCAATTCCGACACTCTTTATTCTTATAACAATTTCATTCTTCATGATGCGTCTTGCGCCGGGTAGTCCATTTACCAGCGAACGCGCACTTCCGCCAGAAGTTATGGCGAACATTGAAGCTAAATACCATTTAAACGATCCGATCACGACACAGTACTTCAGTTATCTGAAGCAACTGGCTCACGGTGATTTTGGCCCGTCATTCAAATATAAAGATTATTCAGTTAACGATCTGGTTGCTTCAAGCTTCCCTGTCTCTGCGAAATTAGGTGCAGCCGCATTTATTTTTGCCGTGGTTTTAGGGGTGTTAGCCGGAGTTATCGCCGCACTGAATCAAAATACCAAATGGGATTACGCCGTCATGGGGATCGCCATGACCGGGGTCGTTATCCCCAGTTTCGTGGTTGCCCCGTTACTGGTTCTGATATTTGCTATCACGCTTAAATGGTTGCCTGGCGGGGGCTGGAATGGTGGGGCGCCTCAATACATGATCCTGCCAATGGTTGCACTTTCATTAGCTTATATTGCGAGTATTGCGCGTATTACTCGTGGTTCAATGATTGAAGTGCTGCACTCAAACTTCATCCGTACTGCTCGCGCCAAAGGGTTGCCAATGCGTCGCATTATTTTGCGCCACGCTTTGAAACCTGCTCTGTTACCTGTGCTGTCTTATTTAGGCCCGGCTTTTGTCGGTATCATCACAGGCTCAATGGTTATTGAAACCATTTACGGATTACCAGGTATTGGCCAGTTGTTCGTAAACGGAGCGTTGAACCGTGACTATTCTCTGGTTCTGAGCCTCACCATTCTGGTAGGCGCGTTGACTATTCTCTTTAACGCGATTGTTGACGTGCTGTATGCCGTTATCGATCCGAAAATCCGTTACTGACACTGGAGTTCGCCATGATGTTGAGTAAGAAAAACAGCGAGGCGCTGGAAAACTTCAGTGAAAAACTTGAAGTAGAAGGCCGTAGCCTTTGGCAAGATGCGCGTCGCCGTTTTATGCATAACCGTGCTGCGGTGGCCAGTCTGATTGTTCTGGCACTCATCGCGCTATTCGTGACTTTTGCGCCGATGTTGTCGCAGTTTAGCTATTTTGATACCGACTGGGGAATGATGTCGGCAGCACCTGACATGGAGTCAGGGCACTACTTTGGCACCGACTCCTCTGGTCGTGACCTGTTAGTTCGGGTGGCAATCGGCGGACGTATTTCTCTAATGGTCGGTGTGGCTGCGGCGCTGGTTGCTGTGGTTGTAGGGACATTATACGGCTCGCTCGCGGGTTATCTGGGCGGTAAAACTGACTCAGTCATGATGCGTCTGCTGGAGATCCTCAACTCCTTCCCGTTCATGTTCTTCGTTATTTTACTGGTGACCTTCTTTGGGCAAAACATCCTGCTTATCTTTGTGGCAATCGGGATGGTTTCCTGGCTGGACATGGCGCGTATCGTTCGTGGACAAACCCTGAGCCTGAAACGTAAAGAGTTTATCGAAGCGGCTCAGGTCGGTGGGGTTTCTACCGCCAATATCGTGGTTCGTCACATTGTGCCAAACGTGCTGGGTGTCGTCGTGGTTTACGCTTCACTACTGGTGCCGAGCATGATCTTGTTCGAATCCTTCCTGAGCTTCCTGGGTTTGGGTACGCAAGAGCCGTTAAGTAGCTGGGGCGCATTGCTGAGTGATGGTGCGAACTCGATGGAAGTTTCACCGTGGCTGCTGATGTTCCCGGCAGGCTTCCTCGTCATCACCTTGTTCTGTTTCAACTTTATCGGCGATGGCCTGCGTGATGCCCTCGACCCGAAAGATCGTTAAGGAGTGCCGCGATGAGCACAATTGAAAATCCTGCGGTGGTTACTCCACTGAGCCAGACTTCTACGTTGTTAGACGTAAAAGATCTGCGCGTCACCTTTGGTACCCCAGACGGTGATGTTACTGCGGTAAACGATCTGAACTTCAGCCTGCGTGCCGGTGAAACATTGGGCATCGTTGGGGAATCTGGTTCCGGTAAATCGCAAACAGCTTTTGCTTTGATGGGACTGCTGGCAGCGAATGGCCGTATCGGCGGGTCTGCTAAATTTAACGGTAAAGAGATCCTGAATCTGCCAGAAAACCAGCTTAACCGCCTGCGCGCGGAGCAGATTTCGATGATTTTTCAGGACCCAATGACCTCGCTTAACCCGTATATGCGTGTCGGCGAGCAGTTGATGGAAGTGCTGATGCTGCACAAGAAATTGGGCAAAGCAGAAGCGTTTGAAGAATCCGTTCGTATGCTTGATGCCGTGAAAATGCCTGAAGCTCGTAAGCGAATGCGGATGTTCCCGCATGAGTTTTCCGGTGGTATGCGTCAGCGTGTCATGATCGCGATGGCGCTGTTATGCCGTCCAAAACTGCTGATCGCAGATGAACCTACTACGGCGCTGGATGTAACGGTTCAGGCGCAAATCATGACACTGCTTAACGAGCTCAAACGTGAGTTCAATACAGCAATTATCATGATCACCCACGATCTCGGCGTGGTTGCTGGGATCTGCGACAAAGTGCTGGTGATGTATGCGGGTCGTACCATGGAATATGGTCAGGCTCGTGACGTGTTCTACAACCCGGTTCATCCTTATTCCATCGGTCTGCTCAATGCGGTCCCTCGACTTGATGCTGAAGGCGAATCTTTGCTGACCATTCCTGGCAATCCGCCGAACCTGCTGCGTCTGCCAAAAGGCTGCCCGTTCCAGCCGCGTTGTCCGCACGCGATGGAAATCTGTAATAGCATGCCGCCTCTGGAACCCTTCGGTGAAGGCCGTTTGCGCGCTTGCTTTAAGCCAGTGGAGGAGTTGGTATGAACGCCGTGACACAAGAGAAAAAAGTCCTGCTGGAAATTGCCGACCTCAAAGTGCACTTTGACATCAAAGACGGCAAACAGTGGTTCTGGCAACCCTCCAAAACGTTGAAAGCCGTAGATGGTGTGACGCTGCGTTTATACGAAGGCGAAACGCTGGGTGTGGTAGGGGAATCAGGTTGCGGCAAATCGACGTTTGCCCGTGCCATTATCGGCCTGGTCAAAGCAACTGAAGGCCGTGTGGCGTGGTTGGGTAAAGATTTGCTGGGGATGAATCAGGACGAGTGGCGCAATGTGCGTAGCGATATCCAGATGATTTTCCAGGACCCACTGGCCTCATTAAACCCGCGTATGAACATCGGCGATATTATTGCTGAACCGTTGCGTACCTATCATCCTAAAATGCCGCGTCAGGAAGTTCGTGACCGCGTAAAAGCGATGATGATGAAAGTGGGCTTGTTGCCAAACCTGATTAACCGTTACCCACACGAGTTTTCAGGGGGCCAATGCCAGCGTATCGGGATTGCTCGCGCACTGATCCTTGAGCCAAAACTGATTATCTGTGACGAGCCGGTTTCAGCGCTCGACGTGTCGATTCAGGCGCAGGTGGTCAACCTGCTGCAAAAATTGCAACGTGAAATGGGGTTGTCGCTTATCTTCATCGCCCACGATCTGGCTGTGGTAAAACACATTTCAGACCGCGTGCTGGTGATGTATCTGGGACATGCGGTGGAGTTGGGCACCTATGACGAGGTGTACCATAATCCGTTGCACCCTTATACCAAGGCATTGATGTCTGCGGTGCCCATTCCCGATCCCGATTTGGAAAGAAACAAAACGATACAACTTCTCGAAGGGGAGTTGCCGTCGCCAATAAATCCGCCATCAGGCTGTGTTTTCCGCACCCGCTGCCCAATTGCTGGGCCGGAATGTGCGATAACTCGCCCGGTGCTGGAGGGTAGCTTCAAGCATGCGGTTTCCTGTCTGAAGGTAGACCCGCTATAATCTCGCAGGGCTGGCATGATGCCAGCCCTTTTAGTTTGTGAGGTTACTTTGCCCGTGCTTATTCGTTCCACCCGTAAGCGGATGTACCACCTTCTCTTTGATCAAAAAACACGCTCAGGCCGACGCTTTGAAGCGTTATGCGGGTTATTCGCGTTACTCAGTGTGATTGCTGTTTTTGTCGAGTCCGGACTCGGGACGCAATATCATCTGAACTATGATCAATGGCAAGTATTTGTCGCACTGGAAATTGGTTTCACGCTGTCGTTCACGCTGGAATATATTCTGCGAGTGCTTTGCTGGCCTGAACCCAGGAAATATGTCTTTAGTTTTTGGGGGTTCATCGATCTGGCGACAATTTTGCCGCTATACGTGTTGTGGCTGTGGCCTGAAATAGGCGTCAATTATGTCTTTGCGTGGCGTGCAATGCGTGCGATACGCGTGCTGCGAATTCTCAAACTGCTGCGCTACATGCCGACACTGCATACGTTATGGCAGGCGATTCTTAATGCCCGGCACCAGTTGATTCTTTTCTACTCCTTTATTCTTATTGTGATGGTCGTTGCTGGCGGCTTGATGTATGGCATCGAAGGACCGCCAAACGGCTTTAGCAATTTGGGGACGTCGGTGTACTGGGCTGTCGTCACGGTGACGACAGTGGGGTATGGCGATATTACTCCGCATACCGGAGCGGGCCGAATGGTTGCCTCAATTCTTATCTTGATTGGTTACTCGGTCATCGCTATCCCAACGGGGATTATTACAGCGCATATGACGAATGAGTTTCAGAAACAGCGGAATGCCCGTTTGTGCTCTCGCTGCCATAAGGGCGATCACGACAGCGAAGCTCGTTTCTGCAAATCCTGCGGGAGCGTGTTGCCGAAGTTATAGGTATAAGGGCAGCCTTACGCTGCCCTGATGCGTAATTTCTGCGAACTTATTCGCGCCAGAGAATATGGCAAAGTTTATGGTCTTTCTCACGGCACAACAGTACACGTGCGAAGATGTCATTGATTTCCCCGCCGTCGGTATCCGCAAGGCCAATAACCACTTCAGCAAAGAAATCTGGATTCAGGTCGAAATCCACATGTTCCTGCCAGTCTTCGGCTGGGTCAAAAAGCTCAGCACCGCCACGCTCTTCAAATTGCAGATTAAACAAAATCACATCTGCCGGATCGAGGTTATCGACCGCCAGCTCGAGAAAAATATCGTAAGCCTGCTCGAGAGTTTCATCTTCTGTCAGGCGATTGTTCAGATCCATTTCCATGTTTATTTCCACTTATCGAGTGCGATAGCGCCACGTTTTACAGCAACGGGCTAAAGAAGTAAAACAGTCGCTCTACTACACGCTGCCACATTGGGCGCTTAACCCACAAACGCGGGTCCAGTAAGCGAGAGCGGGATATATAGTCGTCCTGAACCGCAGCAAGATCGCTGGCAAAACCGGAGTCATCAATAACCAAAGTTATCTCGAAATTCAGCCACAAGCTGCGCATGTCCAGATTCACAGTACCGACTAAACTCAATTGCCCATCAACCAGCACGCTCTTGGTATGCAGCAAACCGCCTTCGAACTGATAAATCTTCACCCCTGCGGCAAGCAACTCAGTAAAGAAGGCGCGGCTGGCCCAGCCCACCAGTAGTGAGTCATTCTTACGTGGAACGATAATACTCACGTCGACGCCACGTTGCGCCGCGGTGCAAATGGCATGGAGCAAGTCGTCACTTGGCACAAAGTAAGGGGTCGTCATTATCAGATATTCACGCGCCGCATAAACCGATGTCAGAAGCGCTTGATGAATCAGGTCTTCAGGGAATCCAGGGCCTGAAGCAATGGTATGAATCGTGTGCCCAGTGGCCTCTTCAAAAGGCATAATATTTGTATCTGGGGCTGGCGGTAAAATACGTTTCCCGGTTTCTATTTCCCAGTCGCAGGAGTACACAATCCCCATCGCGGTGGCGACCGGGCCTTCCATACGCGCCATTAAATCGACCCATTGCCCGACGCCGGCATCTTGTTTAAAGAAGCGCGGATCAACCAGGTTCATGCTGCCGGTATAAGCGATGTAATTATCGATCATCACCATTTTACGATGCTGGCGTAAATCCATGCGGCGCAGGAACACACGCATAAGATTAACTTTCAGCGCTTCGACCACTTCCACGCCCGCGTTACGCATCATGTTTGCCCAGGGGCTGCGGAAGAATGCGACACTCCCCGCCGAGTCCAACAGCAAGCGGCAATGAATACCACGACGCGCGGCAGCCATCAGCGATTCGGCGACTTGATCGGCTAAACCACCGGGTTGCCAGATATAAAACACCATCTCGATGTTATGGCGGGCCAGTTGAATATCACGAATCAGCGCATGCATCGTTTCATCAGACGTAGTGAGCAACTGGAGCTGGTTGCCTTTTACACCGCCAATCCCCTGACGTCGTTCACACAGTTGAAACAGTGACGTTGCGACCTCACTGTTTTCTTCGGCAAAAATATGTTTGCAGCTTTTAAGGTCGTTTAACCACTTGGCCGTCGAAGGCCACATGGCGCGCGCACGCTCTGCGCGGCGTTTGCCCAGATGCAATTCGCCAAACGAGAGATAGGCAATGATTCCGACCAGCGGAAGAATATAAATGATAAGAAGCCATGCCATGGCTGAAGGAACTGCACGACGCTTCATCAAAATTCGCAGCGTCACGCCGGCTATTAAAAGCCAGTAACCTAAAATTATCAGCCAACTAAAGACTGTATAGAAGGTTGTCATCGTTCAAAAATCCTTTAGAAACCGTATGCTTTTGAGTTTACGCACAACAGCCACCGGTTGACACTAAAACTATACCCAAAATAATTTGAGTTGCAGGACTAATCGTAAAACGACTGGTCTGTAGGGCAGAAGGCTCTATAATGGCGCGTCTTACATGCAACCAGAGTCGTAAAAATGAGGCGTAGTAGAACTGAGGTCGGACGGTGGCGTATGCTTCGTCAGACGCAACGGCGCAGATCGCGTTGGCTGGAAGGTCAGTCACGCCGCAACATGCGAATTCACGCCATCAGAAAGTGCCAGGCAAACCGCGCGCGTAATTCCTTGTTGTTTGCCATTCACGATCAATGGGCGTCGTAATATCAGGGCACCGCTTGCGGTGCCCAGTAACATCCAAACGTTTTAGCCACCCGTCATAGCCGTGCTGATAAGCTGATTTACCGACTGAATGGGAAGATGTGAGCAGGGGGCAAAACGGAGTTTATGAGAAGTGCATTGCCAGTAAAATAATGAGCACTGTTACCAAAGCCACTGCAACAATCACCAGGGGATGACTGGCCAGCCAGCTGTTCCAGCGAGCTTCCTGATTACCCACCGACTGCTTATGCCGCTCATAAGACTCATCAAAAAGATCCATCAAAACTCCTGATCATTTCAAATACACTACGAAAATTGCTCTGAGGTTATCACTGTCATCGAGTGATGGGAAATGGGTGAAGTGTCCAAAAATCATCATCTCCAGATTGATACTGGAAGAAATGGAAAACATAAAAAAGGCACTTCCCGTGCTTCAAAAAGCCCTGCGGATGCAGGGCTCACTGAGGCGAGGATGTATTAATCGAAAACGCCGTTAATGATGGAAGTCACAATGGCCGTGCTTAAAGCAATAAGCACCAAATCATTACCAACGGCTCGCCATTCATAGCCAGGGTAATATGGTAAATCGTTAATCATTGATGCAGGCAAAGTTTTTTTAGCAATACCTGGAGGCAATGGTTTACCACGCGCTAAATTTTTAGCGATACCCGGAGGAAGCGCCTGATATCCAACAAGGCCATAATTCACAGCAAGGGATCGAGCGCGAGAGAAGTTGATATCAGAGTCGACATGGTCTGGTTTACCGTAGTTCTTGCGGCTTCCATGATCCTCATTCGACTTTTCGTTACCCTGACCTTTATTGCCATGGTCCGCGTTTTTACCACTGTTGCCATGGTTAGCACTATTACCGTTATTACCGTGATTTCCACCGCCATTGCCTTGCCCGCCACCTCCATTACCGTTTCCTGGGTTTGCAAAAACGGGTGCAGCAAGGACACTGAGAGATATAACCGCCGCAAGTGCAGTTTTGAGAGTGCGACGCTTAAACATGATGTTTATTCCTTTAGTGTAAATACACAATTTGAAGATATGGCAAGGCTATAACCTTAACAATCTCATGATTTCCTATTTTTACATGAATTGCGTAAATCTCATCTTTGTGCGTTCTGTTACGCAAATCGTGAGCCATAACCCTGTATGAGAACGCAGGACGTGGTTAATAGATAACTTCGCCAGATATCAGGCTTATCTAACAGGATGCGGTATGGAAAATTACGCCAACAAAAGCGGTGATTCACAGGTCGTCAGCTTCCAGATTGATGCCAACTCGATAAAAGTCCGTTTTAAAAATAATCACGTCTATCTCTACGATATCTTCCACCCCGGGCCAGAACATCTGGAAAAAATGAAAGAGCTGGCACGCGCCGGGTGGGGTCTGAATACCTATATCGAAAGTGAAGTAAAAAACGATTTTTCATCAAAGGTATTTTAAACTTCAATTCCTGGCCTGGGGCGACTGAGAGCCAGTCTCCCCAATATCGTCACGAGATTGAATTTGAGTGACGCGTCTGCATACGACCACCTCCAGATTGATACTGGAAGTATAGGAAATCATAAAAAAGGCACTTCAAAATACAATGTGTATTTATTTGTGCCCTTTATGAATTGATATTTTGAGAGTTTTTAATTCAATGTATTGATTTTATTGGATTTTAAAATCAATTAGAAAACTTTTTTGTATGGCTTGATCGCCACATGCTTATAAACACCGGCGGCGTTATAAGGATCAGCATCGGCCCAAGCTTGAGCCTCTTCCAGCGATGTAAACTCCGCAATCACCGTTGAACCGGTAAAACCCGCCGCACCAGGATCATTACTATCAACGGCAGGCATTGGCCCGGCGGTTAACAGACGACCTTCATCGCGCAGTAATTGTAGACGAGCTAAATGGGCAGGGCGCACAGCTAGCCGCTTTTCGAGAGAGTCGGCATTATCTTCCGCATAAATGACATACAGCACGTGCAGCACTCCTTATTGATATGAGGTATGTAAAATACGGTAAGTGAATGGCGCTAAGACTGCAATTGAAAGATAAACAAGATGTTAAATCGTGGTCACGAATGAGGGAATTTCACCCAGCCGCCAGTAAAATGCGTCACTTTATTCGATGCGTTGTTGAATATGATTGCTATTTGCATTTAAAATTGACGCCTGTTTAAGAGACCTAAGCCATTATGACGTCAATGACCCTTGATTTACCTCGCCGCTTTCCATGGCCGACCGCACTTTCGGTTGTGCTACATGGTGCTGTTGTCGCGGGGTTGCTCTACACCTCGGTACATCAGGTTATTGAGTTGCCAGCGCCTGCACAACCTATCAGTGTCACCATGGTGGCACCTGCTGAGTTGGAACCTCCACAACCTGAAGTTGTGCAGCCACCACCCGAGCCAGTAGTGGAACCTGAACCGATTCCCGAGCCGCCGAAAGAGGCACCGGTTGTTATTCAAAAGCCAGAGCCAAAACCGAAACCGAAGCCAAAACCAAAGCCGGTGAAAAAGGTTGAGCAGCCGAAGCGTGAAGTTCAGCCGGTTGAACCGCGCCCGACAGCGCCGGTAACCAATACGGCGCCAGCACGTCCGGCTCCGGTTGCTAAGACTGCGCCAGTGGCGTCGACCGCTCCGGTGGCGACAGGGCCGCGTGCGCTTAGCCGAAATTCACCTCAGTATCCGGCTCGTGCACATGCGTTACGCATTGAAGGTAAAGTGCGAGTGAAGTTTGATGTTGGCCCGGATGGTAGCGTGAGTAACGTGAGTATCCTCTCCGCACAGCCCGCCAACATGTTTGAGCGCGAAGTGAAAATGGCGATGAAAAAATGGCGCTATGAAAGCGGTAAGCCAGGCCAGGGTTTAATTGTCAACGTGGTGTTCAAGCTTAACGGCGGCGCAACGATGGAGTAATCGAACTCCTTTACTGAATAAAAAACGGAACCCCCAGGGTTCCGTTTTTTGTGTTTAAAATATCCTTACAGGAAGGTGTAACTCAAATTCACTCCCACGCCGTAATTGCGTCCCGGAGCTGGTTCGAAGTAACGACCGTTACTTTCATTTACGATGACAGAACCCACATATTCCCTGTCGAATAAGTTATCGACACGCCCCCACACATCCAACATCCAGCGTTCCTGAAAACGCAGCTTATAACCGCTGTTCAGTGAGGCAACTGTATAAGCGGGGGCCTGGGCAGTATTCTCATCATTGGCTTGAATATCGCTCATATAACGAACGTCTGCACCGGCATAGAACCCCTCTGGTGGTGCATATTCAAGCGATGCGTAGCCCATGTTACGCGCAATACCCGGGAGACGATTCCCCTCGCAATGGTCATCACCACACGCGTTGCTGCGATACGTTGCATCCAGATAGGTCCACGCCATTTTGATACGCCAGTCATAGCCAAGCTGGCTATCGGCGGATAGCTCCATGCCCCGGCGTCGTGTTTCTCCGGCATTTTTATAGGTCGTGCGCCCGCCGCTACTTTGGTCAGCAACAATCTCGTCGTCGGTGTCGGTCTGGAATAGCGCCGCCGTCAACAGGCTGTTACCGAAACGGGTTTTGCTGCCGATTTCCACGGTATCGCTGGTGGCCGGTTTTAAGCCAAAATTCAAACCGGATTGGCCGTTATCACGATACGAGAGTTCGTTGATGGTCGGTGTTTCAAAGCCGCGTCCCGCCGATGTGTAAACATTCCACGCGTCAGTAATTGCATATTTCAGCGCGGCGGCTGGCAGCCATTTGTGATAGCTCGCATTGCCGCTGTCATCGCCATTCAACGTGGTGATGTATTCATCATTGGAGTCGAAGTAAACCGAGCTAAAGCGTACACCTGCATCCAGACTCAACTTATCGGTAAGTTGCCATGCAGTTTGTAGGTAAGGGTCAACGTTCCACATCAGATTGCGTTCGTCACGGCGCAAATCGCCTTTCTCACCCAAGACCGTGGTGCCGTTTTCCACCACAAAGTTTTCATAACCTTTGCGCTTTTCTGACAGCGTTTCGTAATCAACACCAGTGGTAAACGTCACCGGGACGGACAGCAGATTGCCACGGTGCGTCCAGCGTGAATCGATCCCTTGATAATGGCGTGAAAGCTCGATAACACCACCCGGATGTGTTGGCTTTAACTGCGGAGCGACGGGTATGGATTGGTATTGCGTGGTTTCTCGCACGCCCGCATAGGTCATGATACTGAGATCATCGTTAGCCGAAAGCTGCCGGTCATAACGCAGCCCAGCCTGGGTCTGTTTAGTCGTCTTGCGCGTATTGTATTGCTCAGCGCGGGGTGCCTGAGTCGGGTTGTCATGCCATTCCTGTTCGGTTAAACCGCCCGGATCGTTGGCATCAATATCGACACTATTGAGCATCAGCGTGAGTTTGCTGGCTTCGTTAAGCCGCACGCCAAGTTTGGCGTTACCCAGATTTTTTTGTGCGCTGCTATGGTCACGATAACCGTGCGTGGTAAAGCGTGAAGCAGAAACGGCGTAATCGACATCGCCGGCCTGGGTGCCGTCGCCCGTCGCGCCTGTGGCTTTTATACTGTTGCGCCAGCTTCCGAAACTGCCGTAATAACTACTGGCTTCAAAGGTCGGTGGCTGTGTACCAGTGGTGGTGGTGACATTCATCACGCCGCCGGAGGCGTTTCCGTACAACGCAGAGAAAGGGCCGCGTAAAATCTCAACGCTTTCAACGCTGTTTAAATCGATATTCGAGGTTTGGCCTTGCCCGTCGGGCATCGTGGCGGGAATACCGTCAACATACATCCTTATTCCGCGCACGCCATAAGTTGAGCGCGATCCAAATCCACGAATCGAAAGTTGTAAATCTTGCGCATAGTTCCGGCGATTCTGGACTTGCAGGCCAGGTACGCTGCTCAGGCTTTCTGAGAGATTGATGCGTGGAGCGGCCTGGCGCATATCGTCGCCATTAACGACACTCACCGCTGCCGGCGTATCCAGCTCGGAAATCGTACCTTGCGTGGCGGTGACGACCATCGTGTCTTCTGTCGCAAGCGCAGGAAGGGCAAAAGACGACAGCGCCGGGACAAGTATCAGTGGAAGGGAAATCTTTCCATGTTGCACAATTTTCATCAGACATTTTCACAGGTGGGAGCATTTACGCTCCAGACGAACCATCTGGAACATTCAGGATCATATGTTAATACTTGTGATGAATGTTTGAAAAGTGTTAACGGCACATAACGTTAATGCTACGGCGATTTATGGCAAGAAGGGGGTGAGAAACAGTTGCTGGGCAGTGAAGGGTTAAAAGATAGCCCCGCTGAGCGTGTGGCTATCTTTTTCAAACAAAATGACTTAACGCTTATCGCTTAACGTTGTGCTTTCTTCATGGTGGAGATGCACCTCGTTGGCAATTTCGTGTACACGTTTACGAACACCAAACCAGCCCAGCACCAGTACCAAAGCAATCAGCGGAATAGATGCAATGGTGTACGTTCCATTCGGGTAATCAAAACCCATCAGCACCAACACGCTAAACAGGAATAGCAGCGTCAGCCATGATGTGAACGGCGCACCGGGTAATTTAAAGCGGACATCTGCCGCTTTGCCTTCTTTAATGGCTTTGCGTAAACGCAGCTGGCAAATCACGATAAATGCCCAGGAAGAGATAATACCCAGCGACGCAATATTGAGGACGATTTCGAACACTTGCGAAGGCACCAGGTAATTCAGCAGCACGCCAAACACGTATACGCCAAGCGTAACCAGAATCCCGGCGTAAGGAACTTGTTGCTTGCTCATCTTCGACATGAATTTAGGTGCTGAACCGCCCATCGACATCGAACGCAGAATGCGTCCGGTGGAATAGAGGCCAGAGTTGAGGCTGGAAAGAGCAGCACTCAGTACCACCATGTTCATGATGTCGCCAATGTATGGCACGCCGAGTTTTGAGAAAAATGTCACAAACGGACTTTGTCCCGCTTGATAGGCATTCCACGGCAACAGCAGCACCAGTAAAACCACTGAACCCACGTAAAACAGACCGATACGCCAGATAACGCTGTTAATGGCTTTCGGCACCATCGTTTGTGGGTCTTTACATTCACCCGCAGCCGTCCCCACCAGTTCGATAGACGCGAAGGCAAAGACAACACCTTGCACAAGAACCAGTGCGGGGAGCAAACCATGTGGGAAGAGGCCGCCGTTATCCGTGATTAAGTGGAAGCCCGTCGTGTTGCCATCAAGCATTTTACCGCTGCCGAGGAAAATCGTACCGACAACCAAAAAGACCACGATGGCGAGGACTTTGATTAATGCGAACCAGAACTCCATTTCGGCGAACCATTTCACGCCGATCATGTTCATGGTGCCGACAATCCCCAGCGCGCAAAGGGCAAAGACCCATTGCGGCACATCACCGAATGCGCCCCAGTAGTGCATGTAAAGCGCGACGGCGGTGATATCGACAATGCCGGTCATTGCCCAGTTGACGAAGTACATCCAACCCGCAACATAAGAGGCTTTTTCGCCCAGAAACTCGCGGGCGTAAGAGACAAAGCTGCCGCTCGACGGGCGGTGCAGCACCAATTCACCTAGCGCACGTAAAATGAAGAATGAAAAGATCCCGCACACCAGATACACCAGTGCTAATGCGGGGCCCGCCATTTGCAGTCGCGCGCCTGCACCTAAAAAGAGGCCGGTGCCAATGGCTCCGCCGATGGCAATCATCTGAACCTGACGGTTGCCCATCGCTTTGTGATACCCGGAATCGTGAGAATTCAGCCAGCGCCGTTTAGCCGCGTGCTTTTCCACTTCCGTTTTATGTAGTGTTTGCATTGTGGTCCCTGTCTATTTGTTAAAAAGATACCCGTCCTGGTGCCCGGCTTTTTTAATTTCAGCGTCATGGCAAAAAAAGGGCGCTAGATCCTATCCATAAATGCTATAGGACGCTAATGTCTTTTTGTTAACAGATAAGGAGATAAAGACCGACGGCTGCTAATGCGCAAACCGTCGCTTGAGGAGGAAAACTAATTTACGTTAATGACACTGACGGTCATAAGCATCAATTTGTGAATTGACCGCATCAACAGGTAAAGGGAGGCTACAGTCGATGGTTTCATCGCGTTGCTGAGTTTGTTGAGACTCTGGCACGCCCTGCGCATCCTGGCTCTGATTCTTCACATGGTGATGGTGAGCCTGTTCCGTCGGCTCTGCGATGACACATCCCGCCAGGAAAATTGTCGGCAGCAAAACAATTGACGCAAATCTTAAAAATTTGTTCATTCCAGATATCCTGAATTAAAGCGTTGTGTATTAACGGTGCTAAGGTTATTTCGCGCGAGTTAACCAGGCCAGAAGGCCGGTAATCCCACCAAGAAATCCGAGATATATGAGAATGATTAATGTCCCGGCAAACTCTCCGGCTCTGACGCCTAATTCTTGCCCTGTGGCCGCGTGTATATGGCTAAAGGCTACACCTGCTTTAAATAAACAGAAAACAGCATAAATACAGAATAAATAGAACAGCCATAGCATAAACTTCCCAATGGGCGTTCTCTTTTTCTTTTTTGGATCAGTGTTACTCATGATGCATCTCGTGATGTTGTAATTATAACATTTGTTGTGACGGGCATAATAAATAGCATGCCAAACATTCGAGTAAACCCGCGCTATGTCTTTGATTGACGTAAATCAACTGAGGTCCAAAATTGCTCTAAATAAGAAATGTCTCATAGTGTGAAGTGGGTTTTCTGATCACTGGTGCAACCAGTTAAAAGGTAAACATTCTGGTTTATAGCGATCCAATAGCTTGAAATTGAAATAATAATTATGTTTTCCAGGTTTATGTTGAAATTATATTCTTTAACGCCTGTTTTCAGTGATATTAAGTACTAATTTGAATGTTGTTGCTTTACCGCACAGTGGACAGATCAGTAAAAGATTGTAAATTTGTGAAATATGTTAATGGCATTAATGTTATTAAGCTAACAAAAGTAAACTAAGGAAGATTATTAAATTAAATCTAAACGAATAGCCTTTAAATTTAATATAGGCGATTGACTTTATATTCTGACGGTATATTTATGTTGCAGATTATTCTTAATGGCATCGCGTTATTTGTGTGATGAATAAGGCAAAAAATGGGGATGGGGGTTATTTTGGCTGCGGCTTTATTTTCTTCTGCTTCAGAAACCGCTGCACGAATTGCCACGGATGGCCAATTAAACTTTAAGGGATACCATGAAGTTCGCGTCGATGAGAATTTTGCAGCAGCTTATATCGACGGCAAACCAGCAACTATCACTGTCATTACCCCCGCTTTTATTGAATTGCGGGGTAATCACATCGTGGTTTCATTGACAAAAAAAGCGGAATTGGGTTGGGAGGCGACCTGGACTGGGCGACATCGCGAACATGGCGTTTTAACGCCGGGCTTGAAGCGTGCGTTAAACAACGACACAGGTGAGCTTTTGGCCTATGCCTCCACAAGCCGTCAGGTCGGTGGAACTACGCCTAAAAAATGATTGAATATAACCGGAGCAGAACGAGGGCGGCGTTCTGCTCCTGATGCGGGTATTAGCGTCGTTGCCAGCTTATCGCATAGTGATAATGGGATTTATCAAGCAGGAACTCTTGTGAAACGCTGGGGCTCCAGGAGTCATCTCCCCCAACGCCCATGTGGAAACCATCCAGATTTAGCCACGTACCAGGCTCCGCCACGAGCAAATGGCGATGCGAGGTTTCGCGCAATTGCTGTTGGCTAAAGCGGCTGATGTTGAAGTGGAATTTACCCTGCCAGTGATGATCGCCATATTCCAGGCTTTGAGTTTCACAACGCAGCCCGTTTTCCGTTGGGAAAACATACGGGGTATATAGCGCTTCAAGCGGGCGCTGCCAGTAATCAAACAGAGCCGATTGCTGACGATCGGGATAGTTCTCGTGCGGACCCAGACCCAGCCAGCTCACTTGTTCGTCAACCTGCGCTAACTGGCAGGTAAGCCCGATACGCGCAGGTGGAGGAGTGCCAAAAGCAACGTCAACATCCACACTGACGTGGAGTGTGCCCATGCAATCGATTCGCCAAAGTTTGCGGCTGATAAACAACGATTTTCCGTCGTGCTGCCAACTATGCACCGTACGTACCTGAACTTCATTTGCCAGGGCTTCAGCCTCACAGTATTCCAACTGGGATTCAAGTGAGTACAACCCCGCCGCTTTCCAGCGTTCGACCCAGGCATTGGGATCAATGCGTGTCACTTCACTGACACCGATATCATTATCTAACGGAGCACGGGTGAACTGATCCTGGAGTGGCTGTAACAGCGTGGGTTGCTGCGCTTGCCACCACTGGCTCAGTAATCCAGTTTCACGATTGAATTGCCAATGATGTCGGCCATGGCGGATATCAAAATGACAATGGCTGACCTCAAGCGTTGGGGACTCGCCGTCAATGGGTGGTGTCGTTGCAAGAAGAACGCCCGCAAGTTGCCACTGGTCCCAGGCGCAAATATGCCCAGCCTCAGACCAGTCTGTGGCGTTAATTTGCTGTACCTTTACGGTCAGCCATACGTCGCCATTTTCAGTAATGGCAGGAAGTGAGTCGAGCACGATAACCTGTTTACCCTGCGGTGTGATATCGAGCCGCACTTCACCTTCAGCAAGCCGTGTGCCCGCTTGCGAAACGTGCCAAAGCAAGCGTTCGTTATCACTGTGGCGGAACAAATATTCGCTGGTAACTTCAAGGCGCAATGGGGTTTCGCGATGAAGCTCAAACTGGAAAAACTGTTGCGCTTGCTGGGCTTCATACAGCGCCGGATGTGGTGTGCGGTCGGCAAATACCAGGCCATTCATGCAGAACTGTCGATCGTTTGGTTTGTCGCCAAAATCACCGCCATACGCCGAAAAGGGTTCGCCGTTCTCGTCAAGTTTAACGAGAGATTGATCCACCCAGTCCCAGACAAAACCGCCTTGCAAACGCGGATACTGACGGAACGCTTGCCAATATTTATGGAAGCCGCCAAAGCTGTTGCCCATAGCGTGGGCGTATTCACACAAAATGAGCGGGCGCGTTTCATCGGGCATGCCGATCCATTTTTTAATTGACCATTTTGGTACGGCCGGGAAGGGCTGATCCTGGTCGACGCGCGCATACATGGGGCAAATAATATCGGTGGCGGCACTGTTGGCACCGCCGCCTTCATATTGTACTGGGCGTGAAGGGTCGACTGATTTTATCCAGCGATAAAGGGCATCATGGTTAGCACCATGGCCGGACTCGTTACCGAGCGACCAGATGATAATTGAGGGATGGTTGATATCGCGCAGTACCATGCGGGTCACGCGTTCTGTCATCGCGGGCAGCCAGACCGGGTCGTCACTCAGGCGATTCATCGGCACCATGCCGTGGGTTTCAATGTTCGCCTCATCCACCACATACAGGCCGTAACGGTCGCACAGGCGATACCACATTGGATGATTTGGATAATGCGAGCAGCGTACCGCATTAAAGTTGTGCTGCTTCATGAGCAAGATGTCCTGGCGCATGGTTTGAACATCCATGACCTGGCCATTAACCGGATGATGCTCATGGCGATTGGTGCCACGGATCAGCAAGGGTTTGCCGTTTAACTTCAACAATCCCTGATGAATTTCGACTTTACGCAAGCCGACGTCCCAGGCTTCTGCTTCTATGGTTACACCTTTCTCATCGCGCAAAATCACCACTGCGCGATAAAGATGAGGCGCTTCGGCACTCCACAGCAGCGGGTTGGCCAGCGGGATTTTGAGCGTCGTGCGGTCACTGTATGCACCACGTTCATCAATAATCTCACTGCCGAGCGCCTGCTGTTTTTCCCCTACACACTGTTGGTCACGCCACAGTTGCAGACAGACTTGCACCGCGCGGTCATTTACACCTTTTACCACCACCTGCGTTTCAACAATGGCGTGGCTAAAATCTTCATTAAGATGCGTTGTGATCCGCACATCGCTCAACTGAGTCACGGGTTTATGCAGCAGCGTCACATCGCGGAAAATCCCGCTCATCCGCCACATATCCTGATCTTCGAGATAACTACCGTCACACCAACGCAGCACCATTACCGCGATCCGGTTTTCCCCGGCATTGAGCACTTTGCTGAGGTCAAATTCAGAGGGCAGGCGGCTGTCCTGTCCGTAGCCTATCCAGTGGCCGTTGCACCACAGGTGGAATGCAGAGTTCACGCCATCAAAAATAATCCGTGGCTGTCCACTCTCGAGCCAGGAAGCATCAACATTAAATGTGAGCGAGTAACAACCGGTAGGATTTTCTTCCGGGACGTGCGGCGGCGTGACCGGGATTGGATACGTGACATTGGTATAAATAGGGGCATCAAAACCGTGCATTTGCCAGTTTGAAGGGACGGGTAAAGTTTGTGCATCAGGTAAGTCCGCAGACAGCCAGGTTTCTGGAACCTTCTCGGGTTGCGTAAAGTAGCTAAACTGCCAGTCACCGTTAAGACTTATCAGACTCGCTGAAGGCGCGTCATTGCAGGCTTCACGTTCATCACGCCAACTGGCAAACGGCGGATGAGCGGCCAGGCGGTTGAGTTGCGTGACGGCTGGGTTTTCCCAGTCGCGTCGGCCAATAATCGCTGCCAGTGATGCGGCGACTGTACCCGATAGACATGTCATGCTGAAGGTTCCTTTGCGTTTTTGCGATGCGCTCACAATTTAAATCACTATGGTTTTTGTGAGCGGCAATGTAAAGCAGCAAAACAGTTTCAGGTGAGGGGATTCACAGAAATTATTTGAGCTGTGCGACCTGACGGGCGAGCACCGTCAGTGCCTCGGCCAGCGCCTGTGGCGATGTGGTGAAGGCGTTTGGGGCAGCAGTGGTTTTACGCTCAATCAGCGTGACCGGAAGTACAGAGGCTTGCACCGGTTGATTCGGCGAGTGAATTTGTTCAAGCAGACGGTCAACGCTCGCACTGCCCAGCGCTTTAAAGTCCTGTTTGATGGTGGTGAGCGGTGGAATAAAGCAGGCGCTATCCTCAGTGTCATCATAGCCAATGACCGAAACGTGTCCTGGCACGGATAAGCCTGATTCATTCAGCGCGCGTAAAGCCCCCAACGCCATTTGATCATTGGCGACCAATAGCGCGGTGAATTTCCCCCCCTGGCCGAGCAGCGCAAGCGTCTGGAGATAACCCGATTGCGAACTCCAGTCTCCCTGCAATTGCGCCGCGGCATGCAACTGGTGTTGCGCCAGCGCCTGTTGCCAACCCTCGAGGCGTAGGCGGGCAGAGACGGAAGTGAGCGGCCCGTTCAGTAACGCGATACGCTGATGACCTTGCGCAACCAGATGCTCAATCGCCAGATGCGTACCGGCCGTCGCATCAAAAGTAATGCTGTCACTATTCAGCGCGGGTGAAACATCCAGGAATAACACCGGAACATGACCACACATTTCGGTGAGAGTTTGTGCCTGCTCATCTTCCAACGGAATGTTGATAATCAAGCCGTCAACGCGCTGAGACAGCAAACTGTTGACCGCATTTTTACAGGCTTCTATATCAGGCTGCTCAATCATCGACATCATCACGTTAAAGTGAAGTTTGCTGGCCTGAGTCTTAATGGCTGAGGCGATTTGCGACGGTGCATGCAACGACAAATTACTGGTCACCAGGCCAATGTTCTGGCTCAGTTTCCCTGCCAGTTGCTGTGCTACACGGTTGGGAACGTAATTGAGCGCCCGCATCGAAGCTTCGACTTTTCGCCGGGTTTTGTCAGAAACGTGTTCCGCCTGATTGATAACGCGCGAGACTGTTTGATAGGAAACTTGGGCATGTTTCGCCACATCGTAAAGCGTCATCGATTTGGTTTTCACGGCGGGTTTCCTTATAGCGCTCATTTTCCGGTGTGTATTTGGCATTATCGATCATTTACGGGCAAAAAAACGCATTATAGTGAACTCATCTATTTTTAAGAGATTGAGATTATGGCTTTTGACCTTCAGGCGTATTTTACTCGCATCGCTTTCCAGGGCGAGGCAAAACCGAACCTCGAAACCTTACAACGCATTCATCTGCTGCATACGTGCGCGATACCGTTTGAAAATATAGATGTGTTACTAAGGCGTGAAATCCGCTTAGATATAGACGCCGTTTTTCAAAAACTTGTGGTCGCCGGGCGGGGTGGATACTGCTACGAGCAAAACGCATTGCTGCGTGCGGCGCTTGAGCATATCGGTTTTGTGGTTGAAGACCTGGGTGCCCGAGTGTTGATAGCACAACCCGCCGAGATGCCGCCTCGCACGCATCGCTTGTTACTTATCACTCTAAACCAGCAACGCTACCTCGCGGATGTGGGTTTTGGTGGCAAAACACTGACGTCTGCGTTGCGTCTCGAACGAGATGTGGTGCAGAACACCGACTTTGGTGATTATCGGTTGACGCAAATCGATGACGATTATCTGCTGAGTATTCAACAACAGGATGAATGGCTGCCGTTGTATCGATTTGATTTACAGCCCCAGTACGCATCAGACTTCGAGGTCGCCAACCATTATGTTTCGACCTGGCCTCAATCGCATTTCTATCATCATTTAATGATGTGTTTGAAAAAAGCCGATGGCACCACGTTGACGCAAAATGACTGGCAATTTAACGACGGGCAACCGCGAACGATAGACGATGCAGCGGAGTTGTATCAGTTGCTTCAGGATAAATTTGGTCTGAGCGTCAATGACCCGCGCTATGGTTTCAGCCTTGCGGAATTTGCGGCGATTAATCTACCTTAGCTGTTGCAACGAACGGGTATAAACTTAATATTTCCAATAAAGGGGAGAACCACTGTGCCGCATATCACTGTAAAACACTTTCCGCGTGAACTGACTGACGAGCAAAAAGAAGCGCTGGCCACTGACATTTGTGCCGTACTCAAGAAGCATTTCAATTCAACAGATGAATCATTATCTGTCGCGTTAACCCCTATCCAGAAAGACCGTTGGAAAGAGGATGTTTACGATAAAGAGATCGCTCCGGCTCTTGATACGCTTGCCAAAAAACCGGGTTATACCCTGTAAACAGACGCCAGAGCCGCCCACCGTGGGTAAACGGCTCTGGCAGTTTAGCTTTTAGTCACATCACTGAGCAGCACAGCAATACTTTTGCCGCCTTCGTTTTGCTCAAGAGCAATTTTCACGGCAATAGTGAGCGGAACCGATAACAGCATACCCACTGGCCCCAAAAGCCAACCCCAGAATATCAACGATAAGAACACCACCAGAGTGGATAATCCTAAACCTCGGCCCATCATGCGTGGCTCAATGATATTGCCGAACACCAGGTTGATAGCCAGATAACCGGCAACCACCAGCAATGCCTCATATAAACCACTGAATACCAACACTTGCGCGACAGGGGGATGGCTGCCAGTACCGAACCGATGTTGGGAATGTAATTGAGCGAGAAGGCGAGCAGCGCCCAGACGAAAGCAAAACGCACATCAAGCATGGCCAACATAATCCAGACCACCAGGCCGGTGACCAGGCTTATCGCCGTTTTCAGCACCAGATAACGACTTACGCTGTCCAGTGCTCGCTGAATTGCCCCCATGCCTACCTCTGGGCGAGACATCAATTGATGAAGTTTTATCGGTAATTGCGGCACTTCAATCAGCATAAATACTACGGTCAGCAGCAATAAAAAGATTGAGGACATCGCATTGGAAAGCTGAGTGATCAGGCTTGTGGCTAACGTCATAGCCGCATTGGGATCGATATACTTGAACAGTTCGTCCACCGATACCGTGATCCCGGCCCGTTGCAGCCACGGGTCCATTGCCTGGAGCGGGGAGATAAATGATGCACGATATTGCGGCAGAGTTCGTGTCAGCTCATTGAGTGTGGTGCCAAGATAGGCAAGCAGCAGTACAACAAAGAAGATAATCACCGAAATAACCATGGTAATCGCCAGCACTCGCGGGACATGCATCCGTTCCAGGCGGCGTATCATCGGGTTGAGAACGATGGCAATAAACAGCGACAGAATAAACGGAATGATGATATCCGCCGCCACTTTTATGCCCACCAGGATGACCACTAACATCCCCAACATGATGACGACTTTTAATCCACTTAACGTAATAATGGGTTTTGCCACTATTGATTATCTCCCGCGCAATTATTCATTCCTTAATTAACCGTATAATACGGGGGCGCAATTAAGTAATACACCGTTATTTTTTGTGGGAATCTTCGTAAAGAATTGAAAAGGGGAGGCAAGTACATTCCTGGATATGGTACAAATTGCGTATGTATAACTACTGAGGACAATTTACTATCCGCAACTGATGAGAAGCAACAACGCGGATAAGTTGTGAAAACTATGGACATTATGCTTACGAACAAGCTGTTCAACATGTTAGAAATCCGTCAATCTCCTTCTTTTTCTTCTGCTTTTTCTCTTTCCGGTGAGCAACACTGGCGTAACGCGCTTTAGATCTTTCTCCCGTTTTATCCCGTCATACTTCAAGCTGTCGGTGCATTGACTGCACTCGTGCGACCTTATCGCTGTTCTAAAACGCTTTTGACGTTTTAGTCCTACAACTCGAATTATTTAGGGATAACGTTTAACAGCCTTTTTATTTTTTCGTTGCTTATTTTTAGCGCGTTTTAAGCTGTAGTACGGCTATTTTCTCTGTCAGGAGAGAGATCATGATCTATTGGATTTTATTAGCACTTGCGATTGTTGCGGAAATTACCGGCACTTTATCGATGAAATGGTCAAGCGTTAGCGATGACAACATCGGGTATATTTTCATGCTGTTAATGATCACGCTATCTTATATTTTATTATCATTTTCGGTTAAAAAAATCGCCCTCGGGGTCGCTTATGCCATGTGGGAAGGCATCGGTATTTTATTTATTACTTTATTCAGTGTTCTGCTGTTTGATGAGTCCATCTCACTTCTGAAAATAATGGGACTCACTACGCTGGTGGTCGGGATTGCGCTGATTAAATCAGGCACCGCCACGAAAAAAGAAAAGGCCTTAAAACCAGTAAAGGATAGTCAACATGCCGTCGTTTGAATGGGTGCACGCATTGTGGCTGCTGGCGGCAATCGTGCTGGAAATTATGGCTAACATTTTCCTGAAACACTCCGATGGTTTCCGCCGTTTTGGTTATGGCGTGCTGTCGCTTTGTGCGGTATTGGCGGCCTTCAGTGCGCTGTCACAGGCGGTTAAAGGTATTGAATTGTCGGTAGCTTATGCACTATGGGGCGGGTTTGGCATTATCGCAACCGTGGCGGCCGGTTGGATATTGTTTGGTCAACGGCTCAATCGTAAAGGTTGGATAGGCCTGGTGTTACTGCTCACAGGGATGGTACTCATCAAACTGGCGTAAAAGAAAAACCGCCCGGCGTGAATACCGGGCGGTGAAATTATTGATTGGCTAATTTCTGTAATTGATCACGAAAACCGGTCACCGAAATGGCGCGGTTGTCGGCGCGATAGCGATCTTTCGCCGCAGGTGCCGAACTTTGTACGGCAATTAATTGCCAGCCATTTTCTGTTTTCAGCATTAACGGTGAGCCGCTGTCCCCAGGCAAAGTATCGCACTGATGTGAAAGTACCGTTTTCTGCGCCCAGCCCGTAATCAGGCAATCGTTATGGGTATAAAGGGAGTCCAGATGATCTTCCGGATAACCTGATTGCGTGACTTTTCGATTCTGGTTTTTGAGTGCTTCGGTGAGCGCATCGCGGTCGCCTTCAAACAGTGGCAACGGCGTGATACCGGATGGTGGGTTGTGCAACACAATCAGGCCAAAATCATGGGGAGCCGCACCCGGCGGGACAATCCATCCCTCTCCATCAGGTTTCAGACGACGACCAAGCGTGGATTCCACTCGTCCTTCAATGCCATGAATTTCGTAGCGCCACGTTCCCTTATGCGAGACAAATCGCAAAGCAATGGCTTTGTCAGGTGTTCCGCGCGGCGGTTGCAGCAAGCAATGTCCCGCGGTCAATGCGAGGTGGGGGGAAATTAAGGTTGCGGTACACAAATTACCACTGGCAGTCTCAAGCTGGCCAATGGCATCCCACGGAGAACTTGCAGGATCGGTAACTCGCGTGCGGTCATCCTTACCAAAAAACAGCGTTTTGACGTCAGCTGCGCTCTCGCCATCAGCGTGGGAAAGGGCCGGTAAAAAACACAACACTCCTAACAGCATCACAACTTTTTTGCGCATATCACTCTCTGATGGGGCGATTAATTTTGATTTTTATATAAACCCAGCGAATGGATTAACTATAGACGGGTCGCACAGAAAGTGGGAGTAAAAAGTCATTACAGCCAGAAGCTTAGCGTAATAATGCCGCAAAGGATGAGCAGCGTGAGGATGATTTCAAAACTATAGCGTCGCAACATCATCCAGACTCCGGAAGTAAACACCCGGCGAACCGGGTGTTTTTAGTGTGGCTATGCTTTCGGGGTTGCCCCGATAGACCCGTGATTATTCAGGCGGCGTTAGCCGCTACGCGAAGGCTCACGGGTAACAACTTATGCAGTTGGCTGAGCGGCTGGTTTTGCAGCTTCAGTTTTTGCTACAGGTTTTTTGTGGTGTTTTTTAGCAGCCTGGGCTTTTTGCGCAGCAGGTTTAGCCGCATCTGCTTTAGCTACAGGTTTTTTGTGGTGCTTTTTAGCTGCCTGCGCTTTTTGTTCAACCTGAGCAGGTTTTGCTGCTTCAGTTTTCTTCACTTCTTTTTTGTGTTTTTTAGCGGCTTGAGCTTTTTGCTCGGTGGCTGCTTTTTTGTGTTTTTTATGATGAGTGGTTTTTGCAGCAGGAGCTTTAGCAACGGAAGACGTTGCAACAGGTGCTGGAGTTGCAGTTGTTTCAGCAGCGAAAGCGGCAGAGGACAGACCCATTGCAGCGGCAACTACCAGAGCTAATACTTTATTCATCTCGACATCCTCGAATTTGTTTATGTTTAAACCCCTGCGGGGCCGTTGAGATGAACTATAAACATGTGGATCAAGGGCTTCAGTGAGTGATTGGTATCGGCGTGTAACGGTTTGTACAAACCCCCAGTCACATCGTTATCTATGTGACTGGGGTTCGCGTGCTTACCGCCTTTCTACTCCTCAAACTATTTTGTGATTACAAATAGCGTGCTTCTAAATGTTTGCGGAAATAGAGCGGGTTAAGGTCTTCACCCGTCGCGTTGGTGATAAGTTCTGAGGTGGTGAACCGGCTGCCGTGCTGCCAGATATTCTGACGTAACCAGTCGAACAACGCGCTGAAGTGACCTTCGGCAATATCTGCTTCGAGCTGTGGCAATGCGAGTTTGGCGGCATTGAACAGTTGCGCGGCATACATCGCACCCAGCGTGTACGATGGGAAGTAACCAAACGCACCGTCCGTCCAGTGAATATCTTGCATACAGCCGTTGCGGAAGTTGTCTTTGGTGGACAGCCCCAACCAGTGCTGCATTTTCTCATCCCAAAGTGCCGGGATGTCCTCAACCTCGATATCGCCATCAATCAGCGCACGCTCAATTTCGTAGCGCAAAACGACGTGGGCCGGATAACTCACTTCATCGGCATCGACGCGAATAAACCCACGTTCAACGCGTTGGTTCACCGCAATAAAGTTCGATGTTTCAAATGCAGGCTGCTTGCCGAACCGCGCGATCACCTTCGGCAACAGCAGTTTCAGGAACTCTTTGCTGCGACCCAATTGCATCTCGAAGAACAGACTTTGGGATTCGTGGATAGCCGTCGAACGCGCTAATGCGACCGGCTGGCCGAGCCATTCACGCGGCAGGTTTTGTTCATAGCGTGCGTGGCCTGTTTCGTGGATAACGCCAAACAACGCACTGACCAAATCGGACTCGTCGTAGCGCGTGGTAATGCGCACATCTTCCGGAACGCCACCGCAGAAGGGATGAGCGCTGACATCCAGCCTGCCGCCGTTAAAGTCAAAGCCCAGCAACTTCATGGTTTCCAGACCTAGCTCGCGTTGGTCATGGGTGGCGAACGGGCCTGCCGGTGTTATGACAGATTCTTTCGCCTGCTTATCGACCACTTTTTGCAGTAATTCAGGCAACCAACTGCGTAAATCACCGAATAACACATCGAGTTTGGCGCTGCTCATGCCCGGCTCGTAAATATCTAACAGTGCGTCGTAGCGGGATTTTCCTTTGGCATCGGCGCGAAGTTTTGCCTCTTCACGGCAAACGCGAACCACGTCTTTCAGATTGGCGGCGAAACCTTGCCAGTCATTGGCGGGGCGTTGAGTCCGCCAGCCATGCTCACAGCGCGTACCCACCAGCGATTTCTCTTCTACCAGTGAAGCAGGCAGTAAAATGGCTTCTTGATATTGGCGGGTCATTTCACGAAGGTTGGCGCGTTCAACATCGTTAAGTTCTTCCTGAACTGCAGCTTGTAACAGCGTGGCTATTTTTTTATCGGTCAGGATTTGGTGTTGCAAAACGCTGAGTTCAGCCAGGGCTTCACCGCGAGCTGTGCTGCCATTAGGTGGCATATTGGTGAACATATCCCAGCCAGCGATGGCTGAGAGGTGTCCAAAACGGGAAAGACGCTGGAAGGTGCGGGTGAGGTGATTGTAGTTTTGCTTTTCCATAGAGCCTCGTGAAGAGATGATGTACGCAAGCGAAAATAGCAAAAAGCCATCCCGAAAACGAGGCTGTGGCAGAGTTAATGTGCGCGATGATGCAAACGCGTCCCCACTAACAATGAGATGACCAAAAGAGTGCCGATAAAACTCGCCACACCGGCCCATCCGAACTGGTGCCAGAAAATCCCACCACACGTCCCGGCAAGGCTTGAGCCAAGGTAATAACTAAACAAATATAATGATGAGGCTTGCCCTTTCGCACGTTTCGCACGCGGGCCAATCCAGCCACTGGCGACCGAGTGCGCGGCGAAGAATCCGGCAGAAAAAAGCAGCATCCCGATGAAAATAATCGCAAGGGGTGAGAACACGGTTAGCACCAAACCGAGCAGCATCATCGCAGTAGAAAAGATCATGACAGGGCCACGACCAAATTTTGCGGCCATCGCTCCGGCTTTGGGTGAACTCCAGGTTCCGATTAAATACACCACTGACAATAAGCCAACCACCGCCTGGCTCAAATACCATGGCCCTTGCATCAAGCGATAACCAATGTAATTGAACAGGGTGACAAACGCGCCCATCAGTAAAAAGCCCTGAGCGAATAACAACGGCAATCCCGGGTCACGCCAGTGCAGACGGAAATTAATAAACAGGGTTTTAGGGCGCAGGGAAGAAGGGCGGAAGTGTCGGGATTCAGGCAGGATTTTCCAGAACATGAGGGCTGAGGCCAGGGCGAAACAGCCGATGCCGGCGACCGCGATGCGCCAGTTAAAGAAATCGGTCAGGACTCCACTTAACAGACGGCCACTCATGCCTCCAATCGCGTTGCCGCTGATATACAGCCCCATTGAAAAGGCCACAACGCTTGGGTGAATTTCTTCACTCAGATAGGTCATGCCCACGGCGGCGACCCCACTTAGCGATAACCCAATCAAGGCGCGCATCACTAATATCCCCTGCCAACTGGTCATCATGGTGGAGAGCAGTGTGCAGCTTGATGCGAGCAATAACGCGGTCACCATCACGGGTTTGCGGCCAATGGCATCAGAAAGTGGCCCGGTAAACAGCAGCCCAATCGCCAACATGGCGGTAGAAACCGAAAGGGAAACGCTGCTACTGGCGGGGGATACGCCAAACTCATGCGACAGGACCGGCAGGATGGGTTGCACGCAATAAAGTAGCGCAAAGGTTGCGAGTCCTGCAGAAAATAGCGCCAGAGTGACGCGCATGAACTGAGGCGAACCCCGTTTAATATAAGTGGCAGGCTGGAGTGAAATTCTGTCGTCAACATCTTCTGCCTCTGCGGTGTCGACGAGGGTTGTACGGCTCAAAATGGGTCCTTAATACGCTTTTGAAGTCTTCTGTTCAGAGTAGAAAATCGCTAATGTTCTGTCTAATATATTAATAATCTCAATTGATATGTTTAAAATATGAATATTGAATTGCGGCATCTGCGTTACTTCGTGGCGGTTGCGGAAGAGCTCCATTTTGGTCGTGCGGCGGCGCGCCTGCGTATTTCACAGCCACCGTTGAGTCAGCAGATTCAAATCCTTGAACAACAAATTGGCGCACGTTTACTGGCGAGAACCAACCGAAGTGTGAGCCTGACCGCTGCGGGGCGTCAGTTTTTGCAGGACGCGCGGCAGATTTTAAGCCAGGTTGAGATCGCTGCCGGGCGGGCAGCCAGGCTGCATCAAGGGGAGGCGGGTGAATTACGCATTGGTTTCACCTCTTCTGCGCCGTTTATCAAAACGGTATCTGACAGCCTGTCGACTTTTCGCCGCAGTTATCCCGATGTGCATTTGCAGATGCGGGAAATTAACACCCGCGAGCAAATCGCACCGCTTAATGACGGTGAACTTGAACTGGGATTAATGCGAAATACGCGGCTTCCGGACACGCTGGACTGGAAGGTGGTGTTGCGGGAACCCCTGCTGGCGATGGTGCACCGCGACAACAAGCTTGCCCAATGCGCGGCGATTTCTCTGCAACAGTTGGCAAACGAACCGTTTGTCTTTTTTGACCCTCATGTCGGAACCGGTCTGTATGACGATATTCTCGGCCTGTTACAGCGTCATGGAATCACACCCTATATCACGCAGGAAGTGGGCGAGGCGATGACAATAATCGGGCTGGTGTCTGCGGGGCTGGGAGTTTCGATTCTTCCGGCATCATTTAAACGTGTTCATTTATCGGAAGTGGTTTGGTTGCCCATCGAAGAGTCCGAGGCGCAGTCAGAAATGTGGTTAGTGTGGCCAAAACATCGCGAATTGTCAGCCGCAGCACTTAGAATCTCCGCCTTGCTGACTCAGTCAATAATGGTTCTAAAAGACGATTAAAGCGGCCTAATATGTGCGGTAAATCACAACCCTACGTAAATATTTGACTCCTCTGGTTGAAGTGTTTCACCATAGCCCAAAGTTTATTTCGAAGCGCGAAAATAAAGGGAGTCGCAAGTGGTTGCTGATAGCCAACCGGGCCATATCGATCAGATCAAGCAAACCAATGCGGGCGTTGTTTATCGTCTGATTGATACCCATGGACCGGTGTCGCGAATCGATCTTTCTCGTCTGGCGCAACTCGCTCCTGCCAGCATCACGAAAATTGTTCGTGAAATGATTGAAGCCCATCTGGTGCAGGAAACTGAAATTCAGGACCCTGGCAGCCGCGGGCGTCCTGCTGTGGGGCTGATGCTGGAAACTGAAGCATGGCACTACTTGTCCGTGCGAATCAGCCGTGGGGAAATTTCACTCGGTCTGCATGATTTAAGCAGCAAACTGATTGTTGAAGATGCCGTTTCGCTCAGTGTTGAAGACACGCAGCCGCTCATCGAGCGGATCATCGCGCAGATCGACCAGTTCTTTATCCGCCATCAGCAAAAGCTCGAACGTCTCACCGCGATTGCCATCACGATGCCCGGGATTATCGACACCAAGCGCGGCATCGTCCATCGCATGCCGTTTTATGATGTCTGTGATATGCCACTTGGCGAGATCCTTGAAAACTACACTGGCGTGCCGGTGTATGTTCAACACGATATCAGCGCGTGGACGATGGCCGAAGGCCTGTTTGGTGCGTCAAAAGGCGCGCGTGATGTGATTCAGGTGGTCATTGATGATAACGTCGGTGCCGGCGTTATTACCGATGGACGCTTGCTTCACGCGGGCAGCAGCAGCCTGGTCGAAATAGGCCATACTCAGGTCGACCCCTACGGCAAGCGCTGCTATTGCGGCAATAACGGTTGCCTTGAAACGATAGCCAGCATCGACAGCGTGCTGGAGTTAGCCCAGTTGCGCATGAGCCAGTCGATGGGCTCCATGCTGCATGAACAGCCGCTCACCGTCGAATCGTTGTGTGATGCCGCGCTCAACGGCGACCTATTAGCGAAAGATATTATTCTCGGGGTAGGCACCAACGTCGGCCGAATACTTGCGATTATGGTCAATTTGTTCCATCCACAAAAAATCCTGATTGGTTCGCCACTCAACCGAGCCGCAGAAATTCTGCATCCGGCGATCACGGATTGCATTCGTCAGCAGTCGTTACCGGCGTATAGCGAGCATATGATTGTCGAAAGCACGCAATATAATCACCGTGGAACCATGGCCGGTGCGGCGCTGGTAAAAGACGCAATGTATAACGGTTCGTTATTGATTCGTCTGCTGCAAGGGTAATGTCGTAGGCTGATCCACTAAAAATTGCGCTATCTCAAACTGGTCGAATCACTATTCTTTTAGACTTTCACTCCTGAATTATTCAATTTCTAATCACTAATATCCGTCTTACCTCACTGAGAAAGACGGGTATTTGAAGCATTGCCTTGGGAGTTAGTCATGCTTACGCGTTTCTTTATAACAGGTACCGATACTGCAGTCGGGAAGACTGTGGTTTCTCGCGCCTTGTTGCAGGCGCTTGCAGCCAGTGGCAAAAGTGTTGTCGGCTATAAGCCGGTGGCCAAAGGGTGTAAAGAGACGCCAGAGGGCCTGCGCAACAAAGATGCGTTAGTTCTGCAAAGTGTTTCCACTGTTTCACTGCCTTATGAAGCCATCAACCCTATCGCGCTGAGCGAAGAAGAAAGCAGCGTTAGCCACAATTGCCAAATCAACTATTCGTTGCTGTCTGACGGGCTGCAAAATTTAACCGGCCTCGTGGATCACGTTGTGGTTGAGGGCACTGGCGGTTGGCGCAGTTTAATGAACGATCTACGTCCGTTATCCGAGTGGGTGGTGCAGGAACAATTACCGGTATTGATGGTTGTGGGTATTCAGGAAGGGTGTATTAATCACGCCTTGCTGACGGCTCAGGCCATTGCTAATGACGGCTTACCGTTGATTGGCTGGGTGGCGAACCGCATCAATCCAGGGCTTGCGCACTACGCTGAAATCATTGATGTACTCAGTAAAAAACTGCCGGGACCGCTGGTGGGTGAGCTGCCTTATTTGCCACGGGCAGAACAGCGTGAACTGGCAAACTACATCGATTTATCCCGTCTTAGCGGCGCGTTGAGTATAGACCGTCTGCGGGCGTAACCAGCGCGAGAGCGCTGATGCCACCACGCACGACACCAGTAAACCGGGGAGCAGTGTAAACTCCCCCGTCATTTCACAAACCATCAGCGTAGACATTATCGGTGCATGCGTGGTGGCAGCCAAAAGCGTTGCCATTCCGGTGAGCGCCAGCAAAATCGCCACGTTATCCCCGCTCCACGCCCATATTCCGAACCATTGCCCCACTAACATTCCCAATGCCGCGCCGACAAATAACGTCGGGGTAAACACGCCGCCTGGAGCGCCTGAGCCACTGCTTGCCAGTACCGCCGCCAATTTGTAGACCAGAATCCCTGCCACGAACAGCAGCGCAGGCGGTTGCGAGAGAAATGACTGCACTACGCTGTAACCATTGCCCCAAACCAGCGGTGTGATAAGCGAAAGCAGCCCAACCAGCAATCCCCCTAACGCAAGTTGTAACGGAGGAGTTAACTGCAAACGCTGGAATAGTTTACTGCTTTGCGCCATCAACCAAAGAAACAGCGGCCCTGCAATACCCGCAAGCAGGCCGAGCGACGCCATGAGTAGATATTGAACCGGCTGTGGGGCGCTGAGTGCGCGGACAGTATAAAGCAGCGTTTGCTCGTCGTTTAATAGGTGGGTCATCAGCAAGGCGCAGACGGCGGCAATCACCACAGGGCCAAGAGAGGCAAGCATCAGAGTGCCAAACAGAATTTCTGCGATAAACAAGCTACCCGCCAGCGGCGCATGATAGGCGCTTGCCATCCCGGCGGCTGCGCCACAGGCGACCCACAACTTCCATTCGTCTTTATGCGAGCAACGCTGTGCGAATACAGAAGCAAAAACGGTTGCCAGTAGCACCATCGCCCCTTCACGGCCAATAGCGCTACCGCTGGCGACCACTATCAGCGAGGCTGCCGATTTAACCAGGCTGGCTCCAACATCTAAGCGTCCGTCGCCCGTTTCAATGGCTTCCATGTAGTCAGTGGGCGCAGAAGGGCGCTGGCGCGTAGCGCGTTGCCATGCCCAAAGTAGCGTACCGGCAAGCAACCCACCCAATGCAGGGGTGAGCAATCGTCGCCATGATGGCAGTGCCGCAGCGGCGGCAACCAGGCTGCCGCTGTGATCGCCCAAAAATAGGCCTTCCAGAAAGTACATCGACTGGCGAAACAGCCAGACGACTATCGCTGAGGCGACGCCAATCCAGACGGCGAAAATCAGCCGCCGTAACATGCCTTTCATGTCCGGGAAGTGGTGTAAGCGATGCATGCCAATTAGCGTAGCGGGAAAAGAGGGATATTGTGCGTCATGAAGGCCATTAACCACAACGAAATGCTGAAGGGATGATGGCGATTTGATGTGACAACGTCACTTTTAATTATCGCAGTTATTAATATTCCCGCCCAGTGACGAGCGGGATTGAAGCCGGTTATCAGAAATAAATCTCTTTTTGCGCGACGGGAATCAACAACTCTTTGCTCCAGTCGGCAAGCGTAATGCGGGTTAATTCGCCCAATGCCTGATAAAACGGATGTTCGGCATTTGCGATAAACAGCTCCAGAAAACGCCCGCTCCACGGCAGGATATGCCAGGCGAGCAGTTCATCTACTTTTTGCATCATGCCTTCTTCTGCGAGCCATGCAGCCAGCATCAACAAAATCCCGATATGGTCATCAGGTTCGTTACTTTCTTGCTCATTGGCGATGTCGTTTTCGCGCATCCACTGGCGCAGCTCAAGCATCGAGTCACCAAACAGCACATTTTCTTTATCGAGATAAGCAGAGCCCCATGGCGAAGCCGGTAATGCGTAAGGGCCGATAAACAGACGTTGCCAGGCTTCGCTCAATGATTCTTGCGAATAGTTAAAGCCCTCAGCCATGCGTGTCGCGATGGCATCCAGCTCGGCGTGCTGAACCGGCCATTGTTTTGCCCATTCAGGGTCTTCAAGTGTGGCGTAAAGTGCGGCGACATCCTGACTGGTGGGGGCTTGATAATACAGCGCGCCCAGTACTTTTCCTGTCAGGGCGATAGTCGCCAGTCTTTGCGTAGTGTTAGACATCATTCTCTTCCTTGTTGCGCGAGTTACCCCGCGCATTTTGTATCAATTAACCTGTTACCGCCATGCCGACGGTCATATGCAGGCCGTAAAAAATTCCACGACCAATACATTCACCGACAATGACCAATATTAATCCGAACAATAACCCGGCTGTTTTGGGCGGGGTGCGTCGTACCATTGGGCAAATCCAGCAGCCCAATCCGAGCGCTATCAGTGCAATACGCCACACCTGCAACGAGGCATAATCAGGTACTAACGCGCTGGCGTGCTGTACTGAGCTCTGAATATCCGCCAGTTCGCTGCCTTGCAATACGATGATGGCCATTGCCGCAAACAGAGCCAAAGCGCTAAGCGTCGCCAGTTTACTGTCGTGGAATGAATACCGTACCGTCTGGAGCAGCAGTGTTCCCAGTAGCGGGCCGCCCAGAAGAACCGTCAAAAAGAAACTCCACGTTGTGTAACTGTTGTGCCAGGTTGGCACGATATCAATCTGGTAGACACGGGTCATTGCCCAGACGAAGACCAGCCCCAGCACCATGGTTGCAGCCAGCCACACCTTGCCAATCGCGACCGGTATTTTTTTCAGTACTGCAAGCAACCACCATAAACCGCCAACCGCAAAGAACACCGACCCACTGGCAATTTCATTGCTCAATGCCGATTGCCCGACGCGATTAAGCGAGTTGAATGCTCGCAGTGGTGAGCCCAGATGCATCACCGAGGCGATAAATGCAATGCCCATGATCAGCCAGATAAAGAACATGGATCGAACGACCCGTTGCTGTAATTCGCTGTTATTACTGGCGGCATTCCATGCCAGTCCCATCACGATTACCGCTCCAACGACGCACTGGCCCAGTACAGTAAACAACACCAACGGCCATTCATGCCATCCGCTTCCCATCTCAAACCTCCTCTGGATTCGCCAGGTAGCCGGTTTTATCCCCACAAGGGCGGCTGTTGGCATTGGGTTTAATCACAATATTTGGCTTGGTGAAGTGCGCTGACGGCAGCGGAGCAATAGCGGCTTGCACACCATATTTTTTACGCAGTTCGTCAATCGGGGCCATATCCAGTGCACGTAACGGGCAGGATTCAACACAAATTGGCTTCTTGCCTTCAGCAATGCGCGAGTAACAGCCATCGCATTTGGTCATGTGGCCTTTTTCAGCATTGTATTGCGGCGCACCGTACGGGCACGCCATATGGCAGTAACGGCAGCCAATACAAACGTCCTCATTCACCACCACAAAACCGTCTTCGCGTTTGTGCATCGCACCACTTGGGCAGACTTTGGTGCAGGCGGGATCTTCGCAATGGTTGCAGGCAATGGATAAGTAATAGGCAAAGACATTTTGCTGCCAGACGCCGTTGTCTTCCTGCCAGTCGCCACCTGCATATTCATAGATGCGACGGAAGCTGACATCGGGGGATAAATTTTTGTAGTCCTTACAGGCCAGCTCGCAAGTTTTGCAGCCGGTGCAACGACTGGAATCAATATAAAAACCATATTGGGTTGTCATCAGCTATTCCCTATGCCTTTTGGATTTCGACCAGATTAGTATGTTGCGGATTCCCTTTCGCCAAAGGGGAAGGGCGCTGAGTGGTCAACGTGTTGATACATGAGCCGTGGTCGATACGGTCACCGGCCATGTTGGCTTCGTGCCAGGCACCCTGGCCCATCGCTGTGACCCCAGGCATGATGCGCGGCGTGACTTTTGCCGGAATACGCAACTCACCGCGACCATTAAACACCCGCACCATATCGCCGTTGGCGATACCGCGAGCCTGGGCATCAATCGGGTTAATCCACACTTCCTGGCGGCAGGCGGCTTTCAGCACATCAATATTGCCGTAGCTCGAGTGGGTACGGGCTTTGTAATGGAAGCCGAACAGTTGAAGCGGATACGAGCTGCGCTCTGGTGCATCCCAGCCGTCGAAGGTGGAGGCGTAAATAGGCAGTGGACTGATGGTTTCGTCTTTTTCTAACTCCCAACTGGCGGCGATGTCTGCAAGTTTGCTGGAGTAGATTTCGATTTTACCGGAAGGCGTTTTTAATGGATTGGCGTCCGGGTCGGTGCGGAAGGCTTTGTACGCGACAAAATGACCGTTCGGGTCTTTACGTTTATAAATCCCCATTGCGCGCAGTTCTTCATACGACGGTAATTGGGGATCTTTTTCCAGCATCTTCGCGTACAAAAACTGTAGCCACTGCTCCTGAGTGCGCCCTTCGGTAAATTTCTGATGAATATCCGGCCCTAAACGACGAGCCACTTCGCTGGTGATCCAGTAAATTGGCTTGCGCTCAAATTTCGGTTCCGTGGCGGGTTGGATAAAAATCAGGTAACCCATATTGCCGGCGTAGTCGTTAGGAATGATGTCTTCTTGTTCGACGGTCATTAAGTCCGGCAGCAGGATATCGGCGTATTTTGCCGAAGAGGTCATGAAGTTCTCAATGACCACAATCATCTCGCACTTGCTATCGTCTTGCAGCGTATCGTGCGTTTTGTTGATGTCAGAATGCTGGTTGATAATGGTGTTACCGGCGTAGTTCCAAATGAACTTAATGGGCACGTCGAGCTTATCTTTCCCTCGCACGCCATCGCGTTTGGCGGTCATTTCCGGGCCGCGTGTAATCGCGTCAGTCCAACTAAAGCAGGAGATTTGCGTTTTCACCGGGTTAACTAATACCGGCATACGCTCAATGGTGATGGTGTAAGTGGATTCACGCGCACCGCTGTTACCTCCGCTAATTCCCACGTTTCCGGTCAAGATCGGCAACATAGCGATGGCGCGGGCAGTCAGTTCGCCGTTTGCCTGGCGCTGTGGTCCCCAACCCTGCGCGATATACGCCGGTTTGGTGCTGCCAATTTCGTAGGCAAGTTTGATGATTTTATCAACCGGAATACCGGTAATTGCTGATGCCCAACGTGGGGATTTTTCAACGCCATCATCACCCTGGCCGAGGATCCAGGCTTTATAGTGACCGTTGGCAGGAGCGCCCTCCGGCAGCGTTTTTTCATCGTATCCGACACAGTATTTATCGAGGAAGGGTTGATCGACGAGGTTTTGGGTAATCAAAACGTGGGCGATACCGGCAACTAATGCGGCATCTGTACCTGGACGAATAGGGAGCCACTCATCTTCACGTCCAGCTGCGGTATCGGTGTAGCGAGGGTCGATAACGATCATTCGCGCATTGGAGCGTTCACGCGCCTGTTCCAGGTAATAGGTGATGCCGCCTCCGCTCATGCGGGTTTCGGCAGGATTATTACCGAATAAGACGACCAGCTTACTGTTCTCGATATCGGAGGTGCTGTTTCCATCGTTGGTGCCGTAGGTGTACGGCATGGCGCAGGCAATTTGCGCGGTGCTGTAGGTGCCGTATTGGCCGAGGAAGCCGCCGTAGCTGTTCATCAGGCGAGTAATCAACGATGCACTGGGTGAGGAGCGCGTGATGTTGCCGCCAACAATCCCCGAAGTGTAGTTAATGTAAACCGCTTCGTTACCGTATTTTTCTACTGTGTTTTTCAGGCTGTTAGTGATGGTATCCAGCGCTTCATCCCATGAGATTCGCTCAAATTTCCCTTCACCACGTTTACCGACGCGTTTCATTGGGTAGTTCAGGCGCTCAGGATGGTTAATACGTCGGCGAATTGAACGACCACGCAAGCAGGCGCGCACCTGGTGATCACCATAGACATCGTTACCGGTGTTATCCGTTTCAACCCAGGTGACTTCATTATCGCGCACGTGTAAACGCAGGGCGCAGCGGCTACCGCAGTTTACTGAACAGGCTCCCCAAACGACTTTATCTTCATTAGGGGAAACAGCATCTCCCACCGCCGCGGCTGCGGCTCGCAAGCCAAATGGCAGGGATATTCCCCCCACCGCGAGGGCCAGCCCGCCAATGGCGCTGGTCTTCATCAGGTTTCGACGGGTTATTCCATTAGGGCAAGATTGGTTCGACATAACTCACTCCATGACGTGTTATCTCAGGATGTCTTTGTTGTTGTGGTTGTTTTGTATTCATGACGGCAAAGCGAAATATTGCTTAACAAGCGAATATTATCGACCGAAAATGATTTTTACCTATTTAGGAGTAGGTGTTGTTAACACGCATCAAAGTTAGGGCGGAGAGTTGCATGAAACTTGCTGGAGGTGGGGGTGAGGTAAAACGGGGCGAAAGCCCCTTATTACCACTGCCGTTTATTGCGCTACTTATTGATGTTTACAGACAGTACGCGTTTGGTTGATATATCTATTTTACATGTATAATTTAACTGAGAAGTGACCCCATTTTCATCAGTAACGCTAATGTTGTTGCCATCAACAGTCCCAATATTGGTTATTTGATCATAACCAGAAACGTTTCCCCCGTTGCCCCATTTAAAGTTTTCTCCGGCTTCCTTTTCAATGCCTCTCAAGCATTCAGGCCAGGCGCTCAGGATGACTTTTGCCACGAGGCAACCAGGGTCTGTCTCGTCACAGCTAAACGTTTTATTTTCAGCAGGTTGAGTGGGCGCGGTTGCAGTAACAGGTTGCGTATCAGCGGGTGGGTTAATGACGCAATCACTGCCATAAGGTTCTCCAACCAGTCGCGACATTTTTTCGCATGTGATACTAATTTTGTCGCCGTTACGAAGCGACGTTGCCACGGCTTTTTGCCTCTCCGCAATATCCATTCTGGCGGGCATAGACTCATTTAACGTGCTGATATGGATAAATATCGTGCCGGAGTAATCTTTGTCTATTGATTCCACCTGGCCTGTGACATTGACCCGCTTGCCTTTCAGCGCCTCATCGGTAGCTACTTCGTTTTCTTCATATGCTTTGGATAATTGAACGGCGGTGTAACTTACGATTTCTTTCGACGCTGTGGGTTCGTTAACATTGTCATTTTGCTGAACATTTTCCTGGGCATTTACCGAGCCAAACCAAATCAACCCGCCCAAAATGAGAGTCACCAAACCCAAAAAGCCTTTAACCGTTTTCTCTTTGGTGGCAGCCGGTTTGCTGGCACCACAATGTGGACATGCTTTTGCGGACCTCGACACTTCTTTTTGGCATTCCTTGCAAGAAATTAAAGCCATTTGCAGTTTCCTAACGTTTTGCGTTTAACAAAAAAAATGGAAATACCGCAAAACAGGGCTAAACCACACGAACTATTATGTTTAAAAATAAATCACCACAAGTCATATCTGAAACACACTGGGTCAGTTTGTGATTGGCTATTGATTAATCTTTTTATTATACAGTGGGTTATGTTAAGTGTGACGGGGCGAAAACGCCCCGATGGCATGATTACTGCGGTTCAGCGGGTGTACCGTCCTGAGTATTTCCGCCGCTAGCGGGATAGTTTCCGCTGCTGGTACGCGTATAGAGAATTTTCTGAGTATCATTAGCGCAGTGGCCAACAACTTGTGCATCAGGTTGAGAGGCCTGATCATTTGGCACTATCGTCAAAGTAAACCCCGTTTCCGGGACACCATTTTTAATAATTTTTTGCTGAATGTCGGCCTTGACTGTATCGCATGACGTCTGCGCGGCGAGTACCGGAGTGGTCGCGATTAACAGACATACACCCAGCCAAATTGAGCGTTTCATCATCTCTTCCTTATCTTAGGGGCGTTGTATAAGCATAGTTCCTCTAGTGTAAAGTGTTGTATTTGCTTATACCCTTCATACTTCAAGCTGCTTATGCGTTGGCTACACCCGCTCACCCCAGTCACTTACTTAAGTAAGCTCCTGGGGATTGATGAGCCTCATCCATGAGGCTCACCCTACGGGCCAGCGCAAGCGCTGTTCAAATCTGTTCCAGACAGATTTGTCACGGGTTTGCCGCCTTTAAGCAACTTGAATTATTTTGGGTATATCATGTTCGTTACATTTCAAGTCGGAGCCGGATTTACGTGAAGAAAATCATTATCCTTAGTGCGCTGGTAGCCTCTGTTGCCGGGTGTGATAATCAGAATAATACGCTCTCCTATACGCCAGAAATGGCCAGTTTTTCAAATGAGTTCGACTTTGATCCATTACGCGGGCCAGTCAAAGATTTCACCCAAACGCTCATCAATCAGAAGGGCGAAGTGATAAAACGCGTCGTGGGTCTGGTGTCGGAAGAAGGGTGTTTTAACGAACTTGAATTTCATGATCTGGAAAGCAACACCGGCGCTACGCTTGTGCTGAATGCTAACTATTATATCGATGCGATTACCCATGAAAGACGCGTGAAACTGCAGGGTAAATGCCAACTGGCGGAGTTACCCCAGGCGGTCCTCACTTATGAAACCGACGATAAAGGCTTTGTGGTCGCAGCACACGGTAAAGAGACATCGATAGTTTATCGCTACGATGCGGACGGTTTCCCATTAGGCAAAACGACGCAATCGAATGATGAAACCCTGACTATCACCGCGAAAACAGGCAGTGATCTCAAGAAAAAACTCGATTTCACATCTGAAAGTATGTTGAACGGTAAATCTATTGCGCAGGTTAAACAAACCTGCGATTACGACGGCCATTTTAATCCACTGGAATGTGTGCTGAACATTACCGATCTCAATGCTAAGCCGTCCAAAGTTGAAACGTACATCATCAAGAATGACATCAATTACTATTGAGACCGAACGTTCGCAAGTTCGGTTGGTTTGATTCAACGTCAAAAATATTGGCACATGTAGAAGGAAGTCGGATGAAGTGGTTGCAGCGCCTGAAAATCGATACTTTTTTACTGATTATGATCGCCGTCGTGGTCATTGCTTCGCTTTTCCCCTGCGAAGGTGCGGTTAAAACTGCATTTGAATACCTGACCACGGCCGCGATTGCGCTGCTGTTTTTCATGCACGGGGCAAAACTTTCCCGGGATGCAATTGTGGCAGGCATGGGGCACTGGAAACTCCATCTTGTGGTTTTCCTCAGCACCTTCGCGCTTTTCCCACTGTTGGGGCTGGCGATGGGCTTTCTTTCGCCTGGCATCCTGAATCAACCGCTGTACATGGGCTTCCTGTACCTCTGCGCGTTGCCTGCGACTGTACAGTCGGCAATTGCCTTCACCTCGGTCGCAGGCGGAAACGTGGCGGCGGCGGTATGTAGCGCTTCGGCATCCAGTATTCTGGGGATTTTCCTGTCACCAGTTTTAGTCGGTGCATTAATGAATACGCAGGAAGGCACCACTGACACACTGCATGCCATTGGCAAAATCATCCTGCAATTGATGGTGCCGTTTGTGGTGGGGCATTTGTCGCGCCCACTGATTGGTCGTTGGGTCGATAAACATAAAAAACTGATCAGCATGACCGACAGGTCATCTATTTTGCTGGTGGTGTATGTGGCCTTTAGCGAAGCGGTAGTGGAAGGTATTTGGCAGCAGGTTAATGGCACCGCGTTGTTAGCCATTTTGGGCTGCTCAATTGTGTTGCTGGCGATAGTTCTGGTAGTCAATACCTGGGTCGCGCGTTTTATGGGGTTCAACACGGCGGACGAAATTACCATTGTGTTCTGTGGCTCCAAAAAAAGCCTCGCGAACGGTGTGCCGATGGCAAACGTGCTGTTCCCGGCCAGTGCTGTGGGCATGATGGTTTTGCCTTTGATGATATTCCATCAGGTGCAATTGATGGTCTGTGCGGTGCTGGCGCAGCGTTATGCACGCAAAACGGCGAAGGAAAAGAGAGCGCTTGAGTCAGTCTCCTGACTCAAGCGTTTGACGAAGGATGGGAATGTTTACGCGGCGCGAACTTTAGCGATCAGCGCCTGCTTTTCCGCTTCACTGAGGAAGGCAATTTTCAAACCATTCTCTTGCGCGGTACGGATGTGTGCCGCGCTCAGACCCGCTTGCGGGGCCGCAACTGTATATTCATGAATAATATCGATACCCTGGACTGCCGGATCATCGGTATTAATGGTCGCCAGCACACCTTTATTCAGGAAGGTAATCAATGGATGCTTATCCAAAGATGCCACGGTGCTGGTTTGAATATTTGATGTCAGGCAGGATTCGATACCGATACCGTGTTCAGCCAGGAAATCCATCAGTGCCGGGTCTTCAACAGCTTTCACACCGTGACCGATACGCTCCGCACCCAGTTCACGAATCGCCTGCCAGATACTTTCCGGGCCAGCTGCTTCGCCCGCGTGGACGGTGATATGCCAGCCAGCATCGCGTGCGCGGTTAAAGTGGTTCAAGAATAAGCTGCCCGGGAAACCCAGTTCATCACCTGCAAGGTCAAGCGCGGTAATGTGGTCGCGATGAGTCAGCAGGGCATCCAACTCAGCTTCGCATGCGGCCTCACCAAACGTACGGCTCAGAATGCCGATCAGACGTGCTTCAACACCAAAGTCGCGGCAGCCTTGACGCACGCCTTCAATCACCGCTTCTACCACACCGGCGACCGGCAAGTTATGCGTCATCGCCATATATCCTGGCGAGAAGCGCAGCTCCACATAATGCAGGCCGTTGCGTGCGGCATCTTCAATATTTTCCCATGCCACACGGCGACAGGCATCCAGAGAGGCCAGGACTTTCACGCCCCAGTCGAGTTTTTGCAGGAAACTAACCAAATCAGGCGCGGTTTCCACGACTTGTACATGAGGACGAAGTGCTTCAAGAGAATCAGCCGGGAGTGACAGGTTAAACTGGCGGCCTAGATCGAGGATCGTTTGTGCACGAATATTACCATCAAGATGACGGTGCAAATCGGTTAATGGGATGGAGGTATCAATCATGGTCGCACTCTTTTATTGATTAAAGTGCGGTACATTATAGCACGGTGTTGTAAGCTATTAGAAACAAAGATAATTACCTGAAAATAAAAGCAGAAAGCGGCAATTCATCCAGGTGTGATGGTAAGCATACACATCGAATTCCGTTCCATCCTTGCCCCGTATTTTATTCCTTGCTCTATACTCAAAGCGCATTTGATAATGCTCTCGACATAACAATTCAATGAGCGTTCAGCTCGTAGCAAGATAATCTGCGCCTGCATATGATTGACCAGCTTTCCGATTGCTGGTCTTTTTTTATCCGTGATTTAACACTTAAACCGCATAGGGTTTGCCCAAGTCCCATCGCGACTGCCAGTGCGCAATATACTGCCGAGTCACGTCTGGCATATCGTTTATCACGACGACATTTTCTGAGTTTTCAGTCTCGGCGGAAGGGGCGAAGTTAAACGAGCCCGTTTCGACGGTGCGATCGTCAACGATAATCGTCTTGTCGTGCTGTATGTGGTAATGCCCGTCAATTCGTAGTTCAACCCCGTGGGACGCGACATACTGCATCGTATTCCTGCTGGCTTTAACCTGATTGCGCCTTTCATCCACCACAACACGCACGTTAACGCCATGAGAGTGTGCATTTACCAGTGCCTGTGCGATATCTGGAGCCTGGAAAGAATAGCCAATCATTTCTATCGACGTGTGTGCCTGATTTATTGTCTTCAACACCAATTCACGCGCAGAACCTTCAGGCGAGAAACCGACCTGTACGCTAGGGGACGAAAATGCTGTTAATGGCAGCAAGAGAGCGGAGGCTATTGTCAGGAGGTGAAATTTTTTAAGCGCTGGCATTCAAAAATCCAGATTGACTGGGTTGGGGTGAATAAGTTTAACGTTGCTCGCGTACTTTATGTCTGACAAAGAATGTATTGAAAATACCAGGATTAGTAAGAGGCTGTAACACTCACAATCAAAGGCACAGGTTCATTCAATGACAACCTTTTCTCTGGGCCTGGACAACAGTATTTTCACCAGATCCGTAAAGCTGACGGGTTTGTAAAAATAGTATCCCTGAAGAAATGTGATGTTGTGTCGGTTCAGATATTCCACTTGTGCCAATGTCTCAACGCCCTCCGCCACAATGCTTAATGACAGCCTGCTCGCCAGGTCAATAACACAATCAAGCAGTATGGTGGACTCCGCATTTTCATTCACTCTACCCACGAAACTCTGGTCGATTTTAATATAATCAATTTGTAAATCATTGAGATAAGAAAGCCCAGAATAACCCGTACCAAAATCATCCAGTGCAATGGCAAAACCACTGTCATGCAGGATATTGAGTTTAGTAATGAGTTGTTCGTCGACGTTTAAAGGTTCCCGTTCAGTCACCTCAATCACGTGTGTCAGATCTTTGCATTGGAAACTGTCACGGTATTTCATGCAGTCATCGAGGAAAGCAGGGGAATTAATATGCGTGGCGCTAAAATTGATCCCGAGATGAAAACCTTCAGGTAATTTACTGGTAATGGCATTCATATTGGCAATGACCTGTGCCATCAGGGACTGAGTTAACTGCACAATCAGACCTGATTTTTCGGCAATCGGTATGAAGGACGCCGGTGAAATAAAACCGGCTGTCGGGTGTTTCCACCGAGCCAGAACTTCCACTCCCCGAAGCGTTCCTGTTCTGCCATTCACGATGGGTTGATAAAAAGGCACAATCTCGCCGTTATCGATGGCACTGCGTAAAGTGTCTTCTGGTGTGGTGTATTTGTTGAAGTATTTATGTAAGGCATATGCCACGGCGCAGGAGATCAGCAGAATAAACAGCAGCATTCCAGCCCCCTGGTCAAACAACCGTTGTAGGCTGAAAAATGCAGGATGGTTATAGGCGACCCTGAACGGATAATTGTTTGACTGCACAAAACCGTATTTTTCATCGCTGCTGGAATGATCCTTAACCGCACCAGTAAGGCCAATGGCCCGGCCATGAACCACCAACATGAAATGGGTATTTTTAAGTGAGGTGTTCAGTGCATCCCGAATGTGAGAGTCACTGATGGTCACAATAATTTTTCCTTCCTGTATAGACGTCTGGTAAAGCAGCACAGGCAAACCATTCAGGCTGTATCTTGCCTGAACAAGCGCGAGCAGGGTGTCAGGGAGTTCGGCTATGTTAGCCAGCAACAGGCGATTTCCGGGGAGAGAGGAACACCATATTTTGTCATGCTTAATAATCAGAATGGTTCTGAGATGGGGTTCTAACGCAGCTTCAGTCCCGAGCCGGTATTGCGCCTCTGATGTACATTCGGCTTTAGCGATAGCCATTCCTTCCTCGGTGGCAACCCGCGCTTCTTCAAGGATCCCGTCAATACTTTTAGCGGCTCTCACGGCTCCAGCGGTGTTTGCGAAACCAGCAGAAAACCAGAGTTGCAGGTTCAGAATGAACGTGCCTGTAAGGAAAAATAATATCGCGGTGATGAGCGGAATGACTGATTTTTGCATAATGCTCTCTGAGGAGAAGAATTAATTGCATGCCAAACGTGAACATTCTTCCGCAAAACAGACGGGTATAACTAGCATGGTACAAAGCGATAAATAAAACAGCCCCCTTTGGCAAATCCATTGATATATCCGCCATTCTTCAAATTGCTTATGCGTTGGCTGCGCATTAACAATAAGGTATTAAAAAGGGGAGTTTCCTCCCCTGAATACTTACTGCAGCGACTTTATTGCCCTAATTAATCGCTTCACGCCTTCTTCAAGTTTAACGCGTGGGCAACCGGCATTCAGGCGCACAAAGCCTTTTCCTTCCTCACCGTACGTATATCCCGGCATGATGGCGACTTTTTGCTGCTCAATCAGCGCTTTTTGCAGCGCGTTGTCATCAATGCCCAACGGACGTAAATCAATCCACGCCAGATAGGTGGATTGGGGTGGTTGCCAGTTGAGTTGTGCAAATTCACGGTTCAACGTGTCTGCCACATAATGAAGATTGCCTTGCAGGTAAGTGCGCAGTTCGTCCAGCCATGCAGCGCCTTCCTGATAAGCAGCAATATGGGCAACCACGGCAAGGATTGCCGGCGATGACAGCCCATCCTGACCTTTGAGCACATTCAGATACTGCTGGCGTTCATTCGCGTCGTTGATCAGGCCATATGCGCCGGTTAATGCCGGGATATTGAAACTCTTGGAGCCGGAAGTGAACAGCGCCCATTGGCCTTTGCCCACCTCGCACCATGGTGTATGAACGTGGCCTTCCCAGATCATATCCATATGAATTTCATCACTGATAACTCTGACGCCGTGTCGCTCGCACAACGTTGCCATGGTTTCCAGTTCTTCGCGCGTCCAGACCTTCCCGGTCGGGTTTTGCGGGCTGCACAAAAGCATGATTTTGCATTCAGGTTTAGCCAGTTGCGCTTCCAGTGCAGCCATATCGCACATCCAGCCGCTGTCCGTTTTATGCAACGGCGCGCTAAAGACCTGGCGCTGATTCCCTTCAATCGCTTTGTAAAACGCGTCATAAGCTGGAGTATGAATAAGTACCGCATCACCTGGAACTGACCACTGGCGAATCAGCTGTGAAACCATATAGATAACGGACGGGCCGTAAACCACTGACTCTTTATCAATCACGCTGTTAAAACGTGTCTGATACCAATGCGCAATCGCACCAAGAAACTCGTCATTCTTCCAGCGGCTGTAACCTAAAACACCGTGAGATAAACGCTTTTGTAATGCATCAAGAATGACCGGAGCGGTCGGGAAATCCATATCAGAAATGGTGAAGGGCAGGAGATCGGCGGCGCCGAAACGGTCTGCGACATAATCCCACTGGGTACACCAGGTTCCATGTCGGTCAACGGGGGTGGAAAAATCGAACATATCACCTCGCAACAAATGGGCGCCGGAGCGCCCACTGTGATTTACGCCTGAGCAGTTTGCATCAGATGCGCCATTTCATCTTTTACCGACTGGACCTGCGGCCCAATCACCACTTGCAGATTATGTTGGTTAAGCTGCACCACGCCAATGGCACGCAGGTTTTTCAGTGCGGCACTGTCCACCAACGACATATCTTTCACTGATAAACGCAGACGAGTGATGCAGTTATCCAGTGAGACAATATTGTCTTTTCCGCCCAGCGCTGCAAGGATTGCAGGCACGTTGTAACCGGATTTCCCTACCTGACCCACAACTGCTTTTTCTACCGCGCTTTCGACATCACGACCTGGGGTTTTGATATTGAAACGGGTAATCGCGAAACGGAAGATAACGTAGTAAACAGTGAACCAAATCGCAGCCACAACCGGCACCAGGTACCACTTGGTGGCCAGACCGTGCAGAATACCAAATACCACGAAATCGATGATGTTACCGTCAGTATTACCGATAGTAACGCCCAACACGGCCATTACAGTAAAGCCAAGGCCGGTCAGCAGAGCATGGATGAGATACAGAACCGGAGCCACAAACAGGAACAGGAATTCCAGAGGTTCAGTTGTACCGCCGATGACGCAAGCAATAACGCCGGAAATCAGCAGGCCTTTAATTTTGTGACGATTTTCAGGGCGAGCACAGTGGTACATGGCCAATGCAGCACCCGGTAAGCCGCCAAGGAACGCTGGCATTTTACCCTGAGACAGGAAGCGAGTCGCACTCTCCGCAAAACCGTGAGAAGTCGGGCAGCTCAATTGTGCCTGGAAGATAGTTAACGCACCGCTCACGCTGTGCCCGCAAACATCCAGCGTACCACCAGCTTCAGTAAAGCGAATCAGAGCCACCAGAATGTGGTGCAAACCAAACGGCAATAATAAACGCTCGCCAGTCCCGAAGATCATCGGACCAAATACGCCAGCACTGTTGATCATATTGCCCAGCGCGTTGATACCCGCAGCAAATACCGGCCAAATCAGCGGAATCACCAGACCCACCAGCCCCATCACCAGGGTAGTGATGATAGGCACAAAACGAGTACCGCCAAAGAACGCCAGCGCATCAGGCAGGCGGACATTGTGGAAACGTTCATGCAGCAGGAAAACAATCACCCCGACAATCACCGCGCCCAAAATACCGGTATCGATGGACTGAATACCGAGGATATTCTGGATGTTGTTCGCCTTCAGAATAGCGGCGTCAGTCGTCGGGAGAATGCCTTTTGCGGTCAGCCAGAAGTTTACCGCCAGGTTCATGACTGCGTAACCAACAAAACCAGCAAACGCAGCGACACCTTTGTTCTCGCGTGCCAGCCCTAAAGGAATGGCGATACAGAACATGATTGGCAGGAAGCTAAATGCAAACGATCCAACTTTGCTCATCCAGACAAATATGAGCTGTAAAACGGGATTCCCTAATGCCGGTAACAGCGTCACCACATCATGGCTGCTCAGCGAACTGCCGATACCCAGCATAATGCCGCAGAACGACAGCAGCGCCACGGGCAACATAAAGGTTTTGCCAAGGTTTTGAAAAAACTCCCAAAGCGTAATTTTTTGTGGTGTATTAGCCGCCATAACGACTCCTTGACCTTGGTTGATAAATGGGTAGGGGAACAAAACGAAGCGGATGATAAAACGTTTTACCAAGCTTTATTGCGCGTTAGCTCACAGATCCAAATCTCGGTACAGGGCCTAATATACGCATTAAGATAAAACGTTTTACCCCACATTTAGTTTCATGGAGGTTTCGTCTTTCTAATGACGACTCAGGAAAAGAAAATCACCATAAATGAGGTTGCTGAAGCGGCTGGGGTATCTGTTACCACGGTTTCTCTGGTACTCAGTGGCAAAGGGCGCATCTCCCCGGCGACAGGAATGCGTGTGAACGAAGCCATAGAAAAGCTGGGATTTGTACGTAACCGGCAAGCCGTCTCTTTGCGTGGCGGCCAAAGTGGCGTTATTGGCTTGATCGTGCGCGATCTGTGCAATCCTTTCTATGCAGAACTGACTGCGGGCCTGACTGATGAGCTGGAAAAACAGGGGAAATTGCTCTTTCTGACACAAAGCGGCGGTCAGGGCCAGCATATGCAGCGCTGCTTTGAGACACTGGTTTCACAGGGCGTGGACGGCGTGATTGTGGCTGGCGCGGCAGGACAGGGCGCGGATATGCGTACGGTTGCGGAACAAAAAAATCTGCCGCTGGTCTTTGTCTCGCGAGCCAGTTATCTCGACGATGCCGATATTATCAGGCCGGACAACATGCAAGCCTCGCAGCTAGTGACGGAGCACCTGATCAAGCGCGGCCATCAGCGTATTGCCTGGCTGGGCGGTGACGGTTCTTCATTAACGCGTGCCGAGCGTGTCGGCGGCTACTGCGCAACCTTGCTGAAATACGGTTTGCCTTTCCACAGTGAATGGATAATCGAATGTGAACCCAGCCAGAAGAAGGCGGCCGATGCAATAACTACGCTTTTACAACATAACCCGACCATCACCGCCGTACTTTGTCACAACAGCACCGTAGCGATGGGCGCGTGGTTTGGTTTACTGCGCGCCGGACGGCAAAGCGGTGAAGGAAGCATCGACAGTTATTACGACCAACACGTCGCATTGGCCGCATTCGCCGAGGTGATGGACGATGAGTTGGATGATTTACCGTTAACCTGGGTGTCGACGCCTGCACGTGAAATTGGCCGTAGCGCCGGGCAACGGATCCTGAAACGCGTACAAAACGACAACGAAGAAGTTCGCAGCCAGATAATGCCCGCGAGACTGGTGGTACGGAAAAGTTAGCGATGATTTTTACAAGGGCTGGAGGTCATTGACAGACGCGCTGAGCCAGACGAAAAAGCCTCCACGAAGGAGGCTTTTACAGAGACAAAAAGTCAGTATTACTGCTGCGGTACTGCTGGCGTAGCAGGAGTTGCAGGCGCTTCCAGTTCTGGCGCTGGAGCGGATTGATCGTCGATGCCTGGCATGCCGAACATACCCAGTAAATCACTTAGCGGCATTTTTTGCCCATTCAGCGTTACCTGGCCATTCGCGTATTGCAGGCTGGAAACCACTTTGTTGTCTTCCATTGTGGTCACACGGAACATTTGCCCCATCGCAGCCAGGCCTTTGATTTGCTGTTCAGCAAGTTTAGCGGCTTCGGCTGGCTGGTAGCCTTCAAGCTGGGCTACCTGAGTCATAAACGCAGTTGCCATATCCACTGGGATAACCAGTTTGCTATCCAGCGATTTCACGACACGGTTCAGTTGCTCTTCCGGCGTGGTTGGCTCGGTCGTCGTCAGGGCAGGGTCTTTCAGGAACAGCGAAAGATTAAAGCTACTTTCACCTTTTGCATTCTTCCAGCTTAATGGTGCCACGGTGATCACCGGATCCCCTTTCAACAGCAGAGGCAGGTTAGCGGCAAACAGTTCGACAATTTGCTGCTGATAAGCTTCTGGATTCTGTGCGGTTGCAGGGTCTGCCAGCAGTTTTTGCGACTCAGCATTGTACTTATTGCTGAATTCCTGAACCGCTGCGCCATCGAGGTTACCGATTTTTAACGTTAATTTGCCGCTGCCAATATCCTGGTTCTGCACTTTTAGTGAGTTCAGGGTGTAATCAATTTGGCCGGAAAGATGCTTTTTATCTTCCTGCAATTCGGATTTGGCATTGATACTTAAGCCTTCCACAACGGCCATTTCTTTGCCTTCAACGGAAATGGCGAGTTTTTCGATAGACGCTTTTTGGCTACCAATACGCTCGATAAATTCGCTACGGCTGCTATCGCCTTCGGTTTTGATGCCATTAAAGGTCATCTGCACATGCTGGCCATACTCATTGCTGGTATTTACCAGGCCGCTTTGTGCTTCACCGCGAATGGAAATTTTGTCACCCTTGCCATCGACATCCGCTTTGAACTGACCACCGCTGAAAGCGACTTTCTCTTCGCCTTTAACGTAGTCCAGTGGCAGCAAATCGATATCTGAAGAGGTATCACCGCTATAGCCGATACGCGTTTGCGCATCGATAAACGACAGGCCTTTAGTAATATCAAACAAAGGTTTAGTCGTCGGATTGTTCACAAGCGTGGTATGAACGGATGCCATGGACGGCAGCAGATTGAATTTTTTCAGCTGTGCGAAGGGGAACGGGCCATGATCGATGATTTCATTGAAAACGATGCTTTGATCAGGCTTGAGAATCGCACTGGTCATTCCCGCAGTGGGTTTGATAACCAGCTGCATTGAGCTATGGAATAGACCACGATGATAGTCCTGGTAGCTTAGCGTTAAACCTGCTTCTGGCGAGGCTTTTTTCAATACGGCGTTAGCATTACCCACCATCTCCGCCATGCGGCCTTCAAGCTGTTTACCGGTGTACCAGGCTGTGCCCGTCCACACCACACCCAAAGCCACAATGACACCTACAGCAACCAGTGATTTTTTCATTCTGTCGTCGTCCATATTAAGTGCGTCTGCCGGTAGTCCTCCGGCAGACGATTGAAATGCCAGCAGGCATTTAAGAAACGTTTACCCTTCATTCTTCGAGCTGCACGTGCGTTGGCTACGTTCAATCGCCCGAATCACTTACTTGAGTAAGCTCATCGGGACTCATTCTCTTGCCGCCTTCCTGCAACTCGAATTATTTTGGGTATATCCTAAAGAGCTTAGCAATCTATCCATAAAAAATCAGTAAGTTGCTTACAACTCAGATTTTGGAGTAAACGCGCGCTACACGGCCAACGCCGCTGAGAGAAACCGGTGATTCTTCTGCGGAAATAAAGGCAGATTCACCCGGTTTGAGCACCAGTTGCTGTTGGTCTTTACTCAATACCGCTTCGCCTTCGGTACAAAACACGATAGCCGCACTGGTTTGGGCGAGCGGGGTTTGTTGAGCGCTGAGATCGTGCAAAGAGAAGGCGAAATCATCAACCGGAATAGGGAAGTCTAGCTCGTCCGCCCGTTTCACGGGTTGTGTCAGCAATTGATCTGCCGGTTTAGGTTCAAACTTCACGTTTGCGACCAGCTCAGGAATGTCGATGTATTTTGGTGTCAGGCCCGCACGCAGCACGTTATCGGAGTTTGCCATGACTTCCAGCGCGACACCTTTCAGGTAAGCGTGCGGCGTTTCGGCGAACAGGAACATCGCTTCACCTGGCTGCAATTTCACCACGTTTAACAGCAGTGGCGAGAACAAGCCGCTGTCATCCGGGTAGAACTCAGAAATGACACGAATGGTTTCCCACGGCTCGCCCTGTTGGTTGTTTAGCGCGGCTTTTAATACGCCCAACGCGCGTGACTTCTCATCACCTTTCATGTTCAGCAAACTGGCGAAAAGCTGTGACAAACGTTCAGCATTAGGCTCTTGCAAGAAATGTGCGATGGCCGGATGTGCGCCTGAGACAGGCTGCAGCAGCGAAACAATATCGGCAAATTCGCGGAATGCATTCATGGCGAGGAACGGTGTTAAAGCGAACACGAGCTCGGGTTTGTGGTTTGGATCTTTGTAGTTACGCTCGGCCGCATCTAAAGGGATACCTGCCGCGTTCTCTTTGGCAAAACCTAATTCAGAGGCTTTTTTGTTCGGGTGAACCTGAATGGAAAGGGGTTGGTCGGCACACAACACTTTGAAGAGAAACGGTAACTCACCAAAACGCTCTGCCACGGCCTTACCTAATAGCGTGGGCTTGTTAGCATCAATGACATCACGTAGTGAACGCGGTTGACCATTTTCAAGGATTTTTGAGCTGCTTTTCGGATGTGCGCCCATCCAGAGTTCTGCCATCGGCACGTTTTCTGGATTTTGCACGCCATAAAGTTCCGTTAACGCAGTTTTACTTCCCCATGCATAGTTTTGCACTGAGTTGATGAGTTTTTGCATTATCAAGCCCTGTTGTAATCTAGCTAAAGTTCCGGCTATTAAACCAATTATCTGAGATGAAGTAACCAGGGGAGTAAAAAGTCGTACTAGTCTCAGTTTTTGTTAAATAATTGTGTAGCATATTGGCGTGCTAAAAATAAATGTCGTAAGTGAGAGAACAATGTCGAATAAAGCCTTTCATTATCAAGAGCCGTTCCCGTTAAAAAAAGACGAAACAGAATACTACTTGCTAAGCAGTGATTATGTTTCAGTGTCAGAGTTCGAAGGGCAGGAAGTCCTGAAAGTTGACCCCAAAGCCCTCACGTTACTGACCCAACACGCATTCCATGATGCCTCGTTTATGTTGCGCCCCGCTCACCAACAGCAAGTGGCCGATATCCTGAATGATCCTGAAGCCTCTGAAAACGATAAGTACGTTGCGCTCCAGTTCCTGCGTAACTCCGAAATCGCTGCGAAAGGCATTTTGCCGACCTGCCAGGATACCGGCACGGCGATCATCATGGGTAAAAAAGGCCAACGTGTCTGGACCGGTGGTGGTGATGAAGAAGCGCTGTCTCGCGGCGTCTACAACACCTTTATTGAAGATAACCTGCGCTATTCGCAAAACGCCGCGCTGGACATGTACAAAGAGGTCAACACTGGCACCAACTTGCCTGCGCAAATCGACCTGTACACCGTTGACGGTGACGAATATAAATTCCTCTGCGTTGCCAAAGGCGGCGGCTCAGCGAACAAAACCTATCTGTATCAGGAAACGAAGGCGCTGCTGAGTCCTGGCCGCCTGAAAGATTACCTGGTTGATAAAATGCGTAGCCTCGGTACGGCTGCGTGTCCGCCGTACCATGTGGCGTTTGTGATTGGTGGAACTTCAGCCGAAGCCACGCTGAAAACGGTCAAACTGGCATCCACCAAATATTACGACGGGCTGCCAACGGAAGGTAATGAACACGGCCAGGCCTTCCGCGATGTTCAGCTTGAAGAAGAACTGCTCAAAGAAGCGCAGAATCTGGGGCTCGGTGCGCAGTTTGGTGGTAAATATTTCGCCCACGATATCCGCGTTGTGCGTTTGCCGCGTCACGGGGCGTCATGCCCGGTAGGTATGGGCGTCTCTTGTTCCGCTGACCGCAACATTAAAGCGAAGATCAATCGTGACGGTATCTGGATTGAGAAACTCGAGCATAATCCTGGCAAATTTATTCCGCAGGAACTGCGTCAGGCGGGCGAAGGCGAGGCGATTAAAGTCGACCTGAATCGCCCAATGAGTGAGATCTTAAAACAGTTATCGCAATACCCGGTTTCCACGCGTCTTTCTTTAAGTGGCACGATTATTGTGGCACGTGACATCGCCCACGCTAAACTCAAAGAACGTATCGACAACGGTGAAGGCTTACCGCAATACATCAAGGATCATCCTGTGTATTACGCAGGCCCGGCCAAAACGCCAGACGGTTATGCATCGGGCTCGTTGGGGCCGACAACCGCAGGGCGTATGGACTCGTATGTTGATCTGCTGCAAGCCAACGGCGGCAGCATGGTGATGCTGGCAAAAGGTAACCGCAGCCAACAGGTGACGGATGCCTGCCATAAACACGGTGGTTTCTATCTGGGTAGTATCGGCGGTCCAGCTGCGGTTCTGGCGCAACAAAGCATCAAGAGCCTGACCTGTGTCGAGTACGCGGAACTGGGGATGGAAGCTATCTGGAAAATCGAAGTCGAAGACTTCCCAGCCTTTATTCTGGTCGATGACAAGGGCAATGACTTCTTCCAGAAAATACACGCCTCTCAATGTACGCGATGCGTGAAGTAAACATTATAAGCCGCCCATAAGGGCGGTTTTTTTTGCTCAAAATCTAAGGAGAATGAAATGGTAGCCGTTCGTAGTGAATCAGACTCAATGGGCCCAATTGACGTCCCGGCAGATAAACTGTGGGGCGCACAAACTCAGCGCTCACTTGAGCACTTCCGCATTTCCACTGAAAAAATGCCCACGGCGCTGATCCAGGCGTTGGCGTTAACCAAACGCGCAGCCGCGAAGGTGAATATGGATCTCGGCTTGTTGGACAACACCCGAGGTAAAGCCATTATCGAGGCGGCTGACGAAGTGCTGGACGGTAAGCATCCCGACGAATTCCCGCTCGCCATCTGGCAAACAGGCTCTGGTACCCAGAGCAACATGAATATGAATGAAGTACTGGCTAACCGAGCAAGTGAAATTCTTGGCGGTGTGCGCGGAATGGAGCGCAATGTTCATCCCAATGACGACGTGAATAAGAGCCAAAGCTCAAATGACGTTTTCCCGACAGCAATGCACGTTGCGGCGCTGATCGCGGTGCGTGAACAGCTCATCCCACAATTAAACGTGTTGAAAGCGACGTTACAAGGCAAAGCCGACGCTTTCCGCGACATCGTCAAAATTGGCCGTACGCACTTGCAGGATGCGACACCGCTAACCCTTGGCCAGGAGATTTCCGGCTGGGTGGCCATGCTTGAACATAATCTCAAGCATGTCGAAGACAGCTTACCGCACGTTGCGGAGCTGGCATTAGGCGGCACGGCGGTGGGAACTGGACTGAATACTCATCCTGAATACGCGGTACGCGTCGCAAAAGAACTGGCTGAGATTACTCGCCAATCGTTCATCACTGCACCGAATAAATTTGAAGCACTGGCAACTTGTGATGCGCTGGTTCATTGCCATGGGGCATTAAAAGGGCTGGCGGCATCGTTGATGAAAATTGCCAACGATGTCCGTTGGTTATCCTCAGGGCCACGCTGTGGAATTGGTGAAATCGCCATTCCTGAAAACGAACCCGGCAGTTCAATTATGCCAGGCAAAGTCAACCCGACGCAGTGTGAAGCGATGACTATGCTGTGCTGCCAGGTGATGGGTAACGACGTGGCGGTCAATATGGGCGGCGCTTCGGGTAACTTTGAGCTCAACGTATATCGCCCGATGGTGATTCATAACTTCCTGCAATCGGTGCGTTTGTTGGCTGATGGCATGGAAAGTTTCAACGAACATTGTGCGGTGGGTATCGAACCTAACCGGGATCGAATCACACAGTTGCTGAATGAATCGCTGATGCTGGTGACCGCACTCAATACCCATATTGGCTACGACAAAGCCGCAGAGATTGCCAAGAAAGCCCATAAAGAAGGGCTGACATTGAAGGCATCTGCGTTAAAGCTGGGTTATCTGACCGAGGGCGAATTTGATGCCTGGGTCCGCCCGGAAGAGATGGTCGGCAGTATGAAACAGTAAGCTTCATCGCGCCTGTATCTATTCTTCGCAGTAAAGATGCAGGCGCGGGATCACCAACCGCAACGGTTGCGCATCTGGTTTATAGCGATGGCGGATATTATCCGCATCATAATTGAGCAACTCGCCAATATCCGGCGGCATTTCACCGTTGTCAGGATTACACAGGACGACCAGCGGTGAAGGGCAGGCATGCTGAACCTGTTTTTTGCGTTCCTGATACCAGGCTCGGGCCACAGGTTGCACTTTGACGGGGCGCTTGATTTTCAGGCGCGTATTATCCGACAAACGACTGATGTCATTGAGTTCTCGGGTAATTTGTTCAGCCCATTGTTCACGGGTATAGGGTGGCACTGCGCGATTAGCGTTAAGGCTTTTTTCAAGTATCTCGATAACGTCGCGTCTGGAATAGTTCTTAATTATTTGCTTATTCGCCCAGCCAAAATTGAGCGTGCTGGGGTTATCAAGCGACGTGATAGTCCGGTAAGCGTTAAGCGTGATAAGCCCCGGAAGTTGGCGGTGTACCCATTCAAAACGCTGCACGCTGGGTAAACCGGATTCCACACTGACAATATTTTCAAACGCCTGTTTTCGCTGATTGATTCGCTCAATCAGTGCCAGCGTTTGTTCACGTTCTCTCTCATCGACCTGATAACAAACGGCGCCAGGCAAGCGTACAGCGGCTTTGCTGCTGGTTTTCTCCGACTGTTGCTGGATGAACAAGCGCGTAAAATGGGAAAGGGTGGACTGATGTGCCACGTGCCCCAGTAATTGGGTCACTTCTATTTTCGTGACGGCATCATGTTCCTTCCCTTTATCCACTCCAGGTAAGGGGAACACACGTCCCACCAACAATCTGTAACTATCGAGTTGCTCACGAAGTTGATGTAAGTCGCGCTCAAGCTCGCGGAAGGTGCTGGTCAGGCGTTCAATCAAATCATATTTTGCCATTTTGCCACTCGTTAGTTACAACATACTTATGAATTTATAACACAGGGAGATGAACCTGACCATCGTCGTTTCGATGGCCTGGCAGGGAAACATGATTTTTAGCGGCGCGGCGTCACGGAGGCTAACGCTAAAGGGGATTCCGTTTTGATTGGCCAGCTAAAGCGGAAGCGGGCGCCACCCAGCGCACCGCTGTCTACGCCCACCGAACCTTCCATCGCCGTTGCGACAGAATGAACGATCGCAAGTCCTAGCCCGCATCCGCCCGTGGCGCGGTCGCGGCTGGGGTCAAGGCGAACAAACGGTTCAAATACCCGTTCGCGTTCTTCGGCTGGAATACCCGGACCATCGTCCTCAACTTGTAAAATTGCGGTTCTGTTGTCGAGCCACAAACTGATTCGCAATTTCTCATTACTGTAACGCAGCGCGTTATTGACCAGATTATCGGTGACACGCTCCATCAGGCGCAGGTCGATTAAACCAAAATTACCTGCTAATGGTGTATCCAGTTGAATATCGAGCTGAGGATGAATGATTCTGACATCGGCAATGTGCTCATCAAGCCAGCGTGGAACATCCACACTTGCCAGTTGCAACTCCGTTTGCGGGCGGTCGAGGCGCGCGTAAGTCAGCAGTTCTTCAATCAGGGCTTCCAGTTGGCCAATATCACGGTTTAGCGCCAGTGATTCCGCATCCGTCAGGTTGTCGCTCATCTCAAGGCGATAACGCAAGCGCACCAGTGGTGTTCGCAGTTCATGCGCAATTCCGTCAATCAGCATCTTCTTACTGGCAATTTGTGCGTTGATGCTGTCTGCCATCTGGTTGAATGCGACACCTAAGCGCTCAAAACTTGAAGCGCTGTCGAAATGGATACGCTCATCAAGATGCCCTTTACCTAATCTTTGCGCCGCTGTTTCCAGTTTCAGCATGTCTTGCCAATGGGGTCGCATCCAAATAAAAACCGGGAAGGCGAGCGAGATCGCAATAAATGCCATCAATGCCACATCCAGCAAGCGCATTTGATGCAAGAAAAAGAGATAGGGAATCGGGCCGACGGCAAGAACATAATGGCTGCGGGGGATACGCTGAATAAACGTGTATTCGTCGTCGAGGGCGACAATTTCGCCTTCACGCAGATGACGCATGGTTATCTCATCAAGTTTGAACTTGTCCATTGGCTCGATATGGAGTTTAAAGGACAGGTTAAGGTCGAGATCTTTGATGGTGCGGTTCCAGTCGCGAGGCGGGATTTCACGCAACTCGCTGCGCATCAAATACAGCGAGCTCTTCATCAAATCATCCAGCGACTGGCGGCCAGCACGCTCAGCGGTGAATTTGTAAACCAGGCCAACCAGCATGGTCATCACCAGAAAGCAGACGAACAGCAAAAGATAGAACTGAATAAATAACTTTTTCAACGGAAATCACCGGCTTATCAGTTGGTTGGGGCAGCCTCCTGGAGTCCAGGCGCGCTATGGGGACAGGAGTGGCGTCGTTTTAGAAATTTCATGCCCCATCTGGCTGGCTATGTAAGCAGGGTTTGCCCCTGCATACAATATCTGGTGTGCAGAACTCTGGCGTATCCGTGCAGAAAGGAGGGCGCTATACCGTTGCAGCAACCTGTTGATGGGCGAGGCTTGCTTGCTGTCGTTGTTCCTTCAGGAGTGGGTAAACCACGTCTCCCGGTAATGGCCGATAGTAGAAAAAGCCCTGGCACAGCTCAATTCCTGCTTTTTGCACCAGTTCTAATTCTTGCTGAGTTTCGACGCCCTCAATCAAAATTTCACACTGAATCACCGTGCATAGCTTCACGACCTGCTGCAGGAAGTTAAATCCATCGGGTTTGGCTAAACCCAGAACCATGGAGCGATCGAGCTTAATTTTATCCAGCGGGTAGCGTGTCAGATAATGCAACGTTGAGTATCCGGAACCAAAGTCATCCAGCGCAATCTTGATGCCTAGTTCGCGCAGTTTTTCCAAAACTTCTGCGACGCGTACCGGATCCTGCACTTTTTGTGACTCGGTTATTTCAAATTCCAGATTCCACCCGGACGGGAGAGGGGTTGCCATCACCTTGCGCACCAGGTTCGGAAGCCGGTAGTCAATCAGCGTCTGAGGTGAAATATTCACCGAGAGCGTCATCTTCTCGCAGTCAGACATATGCTCGCGGACATAATCCAGAGCATGTTCCATCACCCAGAAATCAATCTCCGGCATCATGCCGGTCTGCTCATAATATTTCAGGAACACCGGTGGAGTGATTTTTCCTGCGTCGCTTTGGTGGCGTATCAATACTTCAAGAGCGACTATTTTACTGTCTGCAATACGCACCTGGGGCTGGAAATAGAGGATGAACTGCCCGTCTCTTTGCAGCTTCTCAATTTGCCGCTGCGCCTCGATATAGTTGTTTTGCTCCACGACATGGCTGTAATTGGGCACCATTTCAAAGTCAGCCGGCTGATTGACTTTCATCTCGCCGGTCAGTAAATCCAGATTGGTGTTTTCAGCGACGGATTGTTTTAACGAGCTTTTGACGAATGGGTGATAAATGATGACCCCAAGGACGAGCAGCAATAGATACACTATTAGCGCACTCACTGAATGGCCGCTGGCTAACCACACTTTAAGCGGTCCAGGCGTTGACCAACTGACGATTTCTGAAATTCGTGGAATGAGATCCATATAGGTCGCGCCGTAGGCCACCAGATAGGCCGTTAACGGTGTCAGGACAAACGGAATAATCATCACGGGATTGAGTACAATCGGGAAGCCAAAAATCAGTGGCTCATTGATATTAAATAACGCCATGGGGGCGGCAATACTCAGCAAACGTCGGTGCGGGCTCTTTGGTTGCATTAAAATACAGATGATCAGGCTTAGCGTGTTTCCGGTGCCTCCGGAATTACACCACATATCATAAAACACCGGGCTGAGAATATTGAGCGCGCTGTGTCCTGCATGCCATTCGCTAATGTTAACTTTTGCAGCCGCAGTAAAAGCGACATCAATGTCCATAAATAGATAATAACCGTGCAAACCAAAGAACCATGGCACACTGCGTAACAGCACATACGAAATACCGTGTAAGAAATCTGTCGGATAAAAATACACCGAAATACGGCTAAAGAAGCTCATCACATTGGTGACGTAAATTTCCGCCCCTAATTTTATTACGCTGCTAAACAGAGCGATAATTCCCAGCGTGATGAAAAAAGAGACAATAGTGATGTTAGTGTTATCATTCCATTGACGGATTTTGAGCAGTTTTTTACTGACAATCTCCTGCAATACATTGCCGATGATTCCTGAGGCTAACGCCATAGGAATACTAATATCGAGGAAAAACTGCGCATTATTATCGAGTATGCGACGGAAAATCATCAAGGTACTGATGCTCAGTGCAATACAGTAAATTTGGGAAAGACGGTTTCTCACGGCCCAGTGTACGGCGATATAGATATTCATCACCAGCGGTGCCAGGGCTAAGAAGCCGATCTGCAATTGCATGAACCAAACGGCGGCGCTGTTGAATCCTGCCGTGTCACAGATGACCGACGCGGTAATCACAAGCCCACGTACAATCGAAAGAGGAACGATAGCCATCGTGCTGGCGATAATGGCATTAGCATAGCGATTGTTTAACAACTTGATCTGACTGTTATTTAAACGACGTAGCAGATTGTTGTAAAGCCACTCTTTTATCACGAAATTACCTAAAGCAATTAAGCTCATTAAGGGTTGTTTTTAAGCAAATAACTGAATTATAAAACTCTGTCATTTTAGTATTCACGGAGGTGCCGAATTGTTTTTCTTGTACATTTGGCTGAGTTTATAATGTCCATAATAAAGCATTAAAAAATTCAGGTTTAATTGTTATTGGCAACATGCTTACAACAAATAATAGCGTTGTATAAACAATGGAATCGTCTGGGGAGTTGTAAATAAAACAGACTGATAACAAAATAAATACATCGAAATAATAAAGTTGATCTTCTTATGAAATATTAAATAAGCGATGTGAGAATAAATATATCGGTAGTGGAATCTATCATATCGAGAGTGAGTGTTTCTATAGTGCAGACGACTTAATTAAACGTTCACTTAGGGTAATAAAAAAGGCAGGGCGCGAATTCGATGGGCTGGCACCGAAAACGCGTAATTTACTGAAGGGGCGACGGCTGCATAATTGAAGCATTTTCTCGATTGAGAAATTTACGCTTCACTCTCCCAGGCATGTGGGGCAAACAGGTAGCCTTTATTACGCACGGTTTTGATTCTGAATGGCTCAGTAGCGCTGTCGTAGAGTTTTTTTCTCAAGCGGGAAATCGCGACATCGACGCTGCGATCTAAGCCGTCATAGGTCACGCCGCGCAGGTTTTTTAGCAACGCATCGCGGTCCATGATTTGTCCCGCATGGGTAGCGAGTTCCCACAACAAATCGAAATCCGCGGTTGAGAGCGTAATGGTTTCACTACCCAACGTGACCTGGCGGTTTACCGGGTCGATACACAACGTGCCAAAGCGCATCGCTTTGTGAGGTTTAAGCGCATTGGTGCTGCTTTCGACAGTAAGTTGTGCAGAGACGCGCTGGCGCAGATGAAGACGTAAACGAGCGAGCAGAACGGCGGGCGGAGTGGTTTTAAGAATATAATCGTTAGCCCCCATTTCAAGCGACAAAATATGGTTCATATCGCTGTCGAGAGAGGTGAGTAAGACAATCGGGCCATCCCATTGCGGACGCAAATCACGGCACAACGTCATGCCATCTTTACCTGGCAACATGACATCCAGCAGTACGAGGTCAGGATTCTGTTGCGCAATAGTCGCTTCGGCGCGATCACCGCGGCTTTCGACAATAACGTCGATGTCATGTTTGCCGAGGTAAGCGGCAATCAACGCTCCTACTTCCGGATCGTCTTCTACGTATACGATTTTGTTCATGGCCAGCACATCGAATCAAAAGGAAAACATACCCTGGTTACACGGTTAACACCATATATGGTGGATAAACAGATTCACCGAAGCGGGCGGCCACCATCCACTGCATGTGTTCGTCCGGTGACGTATTGGCTACTGAGTAGATAATCGACCAGGGCAATAATTTCTTGTTCACCGGGGGCAATTTTCATCAACGATTTGTTGAGCGCTTTCTGACGATATTGAGCATCGTCATGTTCGTTGAACATAATCATCGCGGGTGCAATCGCGTTAACTTTAACTTCAGGTGCCAGCTTACGGGCAAACGAACGGGTCAGATTATCCAGCGCGGCTTTACTGGCGGCATAGGCAATATGCTTGTCGCTTCCGCGCTCAACAACATAATCGGTGAAGTGAATGATGTCGGCACTGGCATGGCCTTGTCCGCGAAGTAAAGATTCGAGGTGAAGATTGAGCAGGTAGGGGGCATGGACATGAATTTGTAGCATTGCTGCCAGAGTCTCAGCGGGCGATACATCCGGTGATTCCGCAAGCCAGGCACTGGCATTATGCAAAATTGCGCGCAGGCCACTGCAATGTTGTTTCACGGCATTAGCAAATTGCTCAATGCCGTCATTACTCGAGAAGTCCCCGTACAAACACACAGCACCGGCTTGCTCAAGAGAATCTACCGCCGCATAACGCGTGCGGTAGCTGATAATCACCGGTTGCTGTTGGGCCAGAAAGTGCTGAGCTAAAGCCAGGCCAATTCGTTTACCCGCTCCGGTAATTAAAATTGGACGTGCGGATGATGCAATCCCCATTGGCGGCTCCTGTTTTCTGACCTGTTTTGTGCGATGAATCGAGTTACTTCACCAGTATCCACGTCGCCGGAAACGCTGCCACCAGCATGAAGACGATGACTGATTTTTCTTTCAAATTCAGCCCAATATCATGCGTATGTGTACTGCGTGTGTACATAAAGACTAATAAACCAGGCGCATACAGTACCACTGAAAGCAGTAAATGCATGGGGCCAGATGCATAAAGCAACCATAAGCCATAAATACATGCACCAAGACCAATCGCCTTATGCAGCGGACGAGTTGCGATTTTCAGCAAATAGGCACCGACAAGGAAGTAGGGCACCAGAATCATTTCTGAAGCAATGGTCAGTAGGGTGTTGTAATCCGACCCGGTCAGCCAAATCAACACCAGGCAAATTTGTACGCTGATATTAGTGAGCCACAGGGACGCGGATGGCGCATTGTTTTTGTTCTGACGGGCAAACATTTTCGGGAAAGCTTTGTGGGTGGCGGCCAGGAAAGGCACTTCGGCTGCCATAATCGTCCAGCTTAAGTAGGCTCCGCACACTGAAACAATTAGCCCGGCGGCGATAATGATTTCACCCCATGGCCCCATCATTTCAACCATCAAACCGGCCATTGACGGATTACGCATTCCGGCAAGTTCTGGACGTGCAATGACGCCCAGTGAAAGCAACGTCACCAGCAGATAAACGCATAATGCGGCAATGACCGCCAGCAATGTGGCACGACCTACATCATTTTTATTGCGCGCGCGGGCAGAAACCACGACGGCACCTTCAACACCAATAAAGACCCACAGGGTAATGAGCATGGTGTTTTTGACCTGTTCCCAAACCGGAACGCCCAGCGCAATCCCGCTGAAGTCGAGCTTAAAGGTCGAGAGTTTAAAGGCCATCGCCGCCAGTACAACAAACAGGCCCAACGGCAGAAGTTTCGCAAGGGTCGCGACCAGGTTGATGCTGGCAGCGGTTTGCACGCCACGCATTACCAGGAAGTGCACCATCCACAGCAATACTGAGGCACCGACTATCGACTGCCAGGTATTACCATCGCCAAACAGACGCAATTCTGGTGTGTCAGTGAAGAAACTCAGCGCCGAGAAAACGATAACCAAATATGAAACGTTGGCGATGACCGCACAAAGCCAGTAGCCCCAGGCCGAAAAGAAACCGATCAGCTCACCAAAGCCCTCGCGCGCATAAGTAAAAATCCCGCCATCGAGATCGGGACGCAAACGAGTCAACACCAACATGGCTAGTGCCAGCAGTAAAATCCCAGCACCTGTAATGGCCCAGCCGATCAGCAACGCTGCCGGACTCGCCACGCTCGCCATGTTTTGCGGTAGGCTAAATACACCAGCACCGAGCATTGAACTCAAAACCAATGCAGTTAACGCAGCGAGGCCAAGCTTCTTTTCCATTGCAGTCCTGTAAAATTCAAAATAGAGCCAGAATAATTATTATGCTTTTGTGCATAAAAATGGTGGGTAACACTAAGGCGCGGGATTTTACGGAGTGTAAGCGCTGCTTGCAATGGCATGAACCACAAAATACGCGGGGAAATAAAAAAAGGGCACAACTGGCCCTTTTTAGGAGTTTTGCTGGGGTGAAAACTTACTTATACAAATCAGCGCTAATCGTCAGGTTACCGCCACGTTCTTCCCATTGACGGGTGATGTGGTAGTACTTCGCGCCTTTCTTAGCGGCACGTTTAGCCACCTGGTAAGACACCTCTGTGCTGCTGCTATAGTGACCCGTGAACTTCACGCTATCAAACGGAACCATTTGCGCCGCAGTCACTTTATTCACTTCTTCGATTTTTGTGCCATCTGGCAGCGTTACGGTGTAACGACCACCTTTAGTGGTTTGTGTTTCGAAGAAACGACCGACATCAGAAGTAGGGGTACTGGTTGTTGCAACACCTGGGATCTCAACGTTTGCAGCGGCCGCGCCGCCCGCTGCCAATGCTGCTTTACCCGCTTCGGAGTTAGCAGGGATCGCATCAGCGCTTTGCAGCACACGTTTCTTGGCATCTTTTTTATAGATGAACGCAGTAATGCGCTGGTTGCCACCGGAGTTGGTGTCGATTTGACGCACGATAAAGTACGAATCCGCACCTTTTTGTTTAGCGGCGCGCGTAATGGCATCGTTAACTTCAGGCTGACTGCGATAAAAACCCTGGATTGTCACGGTATCGAATGGCTCAAGAGCATATGCTTGGTCTTTCGGTAATTCGGTCACGCCATTGATTACGCGGTAATTCTGTTTCTCAGCTTTAGGGGCATCAGTATGATACACGTCTGCAACCACACGCCAGTTACCGCTGCTGCCGGTATCGTTAGTGTCCAACACGTAGAAAGATGCCGCACCCATTTTATCCGCACGTTTAGAAACGGAATTCACCGCTTCACCAATCGAGTTAAAACGGCCAGTGATGGTAATGCGATCAAAAGGTTTAAGAGCAGCAGCTTGGTCCGGTGTCAATTCCGTTGCTGCCTGTGCGGACAGCGTAGTAAGGGAAATCAGTGCTGACGCCAGAAGGGTGGTCTTGAGCTTCATAAAAATAATCCTTCGCCTTGCGCAAAATGAATACAAATACCGCATTCTCTGTGGGTTACCTGTTAGCCGCCGATTATGCATTGAAACACTGCAACTGTCTGCGCCATTTTTCACCCTACAAAGGTTCAGTGCGGATTTTTTCCATAACGAAAATTTATATGTTAATAAAAGAGTGCTTTGACCAGTTAAAGCGGTAAAGCTTACAACTTAATTAGTTAATACAATGTTAAATATGCAATTTACGATGGCTCAGAATCGTGAATTGGGTCGCTGTTAAAGCGGATTATCAGGTCTCACAGATGAAAGTCAGTCGAAAAGAGCTGTCTGAGAGGCTTAACGCTAATCTTTTACGATAATGATACAAATACTGAGATCCTGATCTAGATCACAGGCGTTATTTTCAGTAGGTTATAAAAAGTTTGTTACAGATGTATTTTTCATTGAACGGGTAACGGAAATGACGATTGCCTTGGGTGTTAAACAGGCAACGTGTCTGAATTGCCATGGCAATGTCTGACAAACCATCAACAAAAAATATCAGATGGAAGGGAATACTATGCGTATTGGGGTACCAAAAGAGCGATGGGCGGGAGAATCCCGCGTGGCAGCCACGCCAAAAACAGTGGAGCAATTGCTGAAGCTTGGCTTCACCGTCGCAGTCGAAAGTGGTGCGGGTAAACTGGCAAGCTTCGACGACGAAGCGTTTGTACACGCAGGCGCAACCATTTCAGATACTGCTGACGTTTGGCAGTCTGACGTGGTTCTGAAAGTGAACGCACCACAGGACAGCGAAATCGAGCTCCTGCGTGAAGGTACTACGCTGGTGAGTTTTATCTGGCCTGCGCAAAATCCAGAATTGCTTGAAAAACTGGCGGCCAAAAACGTCACCGTAATGGCGATGGATTCCGTGCCGCGTATTTCTCGTGCGCAATCCCTTGATGCCCTGAGCTCCATGGCAAACATTGCGGGTTATCGCGCAATTGTTGAAGCTGCTCATGAATTTGGTCGTTTCTTTACCGGGCAAATTACGGCAGCGGGTAAAGTACCGCCGGCTAAAGTAATGGTCATCGGTGCCGGTGTTGCCGGTCTTGCAGCGATTGGTGCGGCAAACAGCCTTGGCGCAATCGTCCGCGCGTTCGACACCCGTCCTGAAGTAAAAGAACAAGTGCAAAGTATGGGTGCTGAGTTCCTTGAACTGGACTTTAAGGAAGAAGCGGGCAGTGGTGATGGTTATGCCAAAGTCATGTCCGAGGCGTTCATCAAAGCTGAAATGGCACTCTTCGCGGCACAGGCCAAAGAAGTCGACATTATTGTTACCACGGCTCTGATCCCAGGCAAACCGGCACCAAAACTCATCACACGTGAAATGGTTGATTCCATGCAACCAGGCAGCGTCATTGTTGATTTGGCTGCACAAAACGGCGGGAACTGCGAATACACCGTAGCGGACAAAGTGACTGTCACGCCAAACGGGGTAAAAGTTATCGGTTACACCGATTTACCGGGCCGTTTGCCAACCCAGTCGTCTCAGCTTTATGGCACCAACCTGGTTAACTTGCTCAAACTGCTCTGCAAAGAGAAAGATGGCAATACCGTGGTTGATTTCGAAGATGTGGTGATCCGCGGTGTGACGGTTATTCGCGATGGCGAAGTGACCTGGCCTGCGCCTCCGATTCAGGTTTCTGCGCAACCACAGGCTGCCGCAAAACCTGCTGCTGCACCGGTTGAAGAGAAAAAACCTGCATCACCATGGCGTAAATATGCGTTTATGGCCCTGGCGATTATTCTGTTTGGTTGGCTTGCGGATGTCGCTCCGAAAGAGTTCCTCAGCCACTTCACCGTGTTCGCACTGGCGTGTGTGGTCGGTTACTACGTGGTGTGGAACGTTTCTCATGCACTGCATACACCGTTGATGTCAGTGACAAACGCCATATCAGGGATCATCGTGGTTGGCGCATTGCTGCAAATTGGCCATGGTGGCTGGGTGAGCTTCCTGAGCTTTATCGCGGTGCTGATTGCCAGTATCAATATTTTTGGTGGTTTCACCGTCACTCAGCGCATGCTGAAAATGTTCCGGAAGAACTAAGGGGTAACACATGTCTGGTGGATTAGTTACAGCAGCATACATTGTTGCCGCTATTCTGTTTATTTTCAGCCTGGCGGGGCTGTCAAAACACGAAACATCTAAACAAGGTAACTTGTTCGGTATGGCCGGGATGGGGATCGCACTGGTTGCAACCATCTTTGGGCCTGAAACGGGCAACGTTGTCTGGATTATCGTGGCTATGGTGATTGGTGGTGCCATTGGTATTCACCTTGCGAAAAAAGTTGAGATGACCGAGATGCCGGAGCTGGTTGCGATTCTGCACAGCTTCGTCGGTCTGGCAGCGGTTCTGGTTGGCTTCAACAGCTACCTTGATCACGCGCCAGGTCTTGAGCCGGTAATGGAAAACATCCATTTAACGGAAGTGTTTCTCGGTATCTTCATCGGTGCGGTGACCTTCACAGGTTCCATCGTGGCCTTTGGTAAACTGCGCGGCAAGATCTCCTCAAAACCACTGATGTTGCCAAACCGTCACAAGCTGAACCTCGCGGCGTTGGTCATTTCCTTCGCCATGCTGATTATCTTCGTGCGTACGGAAAGCGTTGGTCTGCAAGTTCTGGCATTGCTGGTGATGACGATCATCGCGCTGGTTGTTGGTTGGCACCTGGTGGCGTCGATTGGTGGCGCAGACATGCCGGTTGTGGTTTCCATGCTGAACTCCTACTCAGGATGGGCGGCAGCGGCTGCGGGCTTTATGCTCAGCAACGACTTGCTGATCGTGACCGGTGCGCTGGTCGGTTCTTCCGGTGCGATTCTGTCTTACATCATGTGTAAGGCGATGAACCGTTCCTTTATCAGCGTTATCGCGGGCGGCTTCGGCACTGATGGCTCTTCTACGGGTGAAGGCGAAGAAGTGGGCGAGCACCGTGAAATCAATGCGGAAGACACGGCTGACCTGTTGAAAAACTCGACGTCTGTGATCATTACTCCAGGGTACGGTATGGCGGTGGCGCAGGCGCAATATCCTGTGGCTGAAATCACTGAGAAACTGCGCGCTCGTGGCATCAAAGTTCGCTTTGGTATCCACCCTGTTGCGGGGCGTTTGCCTGGCCACATGAACGTTCTGTTGGCAGAAGCTCGCGTTCCGTACGACGTGGTTCTGGAGATGGACGAAATTAACGATGATTTCACCGACACCGACACCGTTCTGGTTATCGGCGCGAATGACACCGTTAACCCAGCAGCACTTGAAGATCCTCGCAGCCCAATCGCGGGTATGCCAGTGCTGGAAGTGTGGAAAGCGCAGAACGTTATCGTGTTCAAACGTTCGATGAATACCGGTTACGCTGGGGTGCAAAACCCGCTGTTCTTTAAAGATAATACGCACATGCTGTTTGGCGATGCTAAAGCCAGCGTTGAAGCAATTCTTAAAGCGCTCTAATTTGCGAGTGGTATTCCAAAACCGCCTTAACAGGCGGTTTTTTTTCGCCTGTCCATCACAGGAATGAATGCAACATTACATTCAACCATCTGAATCTATGGAATAATTTAATAGATAAGTCGCTGGGTGGTGAGTAAAATATCGGCGGGTGCTGAAGCTGAATGCTTCGACCCGTATGGTGAAAAGCAGACAGAAAAAAGCCCCGAGTTAGTTAAACCAACCCGAGGCCCTCTCATGCATAGACACCATGATAGTAGCCTCTTAATTTTGTGTTTGCAACGCAGGAGGCGAAGATGTCGTCGAAAAACAGGCTGTTCAGTTTGATCGTTATCTGTCTGACAATCCTCATGATTATTTTTCTGGTAAAGGATTCACTGTGTGAACTCCATTACCGAAAAGGAGGCATCGAGGTGGCGGCATCGTTAGCCTGTATGAGGTCGTAAGTACGAGGTTAAGTAGGTCAGTGGCGGGGGATTTTCCCCGCCACGTTAGTGTTATGTATGAGATTAAGCACCCAGGTAAATAAAAAGGCCGCTCATGTTCTGCATGGGCGGCCTTTTCTTTATCAAATTAGAACGTTAATCGTCTTCATCGTCATCCATTTCAACTGGAGTTTGGTACTCATCAGGTTTGATGACCAACAAATCACAGCGCAAATGGTCAATAACTTGCTCAGCGGTATTGCCGAGGAAAGCAGCGGATAGTCCGGTGCGTCCCACCGTACCAAGAACCACGATACCTGCTTGCAGATGCTCAGCCAGGTCGGGGATCACTTCTTCCGGTAGTCCTTTCTCGACGTGAGTCATTTTCTCATCGATACCAAATTTCTGACGCAACGCTTTCATCGCGACTAAATGCTGGCCGCGGATGGCATCGTTATAAACACTCGGGTCAAAATCGGGAAGTTCGATGGCAATATTAATTGGGGTTATCGGGTAGGCACCCACGAGGTGAACTTCAGTGTGGTTAACATCTTCGGCGAGACGAATCGTCTCTTTAACCAACTTCTCGTTGAGCGCGTTGTGGTACTGCTCCTCACTCGCCAGGTTTACTGCGACGACCGCTCGTCCACCTTCCGGCCATGGCTTTTCGTTAACCATCCACACCGGGCTTGGGCATTTACGAAGCAAATGCCAGTCGGTTGGGGTGAAAATGACCGCTTCCAGTTTATCGTGCTGGTGCGTCATTTTGAGCACCAGGTCGTGTCCACCGCTTATTACTTCCTGAATAATTGCCTCAAACGGACGATTATGCCAAACCACTTTGATTTCAATGGGGACACCTGAATCAATGTAGTACTGGGCTTGATCTTTAATCCAGGCCGCACGCTGGCTAATGACGCCTTTACGCATAGCCGTGCGCTCATCTGGCGACAGAAGGGTGGTCATTTCGTAGGAAAAATCATAGATAGGCAGAAAGGCTTTAATCCTGCCACCAATCCGTTGATGCAAGTAAACAGCACGCCGCAGGGCGGGTTGATCGTCCTGATTGGGATCTATTGCGACTAGCATGTTTTGATACTTTGCCATACAGGTCTCCTTACAACTGCTTAACCACAGTCTGTTAAGTAAGATTAACCTATATGTGTAGATTGAAACAGGTGATAACCCTTTGCCGGATCAATAAATCAGGAAAATTTAGAGATCCGACTCAGGGAAGCAGAAATCAAGCAACGTTGCGCGATTGACCAGCGAGTTGTGCAAGAATTTCGCTATTTTCGATAGTAATGTACTTGCCTTTCACTGCCAGCATGCCACTTTTCTGGAAGCGACCTAACAGGCGACTGATGGTTTCAACGGTCAGGCCCAGGTAGTTACCGATGTCACCGCGCGTCATGGTCAGACGGAACTCACGAGGTGAGAAACCGCGCTGGGCAAAGCGACGTGAAAGGT